>NZ_JBHUHX010000018.1:0-87936 GCF_042682685.1 Thiorhodococcus fuscus
ATCGACCCGTATCCGGACTTTCAGTCCGTAGCTTCAACCCACCAGCTTTAGCTGGTGGTTGTTGAGTTTTCAGATCCTTGAGCGATAAATGCAGGGGTTTCGGCGTCTCATTTCGAGAGACAATGCCCGATTTCAAAGCCCTCCCTGGCCCTTCCCTGTCTCCGTTTCAGGCGGCCTTGTTCTTGGCCAGATGCGTCTCGATCAATTCCAACAATTCCGGGAACCGATCCACGAAGTACAGCGGCTGCGTCTCGCGCGGGTTCTGCGGACTGGTCTCGTTGCGACCGTAGCGCACTCCCTTCTCGGTCAGGCTCTTGAACCGCTTGATGTCGCCTTTCGAGCCCTTGCGCTCCAACTCCTCAAGGAGCCCCATATCCAGCAGGGCCAGATTGGCCGCCTTCGCGGACAGCGAGCTGCCATGCTCCTTGAGCAGCGCGGTCATCGCACGGACCAGCGGCTCGTCGACATAGACCGGGAGGAACGTGCTGGGAACGCCCTTGATTTCGCAGATGGACGCGAGCATGCGGATTTTGCTGGTGTCGGACATCCGCAGCATGCGCGCGGCGACCTCAGCCACCTGGAACTCGACATCGTAGACGTACTGGCTGGACGAATCGGCCGGCTTCACGCCCTTTCGCGCGTCGATGAAGACCTGGATGATTTCGTCGGTGATCTCGTCAGCCTTGGCGGCCTCGGATTTCACCGTCACTTTCAAGCTGGCAAATTCATCGAGATAAAACACCTCCGACGGTCTACCAGATTCTCCAGGGGTTTGCTCCACGGTGCGGCAAATATTGATTTCGTTGAGTTTTTTCTCTCTCAGAAGTCGTTTGATGAGATCACGAATCGCTCGCGGACGTTCATACCCAAGCCGCCTGGCCAGGTCCAGATCCTGGATGGTCGGCTCACCGTCGACGTAATGGATGTCGTAACCGTGGATGGAGATGATGGTGCTCAAGATAGGTACCCATAGAGAAGGATTCGATGGAATCCGCGCAACGGTCGACTGCGCGGTGCAAGTTCGCTTTGTCAGACATGCTGTGTTTCTCCGTGGATTGGCTCGTTGAATCGGGGCACGAAAAAGCCCCTTGGGCTGGGTCTGGGTGATCTTGACTTGAAGGCGTCAGGTCATCACTCCGACGGCAAAACCCTATCACTCAAGGGTTTGCCGTCCAAGAACCGCTCGTCCAGAAGCCCGGTTCGGGCCTTGCGGCAGCCCTCGTCCCTCTGGGCGACGGTGCCCGGCATCTACCGCACCCTCCGCTACGTCACCGCAATCAGCCAATGGTTGATTATGCATATAATGATATGCATGATTCGCGAATGGAGTTCACCTGGACCAACAGCAAACGTCGCAGCAACCGCGCCAAGCATGGCTTGGACTTCACGGATGCGGAGCAGGTGTTTGCCGGCCCGACCCTGACCCGTGAAGATGCCCGCGTCGATTACGACGAGCAGCGGTTCAACACCACGGGTCTACTGGGCGTTCAGGTGGTCGTCATCACCCATACGGAGTCGGAAGACTGCATCCACGTCATCTCCATGCGCAAAGCGGAACCCCATGAAATCGAAGACTTCTTCTCCTACCTCTGAGCCCCGGCTGCGGATCGGGCTGAAAGACGCGAGCCGCGAGGAATTCGCGGCCGCCGTACAGGAGCACCTCGGCAAGCAGCGGGTGACGATCATGCTCGACGCCGCTGTCATTGCCTACTTCAAGGCCAAGGCCGGCGAGCGCGGCTATCAGACGCTGATCAACCAGGCATTGCACGAGGCGATGCGCGAGGACGGGCGCAACGGGCAGATGGAGGAAACGCTGCGGCGGGTGATTCGCGAGGAAATGAAGGCGCAGGCGGGCATGTGAGCGAACGCCGCGTGCTAGAGCGGGTGGCGATGGCCGCCTACACTGGACTTGAGGGACCCTCGAGATATGAGCAAACCACCACGAACGCCGACGCCTCGGCCGCCAAAGCCGGATCGTTCCAGGAATGGAGGCGGTCTACGTGATAGCCCGAACTCCGGGCGCGATGGCAAGATCGTGACACCGATCGTGCCGGCTCCGCCGCCGCGACCAAAACCGCCGAGCAAAACATGAGCGAAAACGACGACTATCTCTGGAACCGCCGCGAGCAGGTACTGTACCGCGTGCAGCTCTCGGTGCTGTATCACCGCAAGCGGGAACGGTTTCTCGCGTTCTGGGACCGGACGATTACGGCAGTCGCCATTCTCGGCGGCTCGAGCGCCCTGGCGAGCTTGGGCGGAGATCTCTATGTGAAGCTCGCCGCCGGGGCTGTAGCCGTCACCTCGACCATCGGCCTGGTGTTCGGCCTGGCCGATCGAGCGCGACGGCATGGCGAGTTGGCACGACAGTTCCTGGAGATCGAGGGGACGATGATCCGCCAGGGCGAACGCGATTTCACCGAGCAGGACGTCAACGGCTGGGATGCTCGGGTGCGGGAGATCGAGACCTCGGAACCGCCAACACTCGGAGCCTTGGTGGTCGCCTGCCAGAACGAACTGGCTCAAACCTTGGGCGAGACGGACTCGATCCACCGGCTCGGCTGGTGGCGGCGGTTGACGATGCACCTGTTCGATGCGCGCTCCTTTCCGCCTCAACCGAGGGCGTCTTAGCCAAGCCGCCTCCCCGCCCACGCCGCGCGGCCCTCCCTGGCCGCGCCATCATCGATCAGCCCGCGATCGGCTCAGGGCGCTATTCAGCCCAGCGGCTTCAGCCGCCGCTCCAGCGCTTCGCCGGACGCCTCGCCCTGCAGCCAGCTCAGCTGGTCGATCACGATGCGCAGGTTCTCGCGGACCGTCCACAGGCCCTTGGTCTCGACCAGGCTGCAGCCTTCGAGGTCCAGGATGCTGGTGATCTTGCCGTGCTCGATGGTCACCAGGGCGCGCTGGTAGGTGGGGAAGGAGGTGGCGGGGTGGTCCTTGCCGACGCCGAAGTAGCAGTCCTCCAGCTTCTCGAAGACCTCCCAGGCCTCGTCGGTGTCGAGCATCTTGGCGTGGCGGGCGGCGCCGCGTTCGGTCCAGAGGGTTAGGTGCTTGGCTCGGGGGGAGATTTCCACAAAGCCAACATCATTGGCTTTGTGCAAGCTCTTGAATTCTCGTAGTGGTTCGCCTTCGAGCTTGAAGAAATGTTTACCAGAAACGAATCGATCTTCGTTGTTGGCAAAGTTCATCCGCAGATTCTTCGGCTCGGTGCCGTAGAGATTCGCCAGCAGTTCGGTCGTGATAACGCGAACGTCCTCGTGGGTGATGACAGGCAAGGTTTCGACCGTCACGGTCTGGGAAGTGTTGGCCATGAGATGACTCCTACTGATGCGGTTGCTTTGACCGCTGCCCTGTCGCCAAACAGGGCGGCGATCCCACGCAGGGTTGGCGAACCGGCTCAGTAGGACACCGGCAGACCCGAAGATCTCCCCACGCAGGACGCCATAGGAGACCGTCCGGGCACAAAAAAAGCGCCAGACGGATGAGGCGCTTACGCGCCTACTGATGTTCGGGTCGCCAAACCCGGCCACGGATTTTGCCGTGACGGTTCGAGACTAGACCTAGATCAAAGGAACTGTCAATGGCTGCTAGGCGGATACACAGGTTGGCGGATATGCTTCGCCAGCAGGCTCGTGTACGGGATCAGGGCAAGTATGCAGTATTAAGAAATGAAATTACTGGCCACTGGCCACTGGCCACTGGCCATGATGCTTACAGCTAATCACCCAGAATGATTTTCCTAATACTTCGTCCAGATGAATTATAATTATTAAAGGAAATTTCTACGCCATAAAAACAAGGAACGACGCTATGCAAGATGCCAACTTCAAACAAGAAAATCATAAGAAATTTTTTCGAGTCTCATTATATTGGATGTTAGCCGCACTCGGGGCAGCCTGCATTGTTATAGGGGTCATTTTAAAGAGCGAAGGATGGGCCGCACTATTCACGGCATTAGGTGGCGGTTTAATTGGAGCATCTATACCAATAATTGTGTCATTTAGCTTTGGAGACGAGGCGACCGATCTATTAGATCTTTTAACAAGAGGGAACAACATAACTTCAGATGCTGAATCCACCAAAGAATGGCAGGGGGAATGGCATCTATATCATACTTCACTGGAGGACTCTAAGCGAAGATGGCTATATCAAAAATACAATCTCATTGCTAATGAGAGCACAGGAACTCTTAGAGGGAAAATTTCAATTACACGTGACGATGGAACAAAAACAGAATACTATACAGATGTTGGTATACGTTCGGATCGTTTGATTTTTATTGAACGTCCTGGCCGCGGAACAGAACCTCATGTTGTTACGGTAATTATTGGAGGAGCATCTGAACATCAAAAAATACGCTGCGGCATATCATGCCATCAAACTTGGGATTCAGTTCAAGCGATCTCGCCGTGCCTGCTCTCAGACCGCCCAATAAAAAACCACCAGGGCGAACAGATTTTACCTCAAGACACTAGCAGCTTTTTTTCTCAGGATGACGGGAAATTACTCGATGAGAAATGGATAAATGGAATACATAATCAGAATATTGCAATTTTAGTACCGCCATTCCCAGCAAAATGAGAAACCAAACAACACGCCATTACAGAAACAGCAATCTTTTCAATATCCTTATCTACAATGACGCAGGCGCATCCAAGCACCTAAAAATAGACAATTCAGAGATATCCAAATCATCCACCAGTGGGAATAAATGGGAGGCAATATGATAGACTGGCGCGACGAAAACGGAGAAATTGAGGAACAACTAAAACTTCAGGTGGAAATGCAGTTCAAAAATCATCATTCATTCCTAATTAATCATGGACTGCAAGATTGCAAGACAGTACTAGAGATCGGTGTTGGAGATGGAACATTCCTGAGAGAATTAGCAACTGCTCACCATGACATCTCATTTACAGGAATAGACAACAATCCATCAATGGTCGATAACGCCTCATCTAAATGCACCATCAACATGAAATGCGCAATAGGAGATGCCAGAAGGCCAAAAAGCATAGAAAATATTACAGCTTTCGACGCAATCATAATGAGATATATATTACTTCACGCCGACGACAAATCAGACATAATAAACACCTTATCGCAAGCAATGAAACCTGGCGCCAAACTTTGGATCATTGATCTTGATTTAGAGAGTTTTACCTCGGTTCCTCCGTCCCTTGAATTTGATTGGATAGTCGATCAAGTACGGGCCTATTGCGAATCACATGGACCTAGAAGCAATATTGGCAGCGCTTGTGTTCAGATGCTTGCATCCGCAGGATTCACATCAATTAACAAGGTTATTGAACCACTCAACAACAGAGAAACAAAACTTGACACTCTATCTAAATTCATAATAAGTGAAGTGAAATTTTATAGAAGCGCATTATCCAAAAATACCAATCTGGAAGATATTACCAGAATCAATGATTTTTTAGCGAAGCTAAATAGAGACGACATATTTATTCGATACGGAGTCTCCATGATATCTGCTGTGAAGTGAGCAAATATAGCCAAATCGATGAATTGCAATTGGATTTTTATGCAATACCCTCAGGATGCAGGACTCGCTCGTCATCATGAAATGCATTTTCGTTGCAACCTACAAAACCCTAACGGGTAGCCGATCCTGATCAGCCAACAATTTGTACTATAAAGCGTTAGGAGAATAGGGCAGATGGGCTTATTAGGAACAGATGAGACCCTAAAAATCCTCTCGGTTCTTGCACAAGTTTTTATTGGGCTTGCGGTCTTATTATCAGGACGTCAAGTCGCTCGCGCACAATACACAAAATCATTTCAGGACTCCTGGAATGAGTACAATAAGCTTGTGCTTTCAAACAAAGAGAACATGGAGATAGACAAAAAATACATAGGTCACGACCTCGTAGGCCTAGATGAGGATCAATGGAGAAAATCTTACCTGGGATTTGTCCTGCTAAATATCCATGAAACTATGTACATAGGAAGAAAACACGGGCTAATGCAGAAAGAATTTGCCAACGATGCAACTGACGATCTTCTTCGCCCGCTATTAGCAGATGATCATTTTTACAAACTATCACAGAGCCGGGGCTACTCGACAGGCTTCAAAAGACTCTGCAAAAAATTACGGCTTGAAGAAGAGCGCAAGCACAGCAGCTAATGCATTTCAGCCCCAATATTCGTTACTTATAGCTCATGCCAAGCTGGGTCGTCAGTTCTTTAATAGCAACGGCAAGCATCACCATCATGATGCTGCTGTTCAAAAAGCTCACCATCCATAACATCTCCCCCATAAGCATCAATTTTTATTTTTTTCTTTTAGTGACGGCCGGCTTTTTTGCTTTTATGCTCATAGCGAAAGCCCCATTTTCATTGCCGGCATCTTCGCTGTGGATTTTTGTTGTTCTGGCGGCCTTTGCTATAAGCTTTAACTATTTCGAAATTGTTGCAATTCGAGATGCACCTAACCCAGGATTTGTAGAATCAATAACATCATTTAGGCTTGTGGCCATCGCCCTGCTGTCTACCTTTATCTTCAATGCGGAGCTGACGGCAAAAAATCTTGCCGGAATTGTATTCGTGATAGTTGGGCTGGTATTGATCTCCACCTAAGAGAAAAAGAGAAAAGGGGACGGACATATTTTCCACGCGCTCCGTTCCATTGACGCAGGAGCACGGAGCAGTTTTATTGGCTCTGCCAGGGACGGGTTACTCGACTTTGGACTCAAGAAGCATTTTCTGGAATTCACTTATGATACTTGAAAAGCACAAACTTGCGGTCTGGGCAGCATCGTTCCTCAGCCTGTCAGGCTTGCTGGACGTGATTTTACGCTGTGAAAAAATAGGTTTCACCAATGGGCTAATTGAGGCAGCACAAGATCCAGGGAAGGTTCTGTTCTTTTTGTTTCTTCTGCCCATCGCTGCTTTTGTTCTAATTCGCACATTTCCAGAAGAGCTTCTTTGTTTAAACCGCACGCGAAAAATTGTTGCATACTCTCTGGGGCTCTGCCTGCTTGCTATTTCTTTGCTGCTGACTATTGACGACGCAGAAAAAGGTTTCTGTGATCGTTCACCAATGCCATCCCATTTTTCGGACGATTTAATCGCAAAAAACCTCTACGCAGAGCGCCAAATATTGCGAACACTGGTGGATAATGCTCGGTTTCCGGACAGGAGCATTACGCCACAATCTCTAGAAGAGATGCGCAAAGCGGTGTCGAATCAAGCGAGAAGCGCGAACACAAGATACCAAGAACTGGTGGAGAAAGAGTTTTCCAAAAAATATACAGGTCAATGGAAAACAGAGTGTAATTTCATCACCCACTCTAGCTTTCGTGCAAAGTGGGCGGTTTTCAACACATTTCAGGCACTACTGATAGTCTCGCTACTTATTTGGATTATTGTTCTACATATTGCGGCAGGAAGACCATTGAATAACCCAATGAGAGAAGCGCTAATAATTGTCTTCTCTGTACTTGTGCCATGGCTTGTTTTTAGATCCTACTCTGAGTGGTATAGCAGCTTCGGCGACATGAGCTTTTCCCGATACACGCCATTGCTGCTAGCGATTATTCTTTCATTCTTGGTTTTTGCTCTGATTGGAATTCTTCAACATCGGGGGAGAGCGCTCGTTATCGCCGCTAGCTTTATGGTCGCCACATCCTCTCTAGTCGCGACAATATCCCAGATTAATCCCGAATGGTTTGGTTACTTGGTTTCTCATTTCTCTATTCTTAGCCCGATAGAGCTACTGACGGTGTATTTCCTGGTACTCCTTCTCTTTGGCAGCGCTCTTTGGTACATGCTGGAGACAACCATTTCTGGAAACCATGAACACGACTGACGCCTAATCCGCTAAGGGCGGGTATTTACCCCGCCCTCCCCTCACCACCGAGTCATGAAAGCCACCTCACCGACACACCGCCTCACACGGCACCCCATCCCCGTCCCGATCCAGCCTGCTCAGTCAAATAGTGCCGAGCCTCCGCGCAGCTCGTCATCTCACCACAGAGGTGACGACGACTACCGAATCATCAGTCTGCGAGAGGCCACACCCAGAGAGGTCAGGAACTATGCACGTGACAGACAAGATGGGTAGACGATACCGCATCGCCACCGAGGAGGAGGAGGCCCGCATCCGCGAAGGCATTGCGAAGGACCCCGACACCCATGAGCTGACCGACGAGGAGATGGCCGAGCTGCGCCCGCTGGCGGAAATGAAGCGATCCTCGGGCCGCCCGAAAGCCGTCTCCACCAAGCAACCGGTCTCCATTCGCCTCTCGCCGGAGGTGGTCGAATACTTCAAGGCCGAAGGCCCTGGATGGCAGACGCGTATCGACGCGGTGTTGTGCGAGCACGTCAAGACGCATCAGTGATGCCAGCCAGGGTGCGAAGGGGTCACACCATCCCCTGCCGCCCCAATCGCTCCACCGCGATCCCCAGCGCCCGGTCATCGAACAGCCGCCCCTTGCGCTCGGCCGCCTCGGGACCGCCGGGCCAGCGTTGCAAGCCTTCGCGTAGGGCGGGCACGGAGGGTGCGACGCCTTCCCTGGTCACCAGCCAATCCACGGTCGCGAGCAGTTCCATGCCGAGCGGCGACTCGAAGCCGTCGATGAGGTCGGCAGTGAGCTCCAGGGCCTCGGCATATGCCTTGGCCTCGCTCTTGAGGTAGGCGCTCACGCGCTCCTTGCGGGCGTCATCGAACCAGATCACATCCAGTGGCGCCGCATCGCTGATGCGTTTGTCGCAATGCAGATAGCTGCCGTCCAGGTTGTTGAGCAGGTGCTCCAGCCGGTTGGCATAGGGGCCATATTTGTGGGCGACGAACTGGAGCTTGAGCGGATTGTCGCCGGGGTTGCAGCGCTCGATGGCGCGCTCCAGGAACCAGGCCAGCTTCTGGATCTCGAGCAAGCTGCATTCCATGCCCAGCACCCAGTAGCGCCGCACCAACTCGGCGATGAGGGCGCGTGCCGGGGTGAGCTTTTCGACACCCGAGCGCTTGGCGACGTTCTGGTATTGCCGCGTCGGCTCGAAGACCAGGATCTCGGTCTCCAGGCCATCCAGGGCGGTCTCGATCTGCGCCCGCACCAGCGGCCATTCGAGTCCGCCGTTGCCCGCTCCCAGCGGTGGGATGGCAACGGATTGCACTCGCTCCTCGATGAGAAAGCGCCGCAGGTCCTGCAGCCCCTCGACGATCCATTCCAGCTTCGAGGGCGAGCGCCAGTGCTGCTTGGTGGGGAAGTTGACGATCCAGCGCGGGCCGTCGAGTTCCTGCACCTCGGTGACGAACATCTTGCCGGTCCGCACCTCCTTGGCCTTGCAGGCCGCCGCGTAGAGGCGGTAATTCTGGTCAAAGCGCTCCTTGAACATGAGCGCGATGCCCTTGCCCATCACGCCCACGGTGTTGACGGTGTTGACCAGCGCCTCGGCCCGGGCCTCCAGCAGATTGCCTGTCGTGAATCGGATCATCAGAAATACCATTGGGGCATGGCGTGGATCTCCAGCGCGAGACCTTCAGATTGGGCCATCGCGGCCAGATGCGTCTTCATCGTTTCGGTATAGCAGATGGCTCCCAGCAGTCCGTCGATGGGAAGATGGCGGTAGATCAGGGCCTCCGCCTGATAGCGTTCGATCTGACCGGGATCGTCCGGGTTGCGTGAGAAATTCCGCGCCTGGAGCAATGGCCAGTCGATCTTGCCCAGATCCTCCGTGCTGTTGAAATACTGGGCCAGCTCGACATAGGCATGCCGGTCGGAGAACACGAAACCCAGCCCCATGGCGCTGATCTTGTGAATGCTCGAGACCAGGATGCAGATCTCTTCGTTCGCCCGTCGCACCACGCCGCCTCTCCCGGTGTGGATGTTGTACATCATGGGAGAAAAGGGCGTGAAATAGAACGGCACGTAGTCGGAAAGCCGTCCTCCAGGGGCGATCGGCACGATCCGATGCGTCCGCCGGCTGATCAGGTCGGCGTTCCCGATCGACACATATCCGGGCGCCTGCACCGACGAGCCGGGGCAATGAAGACCGTTGCCCAGGATCCACGGCAGATTGTCCCGGTGGACGATGCGCCAGATCAGGGCCTTCTCTGGGTTCAGGTTGGGATAGTGATAGCCACTCGGCATTCGCTGACCTCGGATTACCGCGATCGATCCGACCGCTCGGCCGAAACTTGCTCATCAAGTCACCGGAGCCACCTTGGTGAAGCCTCGCCGGAAGCTCGCGTTACGCCCGAGGATCATATCGAAGAGGCATCGGGGTACGCGAGGGGTACGGCCACCACTCACCTCCGCTGCCTAAACCGTACCCGCCTCCAGCCTGCTCGGGAACGCCGGCTTCCCCGAGGCCATCCGCATGCCTCAGCCTCACCCCGCCCGACGCCCGATGACGCGATAGATGGTGGATCGACTCGCGCCGAACTTGGAACCCAGATCTTTCACTGGAGTCCCGAGATTCCAGGCGTCGATGATGGCCTGGTTGCGGTCGTCCTTGCTCGGCGCCGGCACGTCGAGCGGCTGGCCGCCGTAGCGGCGCTGAAGCTCGACCGTCACCGCCTGAGCAATGGGCAGCGCCAACCGCTCATGCATACCGGTGGACTCGCGCACGACGCGAGTGATGATGGTGCGCAGCTCGTGGGCGCGATCGATTGTGTCAGCGGTCATCAAAGCCCCCAGCCTGGTTTGCCGAATGTCGTGTTTTGGTTGCTTGGCGCCGCGCGTTTCGGGCTCACCTGCCCGGCCTTCAACGCCCGTCGCTGCTCTGCGGTGATGATCTCGGGGTTGGCGTCCCAGTCGCGCAGCCAGGCGGGTGGCGCCTCCCAGCGCACCTTGTCGCCGCCGAGGTGGAGCCATAGGGCGCTGTCGTAGGTCAGGTGGTCCCAGGTTTCGTTGCGTCGGCTGCCGATCTTGTGCCAGCGCCCATCCTGGCCCTTCTGCTCGGCCTTGATCTCTTCGCGGTAGTGCTTCGGTAGCCATGCGGGCAGATGGATGTAGGAGGGGCCGGGAACCTCGCGCTGCAGGTCGAGATCGAGCGCGTCTTTGAGCCGGTCGACGTTGAGCATCAGGACCGGGATGTCGCCGCGCGCGCCAGCGTGGCGGTCTTTGCGGGCCTCTGGGTAGCTCTCGTGGACGAGCGGCGCCGTCGCGGAGGAGGCGCCCTTGAGCAGGCGCAGGCGATGACCGAGGCCAGCGCGGCGCTGCTTGCGCCAAAAGTCGTAGGCGCGCCGGGTCGATTCCGATTGGTCGGCCTGTTTTTTCGAGCGGGCGTCGTGGTGACCTCCGGAGTCGATCGCGGTGAAGTGGACGCGCATCTCGCGTCCGTCCGGGAGCTTGTAGGTCGCATTGATGACGCGATCGAGCAACACGTCCCAATGTTCGATGTAAACCGGAGGCTGGATTTTCTCCCCGGCTGGTGTCTCCAGGATCGAGAATCGGTCGATCAACCAGCGCTCGTTGTCGACGCCGTGACCGATGACGGCGACCTCGAAGGACCACTTCTGCGTGTCGACCAGGGCGAGCAGGCCGCGCACACCCGCCGGGATGATGTAGCGCGGATAGTCCTCCTGGCGGGCGTCGATGTGGTCGATGTCGCCGGCTTTGCGGGCGGAGACCGACAAATAGGGCATGGCTTGGTCGACATAGGTCTTGGCTTCGAGGGTCTCTTCCTTGCCGGTTAGCTCCAGCTCGCGGACGCCCTGGAGATAGTTTTCGAGCAGGGATTGCCAGGACTGATAGGCGGCTGCGACGCCTCCGAGCCAGTAACCGGCGATCGAGGCGGTTGGCGCCGGGCCGCAAACCGCGCCCTTCGCGTCGATGTTCTGCCCTTCGGGGACCCATACCCCAGCGGTATTCATAACGAACTTCTGCTCGTGCTCGATCTCGCAGCCGTAATGCGGGCATGTGATGCGCGCATGATCGGCGGCGAACTGGCGGATATCGAGTGTGCGGACCATGCTGCGTAGCGTGTCGAGACCGGGCAGGCGCGAGAACAGCTTGAGCCCCGGCGCCGCCTCGAACCACTCGCCGCAATGCGGGCAGCGCCAGTAGAAACGCCGCCGATCGCTGCGGTTGTAGATGCCGAGGATGCCGCCGCATGGAGGGGCCTCGTGGGGCGATGCTGGGGACCACCTCGGATCGGAGATGGTGCGCTCGGGCGAGGACTCGACCAGGACCATGCCGCGCGACATGAGGGTTTGAGTGCGCTTGGAGGCCGAGTCGAAGATGGATCCGCCCATGCCGCGCTGCTCGGTGTAGCGGTCGTAGTCCGTCATGGCCACATAGCGGTAGGTGGTGCCGGCCATCTCGGAGCGGGACGGCCAGGCGAGACGGATGGCCATGCCGTGACGGAAGATCTTGAGGCGGATGGTGTCGTCATGCCGCGAAGAGGATTTCAGCGCCAGCAGCGCGGGAGAGGCGTCGATCGCGGTGTCGATGTCCAGCTTGGACAGGAGGTCGGCCTTCTCCTGGCTCATGTGCATGACCATCATTCTGCCGGGATCGTTGGTGAGGGCATGGGCGATCCAGCCAAGCACCAGGGCGGCGGTCTTGCCGGAGCGGGCCGGCCCGACAAAGCACACGGCCTGATGCTGGCGGCTGGCGAGCATGTCCATCGGCTCGATCATGTAGGGCACCTCGTCGGCGCGCCACGGGCCTGAGTAGCCGCCCTTATCGTCCAGGTGCAGGGTCTCGGCCGCGCCCTGTGAGACCGGGATACGCCGTGGGCGGTTGAGGGCATCGAGCGAGCCTGCAAGGTCGGCGTGGATGTCTGCGTACTCTGCAACCCCCATCAGGCGACCTCCTCGGTATCACGACCGCCAGCAAGCTTGGCAAGCTTGGCGAGCAGGGTCTGCTTCGCAACCTCCAGTTGGGTGTCGATCTCATCGGCCGCGCGCTCGGCTTGTTCCGGGGTTGCTCCGGCACGGCGTTCGAGCAGGTCGGGGATCGCTCTGATCTGCTCGACCAGCACCGCGAGCGTGGTCGAGATCGCCTGCAGGGTGGGGCCGCGCTCGTAGAGCTCGCCGGCGTCGAGTGCGTCCTTACGCTTCTCGCGATTGCCCTGGTACCAGTACAGACGGTCCTTGGGCGCCAGAGAATCCGGGTCCTGATCCTGCTGCTCGGGGCCTTTGGCACCGAAGCGCCACTCGGCGACGTCGATGATATTGAACACCCAGGCGCGGCCGCGCTCGCCCCGCTGCACATACGGGCAGCCTCGGCGCAGCCAGTGGTCAACCGATACCACGGACTTGCCGAAGGCCTCCGCCAGCTCTGCCTTGTTGCAGAGCAAGCGCTGCTGGAGAGGAATGGACGCGGGCTTGACGGTCACCAACAACAACCTATGGGGGGCGAGAAATACCGGAACCCCGAGCCGCGAACCTGCGGGCTTTCGTCAGCCTCAGAAAGGACCCGTACAATCATCCCGCATCCCTCAGCGCCCGCACGACATCGCGCACCAGCCGGTCCCGAGCCACCTTCTGACCAGTCTCGTAGAACTCCCACCGCTTCGATCGCTCCGCCTCCCGCTCGATCTTGGCCAGCAGCTTGAGTTTCGATCCGCCGCGCCCATAGCGCTGCCAGACTCCATAGATCCCATTGACCTCTCCAACGAATTTCGTCCGCGCCTTGCCGGCGATCCCTTCAAGGCCGCGCCGCTTCCCTGGCAGGTTTCCGAACTTGTTCAGCCTTGCCGCCCGGGTCGGCGTGATGTTCACCGGGATCAAGCCGCCCTTGATCGCGTACTTCAGATAGCGCGCCTGGATCGGTTTGACGAACAGCACCGCATCAAGCCGACTCGCACGGGCCTTGAAGATCTGGATCGCGTTCAGCGAGAACGGCGTCGGACGATCCAGCTCGCGCTCCATGGCCACGAGCTCATGCTGCTCCATCGCGTCCATGGTGCGGTTAATGCCTGCCGCGACCGCCGGCTTGATGTCGGCACTGAGCTGCTCGAATCGTCGGATGACGGCATTCAGGCCGTCGAGTTCGATGTTGATCATGCCTCCACCAGTTTCGTCTCATCGCGCTTGCTCCCCTCCTGCGCCTCCATCAAACGCCGGCGGGCGGTCTTGAAGTGGACCGGGTCGATCTCGATGCCGATGAAGCGCCGACCGCTGCGCACCGCAGCCACGCCGGTGGTGCCCGAGCCCATGAAGGGATCGAGGATCAGGCTTCCAGGCGGCACCCAGCGGCACAGCTCGTCCATCAGCGGCGTCGGCTTACCGGCCAGGTGGTGCTTGTCGCTCGGGCGCACCGGATGGCGGTAGACGCCAGGAAACGGCCCCAGCTCCACCGGACGGCAGGGACCGCGCGTGCCCCACACGATGTACTCGGCCTGGTGGCGGGCGTAGCCCTTGTGCGGCGCACGCGCCCCGAGGCCCTTGTCCCAGGGGCAGGTTCCGCGCCAGATCAGCCCGGACCACTGCACCGCATCGGCCATCGCCGGCTGATTGCGCCAGTCGATGAAGGCCAGCAGATAGCCGCCCTCGCGTAGCGGCAGACGGGTCATCCACTCCGCGCACCAGGAGGTGAAGGAGCGCTGATCCTTGGCGTCGTGCGCGAAGGTGCCGCGCTTGAGCGCCTGTCCGCCGTGCTCGTATTTCTGCTCGGGCGCCCTCGCCCGCTCGCCGGCATGCAGGCCGCCGCTGCAATAGGGCGGATCGGTGATCACCGCATCCACCTCGGGCAGCACCCGCAGGATCTCCAGGCAGTTGCCCAGGTACAGCGTGGCCTCGCCGATCACCACCGCATCCGTCCAAACGTCGTTCATCTCAATCACTCCTGGGCGACATCGCGTCGCTCGTCGCATCGTTCCAGCGCCCGCTCGGCGAGCCGCAAGGCCCGCCCGTCCCTGACCATGTCGCCGGTCACTCTCAGCACGCGCCATCCCTGCAGCGCGATCTCGTTGTACTTCTCGCAGTCGCCCTCGAAGCCCTTGGGGCGCGTGTGGCGGCCCTGCATCCAGATCCCGCCCTCGACCTCCAGCGCAACCCGCTGCGCGGGCCAGGCGAAGTCGATCCGCCAACGGCGCGTCGGCACAGCGCGAAACTCGCGCTCGGGCGCCGGCAGCCGGGCCGCGCGGATCTGCCAAGCCAGGGTCTCCTCGAGGGCGGAAGTCCGCCTCATGCCGAGGCCTCCGGCCATTCCGGCGCGACGTAGCGCAGCCCCAGATGCTGCATCGAGCGCCGATAGGCGTCCTCCATCTCAGGCGTCCAGCGTCCCCGGCGGATATTCTCCTGGCTACGAGCGATGGACTTTGGCCGGGCCGCCTCCTCGCGCATCGCCCTCGCCTTCTTCGCCCCCTTGGCCAACTGCTCGGCCCGCGTCATCGAGGGCAGCGCCAGCCGGTCGGACTCGGCCTCCGAGAGCCGAGCGGCGAAGGCACGCTGCTCCGCCGTCATCCCCGCCCGGCAAGCCGAGCGGAACTCGGCAATGCTCGGAGGCCAACCGCTGTTGGCCCTGACCCAAGCGATGCCGCACCGGATGTCCTCGCCGGACAGACCCGCGAGCCCTTCGGCCCATTCGGTCTCGAACATCTCCAGACCGTTCTTCAAGACACTCACCGAGGCGATGCGGTCAGCCCAGGCCTGCGGCCAGATCGTTGCGAAGCGGGCGAAGAGCTGCTTAATCCATTTCAGATCCAGCGGCTCTGAGCCCCTCCGCGATGAGCTCGGCATTGATTCGCGACCGCCGATCGGTGGCCGACTCGTGGTGCTGACGTGCTGCATGGCCATGGCTACCCCCCCTCGAAAACTCATTGCGCACAAAATTCCGCCAGGTTGCTGCCCAGTCGATCTTTCGGCCCTTCGCCCCCGGTACCGCGACCCAGTAGTCGCGAAACTTCTCCCAGCAGAAATCCGCATCCAGCTCTGGACGGGTCTTCGTTGCGAACGCTCGCCAATCCGGCGGCAATTCCTGGATGGAGAGGCGCGCGCCGCGTGAGCCCGCGCGCATTCCACCATCCCTCTCCAACAACTCAGAGCTATCAGGAACAGTGTCCTGTTCCTGTTCCTGTTCCTGTTCCTGTTCCTGGTTTGGGTAACCCTTACTCGAACCCTTTACGGAACCCTTCCCCGAAGCCTTCCCGGAACTGTTCGCCGAACCCTTCGAGCAACCCTGCCCAGCACCATCGTCTAACCCCTCATGCGCTCCTTCCCGGATCTTGGCTTGCTCGGGCACTGTCCCGACACCCTGCCCTGCTGCAGGGTGATGTGACGCCCCCATTTCACTGGCCGTCGAATGCGCCGGACTCCGCAGTGAAGCGTCCCACCCCGGACACGCGGCATCAGCACCGCCGGACTGACCGACCACGGCGACCGCGAAGAGCGGGGAGGACAGGAGGGTGTGAACGTACTTGCCGCCATAGCGCTGGATCGACGCCTGTAGCGCAGGGATGAAGGCCGCCTTGGACGGAACCTTGTCGACCAGCTTCAGTGCGGCTTTGGCCTGATTGGGGTTTTCGACGGGGTTGTATTTCAGGTATTTAGGCAACAGCACCCATCCGGTGGCCCTGCAGCGATGCAGGAATCCCATCGTCTCTAGCTCCGCGAACGCCGCTTCGGCGGTATCGTGCGGCAGCCTCAGATCGTCCATGACGTAGCCGGTGGAGAGCCGATAGCAGCCCAGCATGTTCGAGTGCTGGCTGGTCAGCAGATAGACCGCCAACAAGCGCCCTTCGAGGCTGAGTTCCGAGATCTCCGGCTGTTCCCAGAACTTGGTGTGAATGCGGCCGTAGTCCCTCATGCTGCCCTCGTCCCGTGGACCGCGAACAGCGGCAGATCCGCCGGTCTCGCGTTGGGCGAGATCCAGATGACCTCGCACGCCGACGTGCCGCGCCCGGTCCAGACAGGACGCTCGACACGCTGCCAGTCCGCATAGAGCTCGCGATCGTAGAGGGCACTCGGATAGCCGCTGATGACGACCACACCGACCGTGCGGCGCAAGCGCTCGGCAAGCGCCCGATGCTGGTCGTCGGTCATTTCGTAGTGGTAGGCGCGCTTCTTTCCGCGCGTCGAGTGAAGGTACGGAGGGTCGACGTAGAAGAGTGCATCCGGGCGATCGTAGCGCTCGATCACCTCCAGCGCCTCGGCGTTCTCGATGTAGACGCCGCAGAGCCGGTCGCACCAGGATTGGACATGATCGGGCAGCCCCGCCCAATCCCGGGCGCTGGTCGACTGCGTCCCGCGATCGCCGCGACGCCATCCGGTGCGGCGGGGGCCGCCGAGTCCTGTGGCGCCGGTTCCGCTGTGCCCCTGCCCCGCAAGCACGAGCAACCGCCGCGCATCCTCGATCGGATCGTCAGCGGTCTCGCTGGCCGCCTCGAACTCAGTCTTGGCATAGGGCGTCAGACTCAGTAGACGCGCCAATTCCCGGGCTCCCTCCCGGTCGCGGATGACCCGCAGGGCGGAAACGAGACGGCCGTTGCGATCGTTGATCACCTCCATGGCGGAGCGCGGCTTGCGCATCAGGACGCTGGCCGCGCCGCAGAACGGCTCGACATAGGTGCGGTGCGCCGGCAAGTACGAACAGATCCAGGGGGCCAGCATCCATTTCCCGCCGTGATAGCGCATGATGGGCCGCTTTGGATTCACGCCGCCCTCCTCCCCATCCACTCTCGCCGCATCGCCTCGCGCAGCCGCTGCGTCAGTGACGGGCCGTGCTTGTGGCGCCAGCGATCGAGCCAGGCGCGCGGATCGGCCTGGGTCAAGACATAGCGCGCCAGACAGGCGAGCTTGAAAGCCTCGGTATCGGTCGGCTCCGGATCGTCCGGGCGGCAGCGCTCGCAGCGACAGGCGTGGCTCATGCCGAAACAGCCCGTAGCCGCTTCCGCTCCTGAGCCTCCTCGTCGGCCTTGGCGAGCGCGTCCAATCGGGTCAGCATCTCCAGATTCGCGCGGATGTCCTCTTGCACCCGGCAGCGAATCGACTCGTACTCGCGACGCTCGACGCGCCCGTCCGCCAGCGCACGGCGGATCTCCGCATCCGTCTCCCCCCGCGCCTGGCCGACGCGCAGGATCAGGTCCAGCAACGCGTTATCCGAGCAGTCGCTGAAATCGCCAAGCGTCACACACCCCTGCCCGAGCTCGGCTGCCAGGGCATGGAGGATCCGCAAATCCCCCGTAATGAGCTGGATCGCGAGCGCCTCATAGATGTTGAGCCGATGCCCCTCATGGGTCGGGCTGACCTTGTTGAACAGCGTCCCCGTGTGGGTGCTCATCCGCTTGGCGAGCGCCGGCACTCCACCCGGAAAATCGTGGGCGGTGTCGTAGATCGCGCGGTTCAAATGCTCAGACATGTCATTTCTCCAGGATCGATAACGAGGCATTTTCGAGGCGTGTGCGATACGCTCCGGCGGGAACTGCACCGCGAGGAGGAAACAGGATGGCTTCGTTGCGAATCGAGTCGAAAACCCGCCTTATCCACTGCCACAACATCGCCGCCCAAGTCGAGGTGGAATACCTCAGCACACCAACCGGCTGGCGCGTGGCGCGTTGCTCGTCCGAGTCGGTCTGCGAGATCAATGTCGAGGAGCCGATCGCGCGTGCGGTCATGGGCTGCCCGATACCGGATGAGCCCGAGGGATAGAGGGAAACCTCCATGAGCTTTCTAGACTCCACCGAGATCGGCATCGGCTGCCCGACCTGCGGCCGCGAAACGAAGAAGAGCATCGGATGGATACAAGGTCACTCGCAGTTCACCTGCGGCTGCGGCACCGTGATCCGACTCGACACGGACCAGTTCCGTCGGGAGATCGGGAAGATCGACCGCTCCCTCGCGGGCCTGAAGCGCACCTTGAAGCAGTTCGGCAAATAGCTCGAAGGGGCGTGCGTCGAGATCGAGCTTCAGGTTGGCGTGGACTTCTTGCGGCGGACCGGCTGATGCCGCAGTGGCATTCAGCAGTGCCGCCGCCAGCAGGGGAACCTCCTCGGCCGACAGTGCCAGCTCGGTTCCGTTGCGCAAGCTGCGGACCTCGATGTCCTCTCCTGGCGCACCGGTCACGATGGCGAAATGAAGTTGTCCGCTCTGCATTTGATTCCACCTATTCGCGCTCAAGGATCCAGGCAATGAAAAAAGTCACTGATGAATTCACTGTCGTTGATGAAGACAGCAATCAATACGTCATTCGCGAAATCACAGACATTCAAGCCCTTAAGCGGACCCGATGTGCCGTACAACTCATCTATCGAGTACGAGCTTGAAGGTGAAGTCGAAGCGGTAAATCCGATCGACGACCATTCCTTCTATCTGGCTGGACGTAAAACCGTAGTCAAGAAGCAGCCCTAAACAGGTAGGCTGCCAATCGACAACGCCATTCTTGACCGCGCCGAGAATGAAGCCGTCGCCACTGAGGAAATCGGCATTGGTCTTCCGAACGTATTTGGGCATGGCCTGGCTATGCGTCGGGTAAGGCCGGACGAGCCGCTCGATCAGATTCAGTACCCCTTGAGCCGCCTTGCGATGCCCCTCGGCCAGTTCGGCGGGGCAGAAACGCCCCTCTGGCGTCACAGACTTGCTAGCTGGCGGCCTCGGCCTGCTCGCGCTTTCGATCAGGCGATGCAGGAATGCCTCCAGCTCGGCGAGCTGCTCGGGAGGGAGGTAACGCTGCACATCGGCGGACGCCTCGCGCAGCGCGGGTAGGCCTTCAGGTGAGAATTGGCGGTTCAGCATGATGTGGTTTGCTCCGGTTGAGCTGACGTTGACGGACACGCACACCCGCTCTGAAGGGCAGCCGTCTCAGCGATTCCGACGCCGACCGCGACGCCGCCGACGAAGAAGGTGAGGAACAGGAGAACGAGGGCGAAAGCTGGCATCAGGCCGCCCTCTTCCCGGTCTGGCCGATCAGGATCGGGCCGAAGATATCTGGGCTCAGGCTTTCGACGGTATGCAGTCCGCCAGACCCATCAGCGAGGATCTTGCGATATCCGTTTGGAATCGCTTTCCACTGGCTCACTGCTTGAGACGTGATCGGCTTACTTGTCGCCTCACGAATTAAGGCCGCAACTTTCACGGGACCACCAAGACTTCTGACGAGATCGCGAGTGATGTCTTTCTGCGCTTTCATGAGGTAAGCCTAACTTACCTTTTGAGGGTAAGCAAGGCTGTCGTGACTTTTGTAAGGCACGCTTACATGCTATTGGCTATGGGTAGAAACATGTGGGAAAGAATCAAGGCGGCGCGGATCTACTCTGGCTTCACGCAAGAGCAGATCGGAGAGGCATGCGGCGGTATCAGCAGAAACGCTGTATCTATGTGGGAGTCGCGGCGCGCAGCACACAGAACAGCGCCAACCACCGAAAACCTAGTACTGCTCTCAAAGAAAACCGGCGCCCCGTTGTCTTGGCTCGCGTCAGACCATGCTGAAATCAGCCCAGACTGGAAGAAAGGGGGGAAACCGCCTTGGGGTACCGCTATCGAAACAGACCAACCCCACGACGACAGCGCGCCAATCGACACCGGCCAGGGGGCTGAGCGCACCTACACCTTTCCCTCCGCCCTTGACGACCTGCTCGAAGCCGCCTCGCCTCGTTCGCGAACGGCTTTAGAGCGCATCGCCCAGGCCGCCAAGGATAAACGGCTGACGGACGCTGACCTGGAGCTGCTCAATCAAATCGCGGAGCGTATCGCCGCTCGCAAGGAGTGATGCATGGAGCCGGTCGGAGTCGCGACCCTGTTGATCACGCCTCGGCCGGTCAAGGACCTGGGGAACGTCTCCGAGCTGTGGCACGGTGACGTCCTCACCCACGCGGGAGATATCCGCGTGTATCTGAAGCGGGCAACCAACGAGGAGATCTTGTCCGAGTGCTTGTGCGCCGTCATTGGACGCGCACTTGAGCTTCCGATCCCGCGCGCCTATCTTGTCCATGACCCGCAGCGACTGCTTGGAGGCGGAATACTGATCGGCAGCGAGGATGCCGGCATGCGCTCATGGAAACACTTTATCGATGCGGCTTACCTGACCGCCATCAACGGCCTCTCCGATTGGCCCATGCTTCATGACGTCGCCGTCTTCGATGAGTGGATCGCCAACCCCGACCGCAATACCGGCAACATCCTTTGGGATCAGGTCACCGGCTGGGCACTGATAGATCATGCGCGCTCACTGGGTGCTTGGCCTCCAAGCCGGCCCGTCCCCCCGCCAAGCGCGGAGGTGAGAAACCTGCTTGCCGAAATCATCCACCAACTTCCTGGCGAACTGGAACCTAAACGGCTTGAGAAACTGGCACAGACCCGCAGCCAGTCCTATCGCAGGATCGACTCGCAAAAGGCCCATGAAGCCTCCCGCTGTGCCATGATCGGCATGGCCGAGCGCGCCCGTGAAGCGCTCTCATTTCTCGGCGCGCGCGCTACACTCTTACCGTCCCTCATGGAGCGCCATAACCCACAAACCAGCCTGAAACTATGAGCGTCGACCTCTCACTCTTCCCCCCACTCCCGGCCTATGCCGCGACCGGGGCTCCCCTCTTTCTTGAGCCTATCACCGGCTCTGGAGAACGCATCTGTATCGCCGTAGCGGCTCACGGAGGGCAAAACGAGTGGAGCGTGACGCAGATCCTGAGCGATGAACTCGCCGCCTGCATGCTCGGGGAACAATCCACCACCCTCATCGGATTCGTGCGGCTGGGCATCGAAAGCCTAGAGCGACACCTCCAGAGCGGAAACCCCTTGCAGACTTGGTCATCGCCACTGCACGGCATGCAGCTTGGGCAGATATCCAGCGGCCACGTCACCGATCTTGCGATGATGCAGCGCCTTTTAGCGCGCAATCATGCTTTCCTGGCCTCGATGGCTGCGTTTTCACCGGAGGCACGCGAGGACGACGCCGACCCGCCGGATGATGGTGCCGAGCGCTGGACCACTCAAGTCAGGCACGCCGTCACCTTACGCAACCCCCTGCTGGACAGTTACTTCATGAATTCCGTGCGCCTCACCGAGCGGGGCTCGACCACGCGATTCGATTTCCTAGGCATGCGTTTAGCTGCCCAGCTTGGCCGGCTGATTCCCAGCAAGAACCTTTCCAATCAGGTGAAAGCGGCGAAAGCCAAACTCTGGGACCTCGAGAACCTGCGCGACAGCAGGCATGCCTCGGCGCCAAGCAATCCTCAAGGCTACGAGTTGTTGCTCTACCACCCGCGCGACGATGACCCCGCCTTCTCCGATGGCTCGATCAATAACCTCCACGCCGCGCTCAAGGATCTGGAAAAAGCCGGTGATCGCCAATCGCTGCGCGTGCGCCCGGTTCACAGCGCCGACGAGGCCGCCGAGCACATCATTCAGGCCGAGGCCACATG
Source organism: Thiorhodococcus fuscus (assembly GCF_042682685.1). Classification (NCBI taxonomy): domain Bacteria; kingdom Pseudomonadati; phylum Pseudomonadota; class Gammaproteobacteria; order Chromatiales; family Chromatiaceae; genus Thiorhodococcus; species Thiorhodococcus fuscus. The sequence continues at coordinate 22,264 of NZ_JBHUHX010000018.1, forward strand.
AGCATGGCTATCGAGCAAGTTCGATATCGCGTGATCGTCGAGGATGAGCAGTCCGCCACGGCGCTTTGAATCCAGGCGCTTGATGCTGTTTTTGCGCCGCATCCTCTGCGTCATTGGTCGCCACGACTGGCGCTTCGCCAGAATCAGTCTGTAAGGCCATAAAATCTGGGCGTGCAGCCGGTGCGGCGCGATGCGCCAAGGGGCATGGGTTGGGCGAAGGTAAAGCTAGGATTATTGTGGTGATACGAACATGGTGTCAAGTCCCCGAAGATTGTATACGCGTTTTTTGAATAGTTCGGGACGCTTCTCAGCCCAATCCTTGAGGGCTTGAATCGGGGCGATGTGCCCGAGTGCTTTTTGCGGAATGTGCTGGTTGTAGACCTGGACATAGCGGGTGATGGTGTGCTCCAGACTCTGGGAGGAGTCGAAGCGTGTCGTGGCCAGCACCTCGGCGATACGCCCATTGAAGCGCTCGACCATGCCATTGGTCTGTGGGGTTCTGGGTTTGGTCAGGCGATGCTCGATGGCGTGCTGGGCGCAGACCTGATCGAAGCGATGCTCCCCCGTCGGCGCCCGCTCGCCCGTGGCGCAGAACCGGTCGGTGAACTCCTTACCGTTGTCGGTGAGGATCTTGGAAAGGGTGAACGGCGCCTTGGCGATCAGGCGCTCGAGAAAGCCACTGGCCGAAGCGGCTGACTTGTCGTCGAGGATCTCGACGTAGACCCAGCGGGTGGCGCGATCGATCGCCACGAAGAGGTATTTACGCCGGTCTTCATCGGGCATCTGGGGCAGGTATTTGACGTCGACATGGACGAAGCCAGGCGCGTAGTCCTTGAAGGTCTTCACCGGGCGCTTTGCGGTATCCGCATCCTGCGGGATCAGCGCCTTGAGGTTGGAGACCCCGTGGCGACGCAGGCAGCGATCGAGTGCTGAGCGCGAGGCCTCGGGGTGGATGAATTCGCGGGTAACCGCCAACAGATCGTCGAGCGGCAGCAACAGCGTTTGACGCAGGGCCACCACGAGGAGCTCCTGCGCGGGCGAGAGCGTCGTTGAGAGCCGGTGTGGGCGGTGCGAGGCATCCTCGACTGCGGTGCGTCGCCGCCACTTCTTCACCGTCTGGACCGAGAGGTTGTACTGGGCGGCGAGGACCTTGCTCGGCAACGTCGAGGCTTGCAGTTCACGACGAATCGCCGGGGTGGTGCGGGCATTCTTGTGCAGGCGGATATTCATCGGCAATCAGGCTCTCGGTCGGCTGTCAGCAGGATGACTGTGATTTCCGCGAGTGGCTACTTTATGGCTCAAGTGCTCTAGCACCTCGCGGGCACGGAACAAAGGATAGCTCCGTCGAGGCAGATAATCACACGGGACGTAACAACACAGAAACGGGGCTGTATGGACCATACGCCGGAGGAGGGCGCCTCAGAATAGGGTACTTAAGGAAGACCGGGGGCCGCGACTGGATCGGCCCGTCGATCACCATAAATAAACACGACTACCCAGGAAAATCGTTTGCGATCAGAGTTAACGATGGGGCGTCTCTTGAATCAGGGCGCGACGGAATTCTGCGCGGTGAGCGGGCAAATACCGCATTGTTTGCTATCGATAACGGGGGTGTGGCACATATTGGATATTGGTCTTGGCCCGAAGGCCCAGGGGAGATGAAGGTTAAGCTCGACGGCGCACAGGAGGCGCTGATTGCTCTTCATAACATTCAGTCGATATGACAAAAAAAGCAAATGCAAATATAGCCTTGGCTTCGGTCGGATTCGCGCTTCTGCTCGCCGGATGCGCAGCACAAAAGTACAGCGCCCCGGCAGCGCAGATGAACGTCCCGCAGTCTGCCACCAAGCTGCCAGCGCAGACCCCGCAGAATCAGCAAACGTGCACGTCCGAAAAAGGCGGCGTGTATAAATATCGAGACAATAGCGGGAACGTCTATTTCTCTGGCTGCGAGCTCGCCCCAGGGAGATACACTCTAGAGTGGTATCGCCCCAGAAGAATCCCGCCTCAAGCTCAGGCCCCAACCTCGATATCTCTATCGAAAAGCCAGATCAACGCCATCCGCAGCAGCATCAACTCCAGGCTCAAGGACCCGTATTCGTCGAAATTTCATACGATTCGCGGAGCGAAGAAAGATAAAGCCGTTTACGCATGCGGCATGGTCAACGCCAAGAACGCTTTCGGCGGGTACGTTGGAAAGCGGCCCTTCCTCGGGATCTTCGATGGGTCGCGGTTTGTTGTAGGCGGGTTGGCCTCAAGCGATTTCGAGGCCCTTCAGCTACTCCGCAGATGCAGTGAGCGCGGTATCGATCTGTAATAGGCATTCTGCAAACCAGGAAGTTGGAGGATGGACTCTTGGCCCAAGAACAGCATCCGATTATTTGCCCAAGATGTCACGCTGAGTCGTTCGACAATAGCTGGAAATGCTGGAGATGCGGGAAGCGGTTCCCCTATGCGCTCCGGTTCAGGGCAAGAGCGAATCAAGGCGAAGCGCAGCGCTCGCGCTCTGGGTGCCTTGCGCTTCTTGGGAGGGCTTTTTTAGCCTTCGTCGCCCTGCTGACCCTGGTCGTCGTTTTGGGGCAGGCGCGATTAGCCATGATGACCCCTGACGAGCGCGCCGAATTCGACAGAAAGCAGGCCCAGAAGGCTGTCGAGAGAGAAGCGTCGCGCATGGCTGAGGCCGAGACCAAGCGTAAAGCGCAGCAAGCCACGGCGGCATTGGATTCGGAACGCGAAGCGGCGCGTCAGGCTGTTCTGGGTAAGGTCAAGGCGGAGCCCGTAGTGAAGGACGCTATCTGGACCTCGGATCGCATGCTCAAGCTGGGCGTCCTCGACGACGGCACACCCCGTGATGGACTGGCGATGTACGGATGCGGCATCGTCAGCGATTTCCCGGAATTGAAGGGTGGCGTCTCCGTCCAGGTCATCGACATCATCAAGCTCACCCGCGACAGCAAATGGATCAAGCTTGGCGAGTCGAGGTGTCGGTAACCCCTCGGACCTAACGAAACTAACTCAACCCGCTAGATGAGGTGATAACGTACTCGCTAAGCGCGGACAAAACGCCCGTCACGATTAGGCAGGTATTTTCGGATAGCAGTATTGAAAAGACCTATCGTCTTCCAGAGGGGGTTGTTCTGAACTGACCGACGCTCTGCCTTTTAGGTTAATCAATTTGCCTAAGGGAACTGCGAGAACGGCATCGCCTTATCGTCAACCCCGATAACCTGAATTGTTTCCATGCGCAGACGATGTCCAGATACAGAGCCGTGAGCGACATAATGAAGCGTTGGCCCGAGTGGCGACACGTAACCGGATCTGATCTCAACCCCATCATTTTCTCCAACGCTCTTGACTGAGCACGGGACCTGTACCGTCTTGAACGCCTTACCTGCCGCTTGACGGATCAAATACCCGGCTGCTTGGCAGATTTCTTTTTCAGTCATGTCCCCTGCAATGGAGCTATCGCTAACCGCTATCGTCGGCGCCAAGCATAGCGCAGCAATGAGCGCGGCGTGCTGCCAAAGATTTTTGCTTCTAACACTCATTCTCTGTCCCTATCGATTGATCCGCAAAAGCGCTGTAGACCAGATTCTACCGCGAGCGGCCCGTAACTTCCGCTACTAACGCTTGCTCTTGAGTGCGTAGCCTGGTGTTCCGCGCTCAGGATTGAGCGGTTTTTTGCCTGCGCGTCAAGGTAAGCTTGACTTACTCTAAAAAGTAAGCCAGTCTTACCTCACGCAAACCGCAACCCGCCGCCACAGGAGCCACCCCCATGTCCCAGTCTGTCACCGACGCAGAACCCGCAACGACCACCAAACGGCCATACCTCACCAGCGCCAGTTGGCGCACGGAGAACCTGTTCGACTCGCTCTACGAAGAGCTGACGATGAAGGACATCCAGGAACTGAGCGACGAAGACCTGAGCCGACTGCTCGGCATGCTGGATCACTGGGAGCAGGTCTGCCGCTCCGAGATCGGACACAGGGCTGCGAAAGATGGCCGGGAGGACGCGTGACCATCTCCGTCGCCCGCTACCGCAACGCCCCGATCGGATCGCCCGAGTTTGTCGAGGAAGGCCAGAGGATTGGGGATCTCAAGGACCGCGACCGACGCACGATCCACATCGCCACGGTCCAGACGCTGCGCAACCGCATGACCGACGCCGAGCGCCGCGAGCTGGACGACCTGATCGATGGGGTCATCGATCGCCAATACCCGGAGGACTGATCCATGTACAGGAAGAAAGCCACCAAGCCCCCGGTCGATCTCGGCCTGGTTCGCATCGCGGTGCAGGCCTCCCGCCGGGCGCTCGAACGCAACGGGCTCACGACCCGCGAGGCCAAGCAGGCGGCGCGCCGCACGGCCAGCCTGATGGGACGAGGGATGTCGGCGGCCATGGCCATTTCCCAGATCGAGCGCGGCAACCGACCCAACCGGGGCCGCCATTCCAGCGGCACGACCGGCCCGGAGGCGGCATGACCACACCACGCAACGACCTGCTGCGCGCCATCTGGCGGGCCGCCGAGAACGCCCGGACCGTGCGCAGCAGCGATGTCTCGCGCGACTTCATGGCCCGGCTGAACATGGCGCTGGAGGAGCGGCTCGACGCCGACCGCAACGATCCTGAACTCGCCGCTGCCGTCGGGGCACTGCAAACGCTCGTCGACATCGAGCGGAGCCGATCGCCGGCGACTCAGATCGATAGGAGGACTCCTAATGCAATCACCTGAGAGAACCAAACTGATCGGCCAGCGCCTGCGCCAGGTGCGCAACGAGCAGGGGCTTACCCTCGACCAGCTCTCCGAACGCACCGGGGGTGCGCTCTTGAAAGCACGCATGAGCAATTACGAGCAGGGAATCCGGCGGATGGGTCTCGAAGAGGCGGAGACGCTGGCCAAGGTGCTCAAGGTCAGTCCGGTGTGGCTGCTGGCGATCGACGATGCGTCGTGGAGGTCGGCATGAACCCTGACTGGAGCAAACCCGGCATCCACCACGGGGTGGCGTTCGAGGACTACCTCGCGCTCCGCGCCGTGTCCGCCCACGGCTTGATGCAGATCGAGCGAAGCCCGGCGCACTACCGCACCTCGATCGAGACGCCACACGCGCCCTCGGCGGCCCAGGCGCTCGGAACCCTGACCCATCTCTGCGTCCTGGAACCCGAAGAGTACCGCCAGCGCGTGCGCGTGGCGCCGGCGGTCGATCGGCGCACCAAGGCCGGCAAGGAGACGTTCGCCGCCTTCGAGGCCGAGGTCACCGCGATCCCGGACGCCATGATCGCAACCGCCGAGCAAGACACCAAGGCCCGCGCGATGCGCGAGTCGGTGATGGCGCAGCCGTTCGCCCGTGCGCTGCTGGCCGACGGTGCGGCCGAAGTGACGCTGTTGTGGGACCAGGACGGCACCTTCTGCAAAGCACGCCCAGACTGGCTGTGCAGCGGGCACGAGGTGATCGTCGACCTCAAGACGGCGGCCGACGCGAGCGAACAGGCGTTTGCGAAGGCCTGCGGGAATTACCGCTACCACCTGCAGGCAGCCTGGTATCAGGACGCCGTGATGCGCGTCGGTCTGGGTGATCGCGTCTTCGTTTTCATCGCCGTCGAGCCTGAACCTCCCTATGCCGCCGGGTTGTACCAGATCGACGACCAGGCGCTCCGGGTCGGACGGATCCGCTACGAACGAGCGCTGGAGACCTATCGGGAATGCGTAGCGACCAACGACTGGCCCGGCTATGCGCGCGAGATCAGAACTATCGAATTGCCCAAGTGGGCACTGTGAGGACTCCATCATGCAAGCACTTCAGAAACAGAATCTCTCGACCATTGCCCAGATGCTGGAGAAGAACCGCGACAGCATCGCCTCGGCGCTGCCAAAGCACCTCACCATCGAGCGCCTGACCCGTGTCGCCCTGGGCGAGCTGCGCACCAACCAGAAGCTGCTCAACTGCTCGCCGGAAAGCCTGATGTCCGCGATCGTCAAGGCCAGCCATCTTGGCCTTGAGGTCGGCTCGGCCATGGGGCACGCCTACCTGGTGCCCTACAAGACCGAGGCGTCGCTGATCATCGGGTATCGCGGCATGCTCGCACTGGCGCGACGCTCGGGCGAGATTCAGAGCATCACGGCCCGCGTGGTCTACGCCAAGGACACCTTCGAGTTGGAGTACGGCCTGGAAGAAAAGCTGCGCCACGTCCCCAGCACCGAGGCCGCGCCCGGTCCGGTGACCCATGTCTATGCCGTCGCCAAGCTGCGCGACGGCGGCGTTCAGTACGAGGTGATGACCCGCGCCGAGGTCGAGGCCGTCCGCAAGCGCTCACGCGCCTCGGGCGATGGGCCCTGGGTGACGGACTGGGAGGAAATGGCGCGCAAGACGGTCGTGCGCCGGCTGTTCAAGTACCTGCCGATGTCGATCGAGATGGCCGATGCCATGGCGACCGAGCAGGAGGAGGAGCGCCACGAGGTCAACATCACCCAGTCGGCCGGGCAAGTCCTGGACCTGAACGCGCGTCTGGCCGCCGGTGTCGAGACCGCTTCGAACGAGCCGCAGACCGGACAGACGCGGGAGGCAACCCAATGGCCAAAACCCGACCCCGAGACCGGCGAGCTGGTCGACGTGCGCGGCTGCCCTTGGATCGAGGCCGCGCACTCGGCGGGCAAGACCTGTGTGGAGGACGGGACCTGGCGCAAGAAGCGTGGCGCCGATCTGGAGGTGATCGAGCAGATGGAGCGTGCGGCGATGGCGCGACCGGATCCGCAGCGGGGCGAGGAGCAGGACGAAGAGCGCGAGCCGCCCGGCGCGGATACGGGAACGGTCTCCAGCCTGGTCACCGATCCGCCCACGGAACAGCCGCTCAGCGATTTCGAGAAGATCCGGCGTGGGATCGAAACAGCCCCCGACCAAGACACCATCGACGAATGGCTGGATCTCAGCCGCGAGGTCGTCATCACCCGGTCGCAGCGATACGCGCTGGAGGCGACGGTTGACAACCGCAAGAAACAGCTCGCTGCCGCCGAGCGCACGGCATAACCGCTTGCAACAGAGGAATTCCAATGTTCAAGAACGCTTACCTCTTTCGCCTCGACGCGCCCTTCCCTCTCGGCACGGTCGAGCTTGACGAACGACTTCGGAGCCAACGGGCACGGCCTTGCGGCCCGGTCGAAATGAGCCATCTCGGCTGGTCTGATCCGCTCGACGAAGAGAAGGACGCCTGGTTCGCGCATGAGATCGCCGGCTGCATCTTGATCTGCGCAACGCTCCATCAGCGGGTGCTGCCGGCGGCGGCGATCATGAACGCACTCAACGAGCGCGTGCGCGGCATCCAGGACCAGGAAGGACGCCAGGTCGGCCGCGCCGAGCGCAAACGGCTCCGCGAGCAGCTGATGACCGACATGCTGCCGAAGTCCTTCCAGCAAACACGTCGGATCCGGGCCTACATCGATCGCCAGTCGGATTGGCTGATCGTCGACTCGGGCAGCACGAGCCAGGCCGAGGACGTGGCCACCCTGCTGCGCGAGACGCTCGGATCGCTGCCGGCCCGACCGCCCTTCCCGGGCGTGGATCCGGCGGCCGTGATGACGGGCTGGATCGCCCAGGCGCCCCCGTCCGACTTCTACCTCGGGCGCGGCTGCGAGCTGCGCGATGACGACGAGGTGGTTCGCCTTTCCGGATTGGACCTATCAAGCGACGAGGTGCTGAGCCACATCGGCGCTGGCAAGAAGGCATCGGTCCTGGATCTCTTCTGGGACGATCGGCTGAGCTTCACCCTGACCGAGGATCTGGTCATCAAGCGCCTGCGTGTGAACGAGGCCATCCGCGACGATGCGGAGCTGGGAGACGACCCGGCCTCGCAGTTGGAGGCGGATTTCGCACTCCTGGCGCTACAGATGCGCTTGCTGCTGAAACGGCTGGAGACGCTCTTCAAGCTCATCGATGTCGATGAGCAGACGCAGAGGGCGGCGGCATGAAGAACAAACTCCAAGACCTGACGAATCACCTCTTCGCCCAGCTTGAGCGTCTCAACGACGATGGACTCAAGGAAGAACGCCTCAAGGACGAGATCGCCCGCGCCGGCGCCATGACCTCGGTCGCCGGTCAGATCCTCGCCTCCGGCCGGCTAGCGATCGACGCTCAGCGCGTCGCCTATGACTGCGCCCTCTCGAAGAACCCAGCAGCGCCGGCGCTGCTGGGGCTCGATCAGATGACGCGCGAGGGCAGGGACTGATGCCGCGATTCGATATGAGCGCCGAGCAGATCGACTGGATCCGCCTCTTCTACCCGAAGTGGCGGATCCAAAAGCTCACCGAGCGCTTCAACGCGCGCTTCGGGCTCGGGCTGAGTCCTTCCCAAGTGCAGGGGATCATCAAGCGCAACCGGATCCGCTCCGGGCGCCCCAGAGGGGCCCCTTCGGGCGAGCTGCGGGCCGATTCGCCTTGGACGCCCGAGATGCTCGATTGGCTGAGAGCGCATCGGGCCGAAGCGGAGATCGGCGAGATCGCGGAGCGCTTCAACACGCATTTCGGTCTCGACATGACCAGATCGGCGATCGCGGGCACCTGCAAGCGCTACGGCATCCTGAGCGGGCGGGACAGCCGTTTCAAGCAGGGCGAAACCTCATGGAACAAGGGGCGCTCGTTCCGGGCTGGCGGCCGTTCCGCAGAGACCCGGTTCAAGCCGGGTCAGCAGCCACATACGACGGTTCCGGTCGGCAGCTACGTCCAGAACAGCGAAGGCTACTGGAGGCTCAAGGTCTGTGACGACGCCCGCCAGGGACTCAGTCGCAACAACTGGGCATTCGTCCATCGCCTGGTCTACGAGGAGGCGTGTGGGCCGATCCCACCCGGACATGCCGTGGTTCTCATCGATGGCGATCCCGACAACTGCCTCGATCCGAACAACCTGGCTGCGGTGGACCGCGCGACGCTCGTCAGGGCGAATCAAGCGGGCTGGAGCCAAGCCAAGACAACCGAAGAACGCCGAGCCATTCTCGCGCTCGCCCAGGTCCATTCCCGCGCCCATCAGGTGGGGCGGGATGCGGGAATCGGTGCCCGTGAACGGCGGGAGATGATTGGGTCGATCCGTGATTTGAGAGCGGAGAGTGTGCTTTGAAACCTAAAACAGCCGAGGATCGAGCGACGGTAGACACACACCACCCGTCGGCATTCAACCACGAGGACCTTCAGCGCTTCACCGGCTACCAGCGACCGGCCGACATCGAACGCTGGTGCCAACAGAACGGAGTGAGATACTTCCGCGGGAGAATCGGCATCTGGACCACGCTCGACGCGGTGAATGCCGCGCTCGGGATCGGCCTGGGAGAACAGCCACCGACACAGCGCATCGAGTTCTGATGTCGCCCCGCCGCCGATCCAGGACCGCGAAGCTGCCGAACGGCATCAAGCCGGACGCCCTGCCCCCTTATGTCTACTGGGACGCCAGCGGCAAAGGCCGCTGGATCCTGCATACCTACGACAGCGAGCGCCGCAAGACGAAGGCCCGCAGGCTCTGCGGACCCGAATGCACGCTGCGCGAGATCTGGGACGCCTACGAGGCCGCCACCAGGCCCGTGCCGATCGATACGCTCGGCGCACTCATGGATCTCTTTGAGCGCTCGCCCGCCTGGGAGGATCTGAAACCCACGACGCAGCGGGATTACCGACTCTGCATGACGCGGCTCAAGGCCGCCAAGACCCGCGCCGGCGTCGCGCTCCCGGATACGCGACTCGCCGATTGGACGCCCGGCACCGTGCGCGCCTACGTCGACAAACGCGCGGAGGAATCACGCTCTAGAGCCAACCACGAGCTGCGGTATCTACGCCGAGTCTTCGCATGGGGATACGAGCGCGATTTCATCGCCAGCAATCCAGGACGAGGGGTCAAGACGCTGAAGGAAGCTCCCCGTCAGCGATACGTCACCGACAACGAATACGCCGCCTTCCTCGAGCATGCCGGCCAGCGCTATCCCTACCTGGTTCCGGTGGCGGAACTCGCCTACCTGTGCCGGCTGAGACTATCGGAGGTCTGCGATCTGCGCCGGGAAGACGCCCGAGAAGAAGGGCTCTTCGCAGCACGACGTAAGGGATCCAAGGACGCCCTGACGGGCTGGACTCCGCGACTTCGGGCCGCCGTGGATGCCGCCCTGGCGCTTCATGGCGACGTCCTCGGACTCTATCTCATTCCCAGCCCGAGCCACGGACGCATGCTCGAAACGACCGTGCAAACCGCCTGGCAGCGCAGCATGCGCTCGTGGGCCGATCTCGGGCGCGAGCGCTTCTCGATCCACGACTGTAAAAGGAAGGGGGTCAGCGACGCAGAAGGAGACAAACTCGCGGCCAGCGGACACCGGTCGGCGGCCATGCTGCGAGTCTACGACGTGCTCCCGGCGAAGGCTCCGGCAACCCGCTGAAGCCTCCTTAAAACGCCTCGCAAGCCATTGAAAACAAAGACCCCAAAAACCCAAACTCCTTGAAACAATTCAAATCTAACAGATTGATTTACCAGTCAATTGCACATGACTGAAAATCCGCGTGTCGGTGGTTCGATTCCGCCCCTGGGCACCAAATTCCAAGCATTAGACGCGCCTCAGAGCGCGTCTTTTTGCGTCTGGACGCCGCGTTCGTATCCCGCACCAGTGCCTCTACTGGTAACCGCACACCTCACCCGCCCCATGCCATCGCATCAGTTGCGCATGGCGCCTCTCGATATCGGTCCTGACAGCAGGGCTATTCTTGGACCTCCAACGCCCTCGATCCAACTGAACGCTAGACTCGCCCCAGGCGAAGAGCGCAATCCAGATGAGCTGAGCATTCGCTGACACCTCCATCTAGAGTTCAGTCAGTGGCACCTCGTTAGGCTGTGCCCAAGGTCGCCATCGAACGCGGCCGGCCACGTCCAAAGACGCCACTGGAGCACAGACACATGCCGACTCAACAACTCAAATCGCACATCTCCCAGAACCGCCGAGCCGCATCCAAACGGATGCCACGTTTCTCCAGCCTCCAGATCGACGCGTCCGCGCGGGGCACAGGACGTCGCCCCATTCGCACCGCGCCCAATGCGCGGCAGGCGGTCGAGCCCACCCTCTGCATCGAGGACGCGATTCGACGCTTCGCCGAGACGCAGCCAGCCCAGCTCTATCGCGGTGGAGCCTGAGCCGCACCCCTCCTCCCAAGCGACGGCGGGCGCCGTTTGGGAGGAGAGCGATCGATGACGCATCGAGACCAGACGTCCCTACTCCCTATAAATCCAAGCGAACTTGCCGCACCCTCTTGTCATCCAAATCAGCCAGCCGCCGCAGATCGGCCCCTTTCTTCCCGCCGTCATCCACGAGGAGATTTGAATGGACGAGATCAATGACCGCTCGACACATGCAGGTGCGCTGGTTGTCTTCGGGGCGACCGGAGACCTGGCGCACAAGATGATTTTCCCGGCGCTTCACGCCATGGCCAGCCGGGGCGTCCTCACCGTACCGGTCCTCGGCGTCGCCGCCTCTGGGTGGAGCCTCGATCAACTGCGCGAGCATGCGAGGGATGGCATCGAGCAAGCCGGCAAGACCGATGATCGCGCCGCCCTCGACAGGCTGCTGTCGCTGCTGCGCTATGTGGACGGCGATTACCATGACCCGGAGACCTTCCTGAAGCTCAAGCAGGCGCTCGGCGAGACACGGCATCCGGCCTATTACCTGGCCATTCCGCCAGCGCTCTTCGGCACGGTCATCAAGGGATTGGGCGAAACGGGACTGGCCGGCCAGGCGCGGCTCATCGTCGAGAAGCCGTTCGGGCGCGACCTGGCGTCGGCGCGCGAACTCAACCGCATCGCCCTGTCAGCGTTCCCGGAGAACGCGATCTTTCGCATCGACCACTATCTCGGGAAAGAGGCGATCATGAACATCCTCTATTTCCGTTTTGCCAATGCCTTCCTCGAACCGATCTGGAATCGTAACAGCATTGCCAGCGTGCAGATCACACTGTCGGAGGATTTCGGCGTGAAGGGTCGCGGCGCCTTTTACGAAAGCGCCGGCTGCCTGCGCGACGTCATCCAAAATCATCTGTTCCAGATCGTCGCGCTGCTGGCGATGGAGCCGCCGGCCTATCAGGGGTACGGCGCCGTCCACAACGAAAAGGCCAAGGTTTTTCAGGCCATGCGCCCGCTGCATCCAAACGACATGGTGCGCGGCCAATATCGCGGCTATCTGGACGAACCCTGCGTGGCGCACGACTCGGATATCGAGACCTTCTGCGCCCTGCGGCTGTTCATCGACTCCTGGCGCTGGGCGGGCGTCCCCTGGTACCTGCGCGCCGGAAAATGCCTGTCAACCACGGCAGCCGAAATCCTGGTCGAGCTGAAGCCGCCACCGCAACGCCTCTTCGACGACTCGGCGCCGGAAGCCGGCCGAGCCAACTATCTGCGCTTCCGACTCTCCCCCAACTCCGCCGTCGCGCTGGCGGCGCGCGTCAAGCGCGCGGGCAAGGAGTTCGTCGGCGACCAGCGCGAGCTCTATCTGTCCGAGGAGCAGGCCGGAGCCGAGATGCCCTACGAACGCCTGCTCAGCGACGCCATGGCCGGCAATGGCGCGCTCTTCACGCGCGAGGATGCGGTCGAAGCCGCTTGGCGCGTGGTCGATCCCGTTCTGGAGATGCACCCCAAGGTCCAGCCCTACGAACCCGGCACCTGGGGACCGGCTGCGGCGGATGAGCTGATCCGGGCGCACGGAAGCTGGCACAACCCTTCGCTCGAAGCACCGAACACCCCAGCGGACACCAGAAACGGGAAGGCGTCTTCGCATTGATGCTGGACGCCGTCCCTGGACCTGCCTGCGAGTTCAGGCGCGCCAGTCCAGGACGCTACGGACCGCGCGCGTACTCCGAGGCCCGACGGATCTGATCCTCGGTCGGCCGAACGCCGGTATAGAGCGCGAACTGCTCGGCGGCCTGCAGGGCGATCACCTCGGCACCCGTGATGACCTGCTTGGCCCGCTCCCTTGCGGAGCGGATCAGCGGCGTCTCGGGCGGCAGGGCAACCACATCGAAGACCGTCTCCGCGCCGTCGATGATCTCGGGATCGAAGGCAAGCGTCTCCGCATCCGGACCACCGGCCATGCCGATGGGGGTGACATTGATCAACAAGCCGGGCCGGATCTCACCGAGCTGCGCCCGCCACTCGTATCCGTAGATCTCCGCCAGTTGTCGACCTGTGACCTCATTGCGGGCGAGGATGATGCCCGAACGAAAGCCGGCGTCGTGCAAGGCGCCAGCCACGGCCTTGGCCATCCCGCCGCTACCGCGCAAGACAAACGAGAGATCGCGAGACACCCCGTGCCGATCCAACAGCGTTGAGACGGCGATGTAATCGGTGTTGTAAGCACGCAGACAGCCACCGTCATTGACGATGGTGTTGACTGAATGCAGCGCCTCGGCCGATGCATCCAACACATCCAGATAGGGGATGCAGGCCTCCTTGTAAGGCATCGAGACCCCACAGCCACGGATGCCGAGCCCTCGGATACCGGCAATAGCCGCCGCCAGATCGCTGGTGGTACAGGCCTTGTAGACGAAGTCGAGACCCAATTCCTCGTAGAGGACGTTGTGGAAACGGGTTCCGATGTTACTCGGCCGCCCCGCCAGAGAGATGCACAGGCGGGTGTCTTTGCTGATGGGTTGCGACATGGTCGTGGCAAACCTCTCGGTCGGCGTGAATCAAGGGCGAAGTCGGCTCGGAGCAGAAGCAAGCCACGACCTGATGAGCAAGCGCCTCGGTCAGACCTTGAAGCGCCCGACACGGGCATTCTGATCGCTCGCGAGTTGCTTGAGCATCTCGGCCGCACCGCTGATCTCCGAGGTATCGGCAGAAACCTGATCGACGAGCTGCGCGATGTTGGCCAGGTTGCGATCGATCTCTCCGGCAACGGCGGTCTGCTCCTCGGCGGCGCTGGCGATCTGGATGTTCATGTCCTTGATTGCGGCAACCGAACTGGCCATGGTTTCGATCGCGTCCGCAGCCTCGGCCACGGCATTCAGGCCACCCTGAGCCTTGTCCCGTCCGGCGTCCATCACCTCGACCGCGCCCCGAGTTCCGGTCTGGAGCCGATCGATCATCTCCTGGATCTCGCGCGTCGAGTTCTGCGTGCGCTGCGCCAATGTGCGGACCTCGTCAGCGACGACGGCGAATCCCCGTCCCTGCTCGCCAGCGCGCGCGGCCTCGATCGCCGCATTGAGCGCCAGAAGGTTGGTCTGGTCGGCGATGCCACCGATCACGTCGAGAATGGATGTGATCTGGCCCGCATCGGAGGACACGCGCGCGATAGCGTCGGTCGCCGACTGCACCTGCTGAGAGAGCATCTGCATCGTCTCCACCGCGCGGCCGACCGCAGCACGACCCGAATCGGCCTGCTGATCGGCCTGACGGGTGGCCTCGGCCGCCTGGGCGGCATGGCGCGCAACCTCGGCGACGGTCGCGGTCATCTCGTTCATGGCCGTCGCCACCTGATCCGTCTCCAACTGCTGTTGGCTGACGATCCCCGCGCCACGGTTGCTCGTGGCGGAGAGCTGATCGGCCGAAGCGGCAACCTGCCCGCCACCATCGCCGAGTTGACGAATCAGTACCCTCAACTTGGCTTGGAAGCCATTGAAGGCACGCGCCAGATCGGCAATCTCGTCCCGTCCCGAATCATCGAGATCATGCGTGAGATCGCCTTCTCCCTCGGAGATATCGTGCAAGGCCAGGCTGAGCTGGCGAATCGGACGCACGATGAAGGTTGCAACGGCGAGCATAAGCCCCATGCCCAGGACGAGAACGAGGACGGCCACCCCGATCATGAACGCAATGGCCTGCCGCCCCTGAGCGGCCGCCCCGTCCACCTGAGCTTCGAGCCAGCTCAGCGGCAGCGTGAGCTGGAGTCCCCAAACCTGGGTAGCGTCGCTGAAGCGGATTGGCACCACCGCCATGAGGTTGCCCTCGTCCTCTTCGACGACCGGCTTCGCGTCCTGAATATCCTTCAGGTCCTCTTCCCAATCCTCATGCAACGCGGAGATCGGCTTGCCGATGAGCTGCGGCCGACCACTGGCGGCAACGATGGTGCCATCGTTCGCGATGATGGCAAGCCCGCCAACGCCATCGCGAAAATTGCTGACGGCGGCATCGATCATCTGCTGCAGATGTCCAAGGGCCAGATCGACGCCGGCGATACCCTGAAACCGCCCGTCGATCAGGATCGGCTCAACCAGTGACGTAATCAGCATCTCCTTTCCCTGTACCGGATAGCTGTAGGGATTGATCAACTGCTCCGTTCCGGTCTTTTTAGGAAGCAGGTAGTAGTCCCCGGCGCCTGGAGTTTCGTAGTCCACCAGCGGCTCAAGCGCGAGCGCCCCATCTGCGGCACGACTCCAATAGGGTATGAACCGACCGCTGGCATCGGTGCCGGGCTGGCCGACGAATTCGGCGTCGCGTCCGTCGAAGGCATTGGGCTCCCAGGCGGTATACAGTCCGAGGAAACCGGGATGCTCGCGCAGAATGGATTGGAGGATGCGGTTGACAGCCTCGCGATCGATCGACGCCGCCCTCACATTGAGCTCGCCGCCTTGCTGGCCCACCAGGGTTGCCAGGGTCTGAGCAAGAACCCGCGCGGTCTGAAACGCCGGGCGAATCCCCTCCTCAACCGCCTTGGCCTTCTCCTGAGCGCTGCTCAACAACAGTTCCTTGGCATTGGAGAGGGCGAGTCGGCGCTCTCGCTCGACCTGCTGATTCAGGGACCAGACCGAACTGAGCGTCAGTACCGCGCTTAACACGGCCAACGAAAGCCCGGACCAAAGTGCGATTTTGAAACGGATCGACCTGAAATTCATACGGCAGGACTCCTGAGGCATCGACGCAGACGGAAGGATTTGGATGGATTCAGTCAATCCTGATGTGGATGATTTTAAGCAGCAATCAAGCTCCAACCTGTAAAACACGTCACGCTTTATCACAGGCACCGCCTGCGTCGCCACTGAAACGACAGCCGGTCTGAATCGGGCAGCGTGCGGCGCATAAAGGGTGACGCCGACAGCCAAGAGGGGCTATAAACAGCGTGCCCCGTCCGACTCGTATTTCACCCGATCGGGTCCAGATTACAGGTCGACGCCACATCGATGTCGCTCGACGATTCACACAGAGACGTTCCACTGAAATTCGTCATACCAGATCGCTCGGCGCCGAACAGCCGAAACCGGTCCCCTGCTCCACCTCACGCACACACCGACTTGAATCTCCAAATACTCCTGCTTCTCTGGCTCTTGATGAACCTGACGTGCGCGCGCGCCTGGTCATCCGAATCCACTCTGCTGCTCGATCCGCGCCAGGACCGCTACGATCTGGCAACCCACGTCGAGTATCTGGAGGATCCGAGCGGACGCCTGACCTTCGAAGAGGTCCAAGACGCCACCCATGCGGCAGCTTTCCGCCCGGCCCCCGGGGCCAGCGAAATCAACTTCGGCTATTCGGATTCGACCTACTGGCTGCGCTTCAGACTTGCGTCCCCGTCCAGCACGCCAGCGCAATGGTGGCTCGAAATCGCCTATTTCTCGCTCGACCACATCCGACTCTACGGTCCCGAAGGGCCGCCGACGATCACGGGATACGCCTATCCCTTCGAGCAACGCCCGATCGCACACCGCTTCTTCGTCCTGCCGGTCGAGGTCGGCGCGAAACCCATCGACTTCTATCTCGAAGTCCGCTCCTCGGGCAGCCTGACGATCCCGCTTCATCTCTGGCAGCCCATGGCCTTCACCGCCGAGACGGCCTCCAGCTACGCCGCCATGGCGCTCTATTTCGGCGCGCTCGCCGCGCTGCTGCTCTACAACATGCTGCTCTATCTCTCACTGCGCGAGAGCACCTATCTACTCTATGTATGCTTCGTCGCCAGCATGGCCTGTGGTCAGCTCGCACTCACCGGCCTCGGCAGCCAGTACCTGTGGAGCGGTTGGCCGCACTGGAACAGCGCCGCATCCGATTTCGGTTTCTCGGCCGCCGGACTCTTTGGACTCTGGTTCGCGCGCCGCTTTCTCGACACCAAACGCATCATGCCGCGCCTGGATCGGCTGCTGCTTGTCGTCCTGTCCCTATTCGCGTTCAATCTGCTCTACATCCTTTTCCACGACCTATTCACCAACGATGCGCCAACCGCCTTGGCCGCGAAGATCCTGTCCATCAACAGTCTGCCGGCCTGTCTACTCGGCATCGCGGCCGGAGTCATCGGACTGCGCCGAGGGCACGGCGGCGCACGTTTCTTCCTCATGGCCTGGGCCGCCCTGTTGGTCGGAGCCGGGCTTGCCGCCATGCGCAATTTCGGTTGGGTCCCGACCAACGCCTTCACCGCCAACATGCTCCAGATCGGGTCGGCGCTGGAGATGCTGCTGCTGTCCTTCGCCCTCGCCGACCGCATCCATAGCGAGCGACGTGCGCGCGAGGAGGCGCAGATGGAAGCTCTGGTCGCGCGTCAGGCGATGGTCGACACCCTGGATCAGGCCGCAGGCACCCTGGAGGACCGCATTGCCGAGCGCACTCAAGCGCTGGCCCAGGCCAACCGGCGACTGCGTGACAGCGAATGCCAGCTGCGCCAGGCGGCCCATTCGGATCCCCTGACCGGCCTCGCCAACCGACTGCTCCTGGACGACCGAACCGAGCATGCGCTGGCTGCCGCACAGCGCGACAGCCAGAGCGTGGGTCTGCTGCTGATCGATCTGGACCGTTTCAAGCCGATCAACGATCTGCACGGCCATGCCGCCGGAGACGCGGTGTTGAGGGAGGTCGCACGCCGCATCCGGGACGCGATCAGGGCCTGCGACACGGCCGCCCGTATCGGCGGGGACGAGTTCGTGGTGCTGTTGGAACGGCTGCATGACACGACGGGCGCGATCCAGGTCGCCGAAAAGCTGGTGACGGCCCTGACGGCCCCCTTCCAGATCGGAGAACAGGAAGTCACCATCGGGGCCAGCATCGGGATCGCGCTCTACCCGGAGGACGCGCAGAGCGCGAAGATGCTGCGTCAGCACGCGGACTGGTCGATGTATTCGGCCAAACGGGACGGCGGCAGCGGCTACCAACTCTATTCGAAGACGACAAAGCGCCACCCGTCATCACCGAATGACGGCAGCTCGCGCCATGAAGCTCCAAGATCGAAGACACCGGCCTGATCTGCACCGCCCCCAGCCGATGCGCGGGCAAGGCGCAGGGCGATCGCCACACTCACGCACACTGATCTCAAGATCGCACTGGAACCGGCCGGGTACGCGCCCCATGTACCGGTTTGGTCCGCGCACCGAGCGGGCGCCCGCTCCAAGAGCATGGCATCATGCCCGCACAGCCGAACCGAGAAAGGGATCGACACATGGATGCACTCTTGCCCCACATCACCGAGCTGCGCCACATGCTGGGGCACCTGGCCTCGGTGTTCATGGCCTTCTTCGCCATCATGAACCCCATCGCCAACACGGCGGTCTTCCTCGGACTCACCGCCGACGACTCGAAGCAGGTACGCCGACGCGTCGCCATCAAATCCGTCTTCGCCGCCTTTCTGTTGATTCTGACCTTCGTGCTGCTCGGCAAGCTCATCTTCGGGCTCTTCGGCATCACCCTGCCCGCCTTCCGCATCACCGGTGGGGTGCTGGTCGCGCTCATCGGCTACCAGATGCTGCACGGTTCCCCATCGAGCGTGCATCAACCGACCGAGACCGACCAAGCCGACAGCCTGGAGACCGCGCTCAGCGTCGCCATCTCACCGCTCGCCATCCCCATCCTCGCCGGCCCCGGCACCATCGCCACCGCCATGAACTTCGCCTCCACCGGCAACCTCGGCGAGATGATCGTCACCATCCTCGCCTTCGCCCTGCTCTGCCTCATCACCCTGTTCTTCTTCCTCTTCGGCGAACGCATCGTCAGCTTCCTCGGCCAGGCCGGACTCAACGTCGTCACCCGCATCATGGGGCTGATCCTCGCCGTCATCGGCGTCCAGATGCTGCTCGACGGACTCGGCGGAGCGGCCAAGACGCTGATGCCTTGAGGCGCATCCCGTCGCCCGGATGGAGCGAGCGCGCAATCCGAGGGACGACCCCAAGGTCAGACTCGGCGATCACATCTGGCGTTGCCCCTGGGTTTCGCTGCGCTTCACCCAGGCTACGGCGTACCGAGGACGCGTGATCGCCAAACGGGGCCTCAGATCGACGCCTCGCTATAGAGCACGCAGTGATTCTTGCCTCGCTTCTTGGCCCGATACATCGCCTGATCGGCATGGAGGATCAGCTCGCGGGGGGACGTCGCATCGGTCGGGTAGAGGGCGATACCGATGCT
This sequence comes from Thiorhodococcus fuscus, assembly GCF_042682685.1. Taxonomy (NCBI): domain Bacteria; kingdom Pseudomonadati; phylum Pseudomonadota; class Gammaproteobacteria; order Chromatiales; family Chromatiaceae; genus Thiorhodococcus; species Thiorhodococcus fuscus. The sequence continues at coordinate 41,578 of NZ_JBHUHX010000018.1, forward strand.
CACGCCGAACGGGATACCCGCTCGCGCCGGATCCTGAATCCCGCGCACCAACCCCAGGAGCTTCTCGGCCAAGCGCAGCGCCCCCTGCGGATCGGAGACATCGGACAAGATGATCGCGAATTCGTCTCCTCCAAGCCGCGAGACCGTATCCGCCGTGCGCACCCCTTTCAGCAACATCTCGGAGACCTGTACCAGCAGCCGATCGCCGGCCTGGTGACCAAGGCTGTCGTTGACCTGCTTGAACCCGTCCAGGTCGAGATAGAGCAGACCGTAGCTACGTGAGTAGCGAACCGCGTTGGCATGAATCCGTTCGATCCGATCGAAGAACAGGGTTCGGTTAGGGAGTCCGGTCAAGCGATCGTAATGGGCGAGCTCCAGCAACTGCGCCTCGTAGACCCGACGCCGAACGACCGCCAAGGCCAGATACCAAGCCCCCACCGAAATCACTGCAAACAGGCTGAAACCGAAGATAAACAAACGGATCAATAGACGTCGGTCGTGGTCCTTCACGAGCCCCGATGGCACGTAGGAGATCAAGAACCACACATAATCGTCTGCGTCGAGCCACGCTTTGCTGGGGTTTTCCGCGACTGTCGCACCGGTACTGGAACGATAGTCCGGCGCAAGCGGAGCGATCGTCTCGAAGGCGAAAAATCCGTGCTCCGTTTGTAGCTGCCCTTTACCGTGAGACCGTATGACGGCCCACTCCTCGGGGAAGTCGTGAGCGAAGCTGCGCTCGGCGCGGGCATCGATCATGAATCCCCACTCATCCTCCTTGCGCGAACTCAGCAGCCAATAGCCATCGGCATTCAACAACATGGTCCGACCAAGCCCGGAGACGCTCACGCTCGCCAATCGATCCAGCAAGAAGTCGCCCAAATAGTTGAGCAAGACGATGCCTCGCTTCTCGCCCGACGCATCGACGATGGGGGTGCCGAACCGAATCATCGGCTTCAATGGACGCTCAAGCGCCCCTTGCTCGATGTTGAGATCGAACGGCGACACAAACACCTCGCCGGCCTTGAGCGCCAATGTATCCGTGAAGTAGTAGCGCTTGCCCTTATCTTGGAGTTCTTCGGGCGGCACGATAGCGGGTGCGCCCCCATTGAAATTGACACGCACCAGCTCCTTGCCCGTCGTGTCCAGGAAACGCACCTGATCGTAAACGCCCTTCAATGTCGCAAACGCCAGAAATTCCGATGCGAGCACCGACAGCGCCTGAGGATCGCCCTGATTGAGATAGCGAGAGAGCTCGTCCTGGTGGCCGAGAAAGAACAAATCGCTGACCACCTCGGCAAACACCCCTTCCGTGATTCCCTTCATCAACTCGACACGATAGTGCTCCTGAGCAATCGTTGAGGTAAAAAAGGTTTCCGCCTCGGCGCGATAAAAGGCTGCGCCAAGCCCGGACAGAACGGAGCCGATGATCAGGAAGATCAAGAAGAAGAGATTGAGCGACCGGCGAACGATCTTGAAATTATCGCGTTTCACTGTATTGCCAGCGCTGGAGTCGTCGGCATGGTACGTCGCGCTCGAAGCCCACATCAAGACGCCCGAACGCGAGCGACGCATATCCAGAATGCACGCTGCACCTCCTTGACTCGCGCCCCTGCGAACCTCGCCAACCGTTACAATCGGATGTCCGTATCCCTCCCCTTCGCGCAAGGAACCGCATGCCCGGCCTGAATCGTATCCTGCTCATCAATACCCACCTGCAAGGCGTCGTGGAACTCAAGGTCGACGCCCACACCAACATATGCGGTACCAACGCCTCCGGCAAGACTACACTGCAACGGCTCGTCCCGGTCTTCTACGGCGAGTATCCCAGCCGCGTCGTGCCCGCTACCCGCGACAGCTTCGAGCGCTGGTATCTGCCGACCGAGCAGAGCTTCATCATCTACGAATACCAGCGCATGGACGAGCAGACCTGCCAAGCGGTGCTCGCCGCCGCCTCCGACGGCAAGGGCGTCGTCTACCGCCTGGTACAACGCCCGTTCGACCTGGACGACTACAGCCGCACCCGACAGGGCGATCGCCTGACCTGCATCGGCATGAAGGAGCTGGGTCTGCGTCTGCGTCAGCTCGGCGTCCCGACGACCCGTCTGCTCAACACGCGCGAGTACCGCGCCATCCTGCAGAACGACCGCGCACTGTTCGCCGCAAGCAGCAACGCCGGCGAGCTGCGCGCGCTCGGGCGCCACTATTCGCTGTGCCAACCTGGACAGTCGCTACGGCACCTCGAAAAACTGGCGCGGGCGGTGCATTCGCGCGAGGGCAAGATGGAGACGGTCCGCTCCATGATCGCCGCCATCCTGGAAGAGGACGGCGTCAGTCCGCCCACCTCCCAGCTCAAACTCAAGCAGGTGGAGGATTGGATCCGGGAGAGCCGCCTGATCCAAGGCTTCGAGGCCATGCGCCCGGAGTTCGATCGGCTCGAACGCGCCTACCAGGAACTGCTCGGCCGCGAGCGGCGCCTCAGCGGACTCAAACAGAGCTATCGGCTCGAAGAGCCGCTCGAACAGCAGCGCCTGGAGGAGGCCCGCGCCCGCGTCGAGCACAACGACCGGGCACTGAAACGTCTGAAACAGGCGTGGGATAACGACAGCCACGCATTCGATCGGGAGCGTTCGAGCAGCAAGGGCGAGATCGAGCGTTGCGAGACGGAGCTGAACCAGATCGAGCAGCACTACCGATCCTATCTCGACGCCGACATCGAACAGATCAAGGCCGACCTGAAACGGCTCGGCGACTGGCGCGAGGACTACGAAAGCCTCAAAGAACGTCTTCGCCTGCTGACCGATACCCATCAGGACGTGGAGCGCGATTATCTGGAGCGCCAGCAGCGAATCGGCCAGCGGCGCGAGCGTCAGCTTGAGGAGTTACGTCAGCGGGATAACGACCTCAAGGAAGGAAAAGCGCGCCTATTGGAGCAGCACAACGCGGCGGTCGAGACGCTGAGGGAACAGCAACGGAACGAGCGGGAGGCCGGGCTCGCCGACTTTCGCCAGCGCACGACCGACTGCGAGCTAGAGCGCGAGCGCCTGAAGACACGTCTCGAAAACGCCGGCCATACCGAGGAGGAGCGCCACGAGCTGGCCGTCTTCGACCAGCGTCTGGAGACGGCGGACGCCGAGATCGAGGAGATCGAGACCCGGCTGACCCAGCTCGACGCCCAGCATCAGGAGCAACGGCGCCAGCGCGATGCCGCAGACACGGCCTTGCGCAAGATCCGACGCCAGCGCGAGGAGCGCCAAGGCGCGGTCGATGACGCGCAGCGTCTGCTCTATCCCGGCCAGCACAGCCTGCTCGAATTCCTGCGTCGCGAACGCCCTGGCTGGGAGACCTGCTTGGGCAAGGTCTTGGACCCGGTCCTGCTGCAACGCACCGATCTCAAACCCCAATCGACCGAGGACGATCCCGACAGCTTCGGCGGACTGCGGCTCGACCTCAAGGCCATCGACACCCCGGCGCACGCCGTCTCGGAACAGGCGCTGCGCCAGCATCTACAGAACGCCGAAGACGCACTGAGCGACGTCGACAACCGTCTGCGCGAGGCCGAAACCCGACTCGACCAGACTCAGACCGCACTCGCCGCCCACGAGCGCGAACAGACCCTGGCCCAAGGTGAGCGTCGCGCCCGTCGCGAGGATCTCGGTCGGCTCAAAGAGGAACGGCGCACGCTCAAGGGCCGGTTCGACGCCGCGCTGAGCGAGCGCCAGCTTCACGACCGCAAGGCACTGAGCGACCTGGACGCGCGCCTCCAACGCCTAAACAAGGACCAAGAACACTGGGCGGCGGATCTGAGCGAACGTCACCATGAGGCACTGAGCGAACTCAAGACCCACTGGCAGGACGTCATCGGCCGGACCGATACCGAGATCGCCCAGAACCAGGGAGCGATCGAGGAACGCAAGCGCAAGGCCAAGGAGGAACTCGACGCCTGCGAGCACTGGTATCGCAACGAACTGAAGTCCCGAGGCGTCGACGATGCGCTGATCGCCGATCTCAAACGGCAGATGGATGACCTGGAAACGCGCATCCAACGCACCGAGGGACGCCGCGCCTACATCCAGGATTACGACAACTGGTATCAACGGACTTGGCTGGGCCGCAAACCCGAGCTACAGACCCGGCTGGACGAGGAACGCGCACGCGCCGCCCGGCTCGACCGGGAGTTCGCCACGGCGGAAGAGACCTTCAAACGCGCGCGCACCGAGCTGCAGGCGGCGCTCAAGGGGGCCAACGATCAGGCCGAGGCCACCGAGGAGCGTCTGACCCGATTGAAAAACCAGCGGCGCCGACTCGACGCGCTCAAGCTCCCGCCGGAGGAGCCGCCACCGGCCGGCGACCTGGGCGAACGGCTGCGGCTCGGCGAGGATCTGCTGCAAGGGCGCGAGCAGCTCCTCATCGAGGTTAGAAATCAGGTCGAGCATTTCGATCGACTGATCGCCGCCAACGCCGGATCCAGTCTGGCCGAGACCTGGGAACGCAGCCGCGCCGACTGCCGTCTCCCCGGCGAGCCGGGGTCGCCTCCGGCGCTGGATCACCGCCGACTGGTCGAACAGCTCGCCCAGCTGCTCAATGAGCTGGTGCCGCAGAAACTGACCGGGCTGCGCGAACAGGGACGCATCTTCGGCAAAGATCTGGCGGACTATTACGTGGTGCTCGACGACATCGATCGGCGCATCGAGAACCAAAGCAGGCGCATCACGCGCGAGGTGGCCGAGGATCTCTCGCTCGACGGCGTCTCGGACTCGGCGGTCCTGATCCGTTCGCGCATCAGCGAGCTCGAATTCTGGCCGGATCTGCGCGCCTTCATCGCCGCCTTCGAAGACTGGCGCGACAGCGGCTTCGACGGCCTGCCGAACGCGGACTATGTCAACAGCATGCGCCAGGCGCTGGAGATCATCGGTCGCTCGGCCCCCAGCGGCGGTGTCGCCGGATTGCTCGAAATCGAACTGCGACTGCGCGAAGGACGCAGCGACCTGGTGATCCGCACCGACCGCCAGCTCAACGAGTCGTCCAGTCACGGCATGGCCTATCTCATCCTCTGCAAATTCCTGCTCGCCTTCACCCGGCTGCTGCGCGCCGACGCGTCGGTGGTCGTCCACTGGCCGATCGACGAGCTGGGCACCCTGCACCACCAGAACGTGAAGAAGATCTTCGACGCCTGCGACGCCAACGCCATCCGCATCCTCGGCGCCTTCCCCAACCCCGAGTCCGAGGTGCTCGGGCTCTTCACCAACCGCTATATCGTCGATCGACAGACGCGCCAGCTCCAGGTCGTCAAACCCCGCATCGACGCCATCGCCGCGCGGCTACGGCAGCGCCAGGATCAAGGTCAGGAGGCTTGCGCCAATGTTGTCGACTAAAGGCCAGGTCATCGAGCGCCTGCTGCGTGGTGCCTTCATCTGCCGCACCACCGACGAGGACGGCTGGCGTTTTCTCCAGGTCGCAGGCAACCGCGAGCAGGTCGATGCCTATCTCGGGCAGCTCAACCGACTGGTCGTCGGACTCGGCAGCGAGCGCGAGGAGGCGGTCTTCTTCTGCGGCTACCGCCAACTGGGCGAGGACGAACGCCGTGTGGTCGGCCAGCAATTCCGCGACATCTGCCAGTCGCTGACCCCGCTCGCCGACTGGCTGATCCTGGTGCAGGAGGCGCTCGGGCAGGATGCGCCGCCGACCGAGGGCACACCCATGCGCCTCGGCGAATTGCAGACCCTCATCGAGGACACCCCGGCCTTTCGCGAACAGCTCGGACGCATCAGCCGCTATCGGCTGTTCAACTCCGCGAGCGAAACGGTCGATGCCCAGATCAAGCTGGTCTTCAAACGCCTGACCGAGCTGGGCTATCTGGTGCGGCCCAACCCCGACAAACAGATCTATCTGGCCACCGGCAAGATCGATTATCTCTACGAGGTCATCCGCTTCATCGATGCAGCCGAGGGACTGGAGCTCGAAAAACGCGCCGAGGGCGCCGTCCAGGGAGCGCTGCTGTGAGCGACGAGCTGCGCCAAGGCGGGATCCGTTTCCTGAAACGGCTCGGCCGCCACGCCGAGCCCATCATGGACGCCTATCTGCAAGGGTCGGTACCGGATCATCTCCTGGACGCCTCGGTGCGCGAGCGCCTGCTCAAGGACCGGGTGCTCTACCGCCCCGAGCCCGGCGCCGATTTGCATCTGCGCCGCGCCGTGCGTGCACTCCTGGAGGAGGCACTGCGCGACACGCGCAACCGCCAGATCGACGCCAACACCGCCTCCGCCCTGGCCACCTTCCGTATGCTAGCCGAGCACGTCAAGGAGGCCCGCCACCAGGGCCGTCATGCCGATGCCGACGTCTATCTCGCCGATCTGCGCGAGCATCTCTATGCCTTCGGCGAGACCCTGCACCACGCCATCCGCGTGCTCTGGGGCCGGATCAACAACGAATTCGGCTACGTCGGCACACTCAACGCCAAGATCCGCGAGAACGAGCTGGCCCAGTCGCAGGTGAGCGCCCTGCTCGACGGGCTGGAACTGGTACGCTTCGAGGAACTGGCCGAACTCGCCGGCGAGTCGCGCGAGCTGCGCCAGCTCCTGGTGACCAACCTGCAACGCACCCTCAGCGACTGCACCCAGGAATTGAGCATCGCCCAAGCCCGGCTGCTGGAGCTGCTCGGACGCTTCCGCGAGATCCGGGGGCGCACCCGCCTGCTCAAGGGCTGGCTGCTGCACATGGAACAGTACCCGGACTACCGCGCCGAGCCCCAGACCCGCGCAGCGGATCTCCCGAGGCTCTTCAACCACGCCGATCCGCTGCTCGCGCCAGCCGCACTGAACGTCCACGACGCCACCCAGGAACCCGAGCTGCTGGAAATCCTGGCGCGGGTACGAACCGCCCAGCCCTCGGAACGCCCTACCCAGACGCTCGCCGACGCCGAAGCACTGACGCTGAGCACACCGGAGGCGATCGAGATCCGTCCCAGCCCGATCCGCGAGGCGGTCACGAGCTATCTCTGCGCGATCATCGACAGCGGCCAGCCAGTCTCGGCGCTCGAATACCACCAACGCGAGTCCCTGCCCTGGGACACCGAGTCCTGGCTCTATCAGGTCATCGGCGACTACGAAGGACTGCCGCAGTCGCACAAGGATCGGCTCAGGCTCGACCTGATCGGCAAACCCCATCCGCACTACAGCGGCAACTTCATCATCCGCGACCTGAACCTATGGCTGACCTGAGCCGCATCCACATGCTCGCCCTTGGAACTCGGTTGCGGCGCGTGATGCGCAACGACATAGGACGTTGAAACCCAATTCAATCCGACACGTCCAGATCCAAAGATTCGATTGACCAAAAGGCGCTCGCCCGCATTCAATCCCTCACGGAACAGGAGCGGATCAGAGCACCTCGGGGCGCGTCCAGCCTCTGAACCAACCATCGGCCCTCTGGAATGGAGCAATCGGATATGACCAATCAGACGCAGAACAGACGCCTGCTCATGGCGCTCGACGCGAAGATCAAGGAGGTCAACCGGGCGATCATCAACCCGGTCTTGCCGGAGCTTCGGCTTTCGGACCTCACCCCAATGCTGGAGATGACGGCACGGGCGCGTGCCGACTATCTGCAGGCTATTTATGAAATCGGCCACGCATCCACAAACAACGCAGTCCCCAGCTCGGAAGACATCGAACGGCTCGCCGGTTTACGAAAGGTCTATCAGGAACTGGTCTCGGCAACACAGGCATTCGAGACCGCGATCGAGCGGGAATATCTGGATGTGGAGTGATATCGCGCGCCGCTCGGCGCCCCAAACCGCGCTGGCATAACGGGTAGGCATGCAGCGCAATACGCTGCGCTATTGCGCCCTACGCGGCTGGCCAGCTAACGCTGGCGAAGAGCACCGTAGGGCGGAATAGCGCTAGCGTATTCCGCCGAATGGAAACCGGAACGCCATGGACTCAATGCTCTCGATGACGGCAGTGACCGTGATCGCTGAGCACCTCCAGCACCCGGCAGTGATGGTCACAGGCACGGCTGGCGCAGTCGTCGAGCATGTGACTGATCTCGTCGCGCAGCGCACTGAGCCGTTCGATACGCTGGTCGATTTGCTCGAGATGGGCGCGGGCGATGGCGTCGGCCTGGTGGCAGCTGGGTCCGTCGTCGGGCGTCAGACTCAGCAGGTCGCGGATGGCGGGGATGTCGAAGCCGAGCTCGCGCGCGTGGCGGATGAAGCGCAGTCGCCGCACCGCTTCCGGCGGATAGCGCCGACGGTTGCTCGCGGTGCGCACCGGGGCGGGCAGCAGCCCGATCTCCTCGTAGTAGCGGATGGTGGGGACCTTGACCTCGGTCGCGCGCGAGAGGTCGCCGATTCCAAACATGGGACTGATTCTCACTTGATGCTCTAGTGACTAGAGATTGTAGCCTCCTCGATAAGGACTCAAGCAATATCGAGCGAGGTGAATCGAGTCATGCCAATTCAAGCGATCGAAACAGCGGTATCGGCACCCATGGAGACCCGGCTGCAGGTCGATGGGATGGACTGCGGAGCCTGTGCGAACAAGGTGGAGACGGCGCTCGGGCGGCTGCCCGGAGTGCGTCTGGTCACAGTGTCGCTGGCGAGCGCCGAGGTGCGGATCGGGCACGACCCGAACACCGACCTCGCGGCCATTCGCGAGACCCTCTCGCGTCTGGGCTTCAGCCCGCGCGACCCGGTGCCCGACACGGCACCGGCCTGCGGTTGCGGCGCGACGTCCTGCGCCGCGCCCGAAAACGGCCGACCGGCATCCGAGACGCCCTGGTGGCGCAGCCGTCAGGGACTGCTCACTCTGGGCACCGGTGCGCTCATGCTCTGCGCCTATGGCGCGGCGAGCCTGTTCCCCGCCTTCGAGCGCCCCATCTTTCTCGCCGCAGTGCTGCTCGGGCTGATCCCGGTGGCCCGGCGCGCCTGGGCCTCGGCGCGGCTCGGCAGTCCGCTTTCGATCGAGACCCTGATGAGCCTGGCCGCGATCGCGGCGGTATCGGTCGGCGCCGAGGCCGAGGCGGCGGCGGTGCTCTTTCTGTTCCAGGTCGGCGAGTCGCTCGAAGGCGTGGCGGCGCGGCGCTCGCGCGACGGGATCGGCGCCCTGATCGAGCTGCTGCCGCGTAACGCCCAACGCGAGACGGCGGACGGCACGCTGGAGACGGTCGCCGCCGAGCGCCTGCTGGTCGACGACCGCATCCAGGTCCACGCGGGCGAGCGCATCCCGGCCGACGGCGAGGTGCTGGAGGGAATCGGCGGGGTCGACGAGTCGCCGCTGAGCGGCGAGAGCCTGCCCCAGATCAAGCGTCCGGGCGACTCGGTCTTCGCCGGCAGCGTCAATCTCGAAAGCCGACTGCGCATCCGCGTCACGGCCGATGCCGCCGACAACACCATCGCCCGGATCGCCAGCCTGGTGCGCGAGGCCCAGGCGCGCAAGGCGCCGAGCGCGCGCTTCATCGAACGCTTCGCTCGCGTCTACACCCCGCTGGTGGTGGTCTTCGCCACCCTGGTCGCGGTAGTCCCGCCGCTGTTCCTTGGCGCGGTCTGGTCCGAGTGGATCTACCGGGGCGCGGCCATCCTCCTGATCGGCTGCCCCTGCGCACTGGTGATCTCCACCCCGGCGGCGATCGCCGCCGGGCTCGCCGCCGGTGCCCGCCACGGACTGCTGATGAAGGGCGGCGCCGTGCTCGAAGGGTTGGCGCGCATCAGCCGCGTCGCCTTCGACAAGACCGGCACCCTGACCCTCGGCCAGCCCCAGGTCACCGAGACGATCGTGCTCGCCGGGACCCGCGAGCAGTTGCTCGCCCGCGCCGCTGCGCTGAGCGCGGGCTCGGCCCATCCGCTCGCACGGGCGATCCTCGCCCACGCCGGCTCGGCCGGAATCGCACCCGCCGCGCCCGACGCGATCCAGGCACTGCCAGGACGGGGCGTCAGCGCCCGGATCGCGGACAGCGACTGCTTTCTCGGCTCGCTCGCGGCGGCACGCGAACGGCTCGACGACGACAGCGCGCTCATCGAGGCAGCCGAGCCCCAACTGGCGCTGGGGCGCAGCCTCTCGGTGCTGGTCGAGGACGGACGCGCGCTCGGCCTGATCGCCATGCACGACGCCCCGCGCGAGGACGCCCGCGCCGGGATCGTAGCACTCGAACGGCTCGGGATCGGAAGCCTGGTGCTCAGCGGCGATCAGCGCCCGGCGGTCGAGGCCCTGGCCGGCCCGCTGGGGATCGAGGCCCACGCCGGGCTGCTGCCCGAGGACAAGCAGCGACTGGTGCGCGAACTGCAAGACGCTGGCGAGCGAGTGGCCAAGGTCGGCGACGGCATCAACGATGCCCCCGCGCTGGCCGCCGCCGAGATCGGCATCGCCATGGGCGGCGGCACCGAGGTGGCGCTGGAAACGGCCGACGCGGCCAGCCTGCATGGGCGGGTCGGCGACGTCGCCGCCATGGTCCGGCTCGCGCGCCGCACACTGCAGGTCATTCACCAGAACGTCACCATCGCCGTCGGGCTCAAGCTGGGACTGATGGTCACCACCCTGATCGGGCTCACCGGGCTCTGGCCAGCGGTGCTCGCCGACACCGGGGCGACCGTACTGGTGACGGCCAACGCCCTGCGGCTGCTGCGTATCCGCGTCATTGAGACCGAGGCGGGATCGTCGCAACCCTCGTCCCGACAGGATTGCCGGGCACACAGCGGCGGCAGTTGCGCCTGCACCGACTGACACGCACGAGGCCAAGGGAATGGCCTATCGCCATCCATGATCCATCGCGGCACCGCATTTTTTGTGTTTACCGAGGCCCAGGATATTGGCGAGAATCGCGAATACTCTGTGTATTTGGGGATTTCGACCCAGCAAAGGCGCAACCGACACCCGCCACGCGGGGTAAACGGCCTCCGGCGCCGCCCGCCCAGACCCAGCGAGAGATGCGACTCATGAACGCTAGTCCGCCCCTTCAGGTCGATGAAGCACGGGTGTTCTGGAATCATCCGAACGGCCGATTCGTCGATGCCAGCGAGGCGGCCTGCGAGTCGCTCGGCTACAGCCGAGAAGCGCTGTGCGATCTATCTATCTGGGACGTCGTTACGGAACTGACCCCCGAAGGCTGGCTGGAGCATTGGGACACCCTGCGCCGGACGCGCCTTCTGCGCTTCCGCGCCACACACCGCCATCGCGACGGCACGCGCTTCGAGGTCGATGTCTGCGTCCATTGCGCCCAGCTCGCAGGACAGGCATACGCGTGCGCCCTGGTCTATCCCCTGGCGCAGAGTCGCCGAAACCGGATCGCACACCAGGAGAACGCCGCGCGCCTGGCGCTCGCGCTCGACGTCTCGGGACAGGCACTGTTCGAGTTGGATCTGCTGACCGGCCAGGTAGCCATGAGCCAGGAGTCCGCGCGACTGCTGGAGCGAGATCCAACCTGTCTGGAGGTGCCACTCGCGAGCTGGCGGGAGTGGATCCATCCCGACGACCGGGATCGGATCATGGGGCTCTACGCCGATTGCGTCGCCGGCAAACGGGAGGATATCAGCGCTGACTTCCGCATCCTGTCCGGTTCCGGACGCTGGATCTGGCTGCGCTCGGCCTCGCGCGTCTTCCAGTGGGACAGCGCCAAACGCCCACTGCGCATGCTGGGCACGCATCTGGACATCACTGAATCCAAGAAGATCGAGGAGAGGCTCAGGCTCACCCAAACGATCATCGACCGTATCTCTATCGGTGTCTTCTGGTTCGACACACTGGGACGGATCATCTATGTGAACGACATCGGATGTCGCTGGCTCGGCTACGAACTGGGCGAACTCATCGGCGAGACGGTGGAGAAGTTCGATGCGAGCTTCGATGCCCAACGAGCAGTCGAAATCGCCAAGCAGCCGCAGCCAAACGGGGTCATAGTCTTCGAGACTCGCCACCGCCGCAAGGACGGCACCTCCTACCCGGTCGAGATCACGGCGACCTTCCTCGACATTGGCGAGCAGCGATATCGTCTGGCCTTCGCCCGCGACATCAGCGGATGGAAGGCCGACAAGGATGCATTGCGGGAGCATACCCGGTTTCTGGAAAGCCTGGACCGCATCTCACGCGTCCTCACCCGTTCCGAGCGCGACACATCCCTCCTCGCCGGGCTGGCCTACGAGATCATGGACATCTTCCAGGCCGACCGCGCCTTCTTTCTGCATCCCTGCGACCCGAACGGGTCCATTGCGCCCGTCATCATGGAGGTCGCTCGAACCCTAGTCCCAGGAACCATGGCCGCAAGACGCGAGATCGAGCCAGACGCGGACTTCAAGCGCGTCATGCGCCAGATATTGACCCAGACAGGGGCCGTACTCACCGAGTTCGACGCATCCACCAAGTCCTTTCGCGACTACAGCATTCACAGTCAGATGGCGATCGCGCTGCTCACGGGCTCCGATCAACCCTGGATCCTCGGGCTCCATCAGTGCGATCGTCGACGGAGCTGGACCGAACGCGAGCAATGGCTGTTCGAGAAGATCGCGGAGCGCGTCGGCGAGGCCCTGTCGGGCTATCTCCTGCTCAAGAGACTCAAGGACAGCGAGGCGCGCTATCGTGTCGTCTTCGACAACTCACTCGACGCCATTCTGGTGCACGATGCCAAAGGAACGATTCTCGCCGCCAACCAAACCGCGCTACACGCCTATGGATTAACAGACGCACGGATCTCGCGTTACACCATCGCAGACCTCTCTGGCCCCGAAAATTCGACCGACGATCTGTTGGAACGCTGGGAGCAGATCATGGCGGGACAGACCGCCCGCTTCGAGTGGATGGCCAAGCAGGCCAGCGCAGTAGAGACCTTTCCAGTCGAGGTCATGCTGCGCTCCATCCAATACGGGGATGAGCGGGTCATCCTCGCCAATACGCGCGATATCTCGGAGCGCAAGCGCAACGAGACGGCGCTGCGTCAGAGCGAGGAGCGTTTCGCCAAGGCCTTTCACGCCAACCCGGTGGCGATGATCATTTCGACCATGAACGAGGGACGCATCATCGATGCCAATGACTGCTGGCTACGACTGGTCGGAGCCAAACGCGAGGAGGTCATCGGCCGCACCACGATCGAGACGCAGATCTGGGCCGATGAGGCGTTCCGTCAGCAGATGCTCGACCGGTTACGCGAAACCGGCTCCTTCCAAGAGGTTCCCTTGGTCATCCAGACCCGCAGAGACGAGGCTCGGGAGATCCTCTGGTCGGCCGAGACCATCACGATCAAGGGCGAGTCTGTCCTGCTGTCCCTGGTCTACGACCTCACCGAGCAGCGACGCACCGAGCGTGCCTTGCGCGAGAGCGAGGCCCGGCTGAGAACCGCCATCGAAAGCATCCCCTTCGATTTCTTCATCATTGGCGCCGATGGATGCTATGCCCTGCAGAATTCGGCGTCGCGGGCACGTTGGGGCCGCCTGATCGGAACCTCCCCACAGGAAACCGCTCACCAGGATGACGCACGCTGGGAAACCAAGTCCCGGACCGCCCTCTCCGGAGCCATCGTCGACGAGGAGCTTCAGCAACGTCTGGACGGAGAAAGCGCCTACTTCCACAACGTCCTCGCCCCGATCGAGGATAACGGCCAGATCAGCGGTTTGGTCGAACTGAACATGGATGTCACGGAGCGCAAGAAGGTCGAGCAGGAGTTGCAGCGCTATCGCGAGCACCTTGAGGAATTGGTGGCCGAGCGCACGAGCGCGCTTCAACAGGCCATGAGTCAGCTGACACAGGCGGAGAAGCTGGCGGCGCTCGGCAACCTGGTGGCAGGCGTCGCCCATGAGCTCAATACCCCGCTGGGCAACGCACGCATGGCTGCCAGCACGCTCAGCGCCCATCTCGACGAACTGGCCACCGCCTTCGAGGCTGGAACGCTCCGTCGCGGACAGCTCTCCGGCTTTCTGCGCAACGGACAGGAAACGGTCGATCTTCTAGAGCGCAACACGGTGCGCGCGGCCGATCTGATCGGTCACTTCAAGGAGATCGCCGTCGACCAAACCAGTGTCCGACGCCGCTGTTTCAACCTGCGCCGAACAATCGATGAGGTGCTGGCGACCATGCGGCCGACGCTGAAGAAAACGTCCCATCGGCTCGAAATCGAGATTCCTCACGAGCTGGAATTGGACAGCTACCCCGGCCCATTGGAGCAAATCATCGCGAATCTGGTCGAAAATTCGCTGACGCACGGACTCGCCGGACAAACCTCAGGAACCATGTGGATCAAGGCACGGATCCCCGCTCCGGGACAGATTCTGCTCGAATACGGAGACGATGGCGTCGGCATCCCGGAAACGTCCCAGGCACAGATTTTCGACCCCTTCTTCACCACGCGACTGGGCGAAGGCGGCAGCGGGCTGGGACTCTACATCGTCCACAACCTCATCAGCGGCGTACTCGGCGGAAGCATCCGGCTCGACAGCGAGCTCGGCAAGGGCGCACGTTTCATTCTCACCTTTCCAGAAAAGGCCCCCAAGCACCAGCCGGTCGAACCTCCAATGCTTTGAACGAACCGTTCAGCCGCCCCGAAGTCCGCTCGCGCCGATTCCGACCGACCGTCACTGCAAACAGCACTTCTTGTATTTCTTTCCACTCCCGCAGGGACAGGGATCGTTGCGGCCGACCTTCACCGCATTGACGTGCGTTCTTTGCACAAGCGTCGGCATCGGCATCGGAGCGGGGTTGGCGATCTTGCGGGTTTCCCTGATATAGGCCCAGTCGCGCATTTCGACCACAGCGTCCTCGATCGGCCCCTTTTCCTTGGCCGAGCGCGTCGCCTGGTCCTTGTCCTCGACCATCGCCCGCTCGACACTGTCCATCTGAATGAAGAAGGTATCGACCAAACCGTCGGCGAAGGCGCGCTCGATTTCGGGCAACAGTTCCTCCGGATACAGATCGCAACAGACCGAGACGAGCGAGCCCCACATAAAATCCGAGTCGCGCTCCAGCTTGCCATTGAATAGCGACCGGAAATACTCGACGACAGGCTCGCGCTCCAGCTCACCCCAGTCGACGAGAGCGACCAGCGTCCGCATGCAGGCGCTACGCACATATTCGTTCACCTCGCGATCCTCGATCATCGCCTTGATCGGATCCAGATCGCCGCCGCAGACCGCACCCAACACGCGATACAGATCCTCGGTCACAAAATCGTCGGCCAGATCTAAACAGAGATCGCCAGGCACCGAGAACAGCTTTACGACCAGCGGATAGGCGGCCCGCTCCCGAAACTGCGCCAGGAGATACAGGGCATACATATGCAGCATGGCATCCTGTGCCTCCGCGACCTTCCGTGGGTCATCGGCCGCCGATCGAAGGCAGTCCAACAGGACCGGAGTGATCGCCTCCCGCTGCTCCACTGCGGCGCGCACGGCCTCCTCCGGGAACGTGCGATCGATGGTTTCGAGTTGCTGTTTGATGTCTTCGATATTCATATTCACTTCGCTCTATGACCGTTGAATGACCGAGACCGACTCGGGCGCGCAAGCATAACGCCTCCCTTTCGTTCCGACAGCCGAGCCGAATCGGTCACTTCGCGCAAACAATAGACCGCGAGCAGGATAGGACATGAGATCGCTGTCCGCGCACGCCGATTCAGCATCACGGTACCGTTGACATAATAATTAAACAATTGTTTAATTTAATCATGACCAAGACGACCACAGGCCCCGGACGACCCAGACGCAAAGATCCGGACGCGGTGCGCCAGGCGCTGATCGCGGCGGCGCGCGATCACTTCGCCCAGGGCTCGTTCAAGACGGTCTCGGTGCGCGAAATCGCACGGGCGGCTGGGGTGAACCAAGCGATGGTGAACTACTACTTCGGCGACAAACGGGGGCTCTACGAGGCCATGCTGCAGGAGACCATCGGTCCGCTGATTCGAACCCTGGAGGAGGCCGAGGCGCGCGGCGAGGTCGCCCGGCTGGAGGATCTGATCCCCAGACACGCGGCGACGCTCGCGGCCAATCCCTGGCTGCCCAACCTCATCATCCGCGAGGTGCTCTACGGCGAGTCCGAATTCCGCAACCTCTTCATCGAGAAGTTCGCCTCGCGGGTCGCCGGCGCGCTGCGGCGCGCCATCGACGGCGGACGGGACAAGGGCGAGTTGAGGGACGACCTGGATCCCAAATTCGGCACGCTCATCCTCTTCAGTCTGACCATCTATCCCTTCGTCGCCCGGCCCATCGTCGAGCGCGCCATGGGGATCCCGATCGACGACGCCTTCGCCGGACGCTGGTCCGAGCAGATCCTGCAGCTCCTGGCCCCACCCAAGCCACCACCGGAGGACGAGGACCCATGAGAAAGATACTGCTATCGATCGCCCTGATCGGCCTCGCCGGCTGCGGCCAGGATCCGAGCACGGCCGTCGGCACGCTCGAATGGGATCGGGTCGAGCTGATCGCCGAGCTCTCCGAGCCGATCGTCGAGATCCAGCACCGCGAGGGCGACCGGCTCGCCGAGGGCGAGGTCATCCTGAGGCTCGATCCGCGCCGGGCGCAGGCGCGACTGGACGCGGCACGGGCCGCCCGCGAACAGGCCGAGGCCCGCCTGGCCGAGCTCGAGCGTGGTCCGCGCGCCGAGCGCATCGCCGAGGCCCGGGCCAGACTGAGCGGCGCCCAGGACGACCTGGCGGTACGCGAACGCGAACTCGAACGGCTCTCGGCCCTGCTGAAACGCAAGCTCACCAGCCCCGATTCGGTGGACGCCGCCCGCCGTCTGCGCGACCAGTCGCGCAGCGAGCAGGACCGGGCCAGCGCCGCACTCGCCGAGCTGGAGCACGGCACCACCGCCGAGGAGCTGGACCAGGCCCGGGCGGCACTCGCCCAGGCGCGCGCCAACGAGCGCGAGCGGACACTCGATCTAGAGCGACTGACCATCCGCTCGCCACGCGACGGACGGCTCGACGACCTGCCCTACCGTCTCGGCGAGCAGCCAGCCGTCGGCAAGGTGGTCGCCCTGATGCTCGCCGGACCCACCCCCTATGCGCGGGTCTACGTGCCCGAGGCGATCCGCGCCCGGGTCGCGCCCGGCACCGGCGCCAGCATCGCGGTCGACGGCCTCGACACACCCTTCGCCGGACGGGTGCGCAAGGTGCTCGCCGATCCGGCCTTCACGCCCTACTACGCCCTCACCGAGCGCGATCGCGGACGCCTAACCTATCTGGCCGAGATCGACCTCCAGGACGCGCCCGAATCCCTGCCGGCCGGGGTCCCGCTGGTCGCCAGCTTCCAGCTCAGCGGCCCGGGCAAGCATTGAGGGATGCCCAGGAGAAAATACTTGAACCGCAAAGGCGCAAAGGATTTCAATCGGTTGCCTGTGATGCGACTCCGCGAAGCAAATCCCCGTTTTCCTTCGCGTCCTTCGCGCCTTTGCGGTTCAAATCCCCGAATCCAGGTCCAATACCCGAGGCCAGGATGAACAACGACTATGCAATCGAATCCCACGGACTGACCCGCCGTTTCGGCGCCTTCACCGCCGTGGACCACATCGATCTGCGCGTCCCGCGCGCCCAGATCTACGGCTTCCTCGGACCCAACGGGTCGGGCAAGTCGACCACCATCCGCATGCTCTGCGGTCTGCTCACCCCCTCGGAGGGCGAAGCGCGGGTGCTGGGGCATCCGGTCCCTGGCGACGCCGACGCGCTCAAGCAGCAGATCGGCTACATGACCCAGCGCTTCTCGCTCTACGAGGACCTGGACGTCGAGGAAAACCTGGGCTTCATCGCCGACATCTACTGTCTGCCTCGCAAGACGCGCCGCGCCCGGATCGAGACCCAGCTGGAGCGCTACGACCTGATCGGGCAGCGCCGCCAGCGCGCCGGCACCATGAGCGGCGGCCAAAAGCAGCGGCTCGCGCTCGCCGCCGCCACCCTGCACGCGCCGCCCCTGCTCTTCCTCGACGAGCCGACCAGCGCGGTCGACCCCCAGAGCCGGCGTGACTTCTGGGAGGCCCTCTTCGCCCTGGTCGCCGAGGGCACCACCATCCTGGTCTCGACCCACTACATGGACGAGGCCGAGCGCTGTCACCGTCTGGCGATCCTGCAGCGGGGACGCATCGTCGCCGACGGCACCCCGACCCAGCTCTATGCCGGCATGGAGGCCCTGGTGGTGGAGGTGGAGACGGACGCGCCCGGACCCGCGCGCGCGGCGCTGGACGGACTGGCGCCCATCCTCAGCGTCACCCAGCTCGGGGTGCGGCTGCGGGTGCTGGTCGCCAAGGCGGTCGAGGACGCGCCCGAGCTGGTGCGCTCCGCGCTGGTGGCCGCCGGCGTCGAGGCCCGGGTCCAGCCGGTCCATCCGAGCCTGGAGGACGTCTTCGTCCTCGCGACCGATTCCGACGGAGCCGAGCCATGAGCCGCTGTCTCACCCGACTGGGCGCGATCCTCTTCAAGGAGGTCCGGCAGCTGCGCCGCGACCGTCTCACCTTCGGCATGATCGTCGGCATCCCGCTGATTCAGCTGATGCTGTTCGGCTACGCCATCAACACCGACGTGCGCCACCTGCCGGCTGGGGTGGCCGACCAGGCCCAGACCTCGCTCTCGCGGGCGCTGATCGCCGATAGCCAGGCGACCCAGGTGGTGGACATCCATCGAAGCGTGCGCGGACCCGAGGAGCTGGAGCGCCTGCTACGGCGCGGCGAGATCGCGGTCGGCCTCCACATCCCGCCCGACTTCGGACGCCGGCTGCAGGATCCCGAGCGCCCGGCCGCCCAACTGCTGGCCGACGGCACCGACCCGGTCGTCCTGATGGCGGCCCGCCAGCTCGCCCAGATCACGCTCGACTACGACACGGCGGCGGACAAGCCGAGCGGCGAGCCGGTCTTCGAGGTCCGCAACTTCTACAACCCGGAGCGGCGTTCGGCACTCAACATCGTGCCCGGTCTGATCGGCGTCATCCTGACCCTGACGATGGTGCTCTTCACCGCGGTCGCCATCGTCCGCGAGGCCGAGCGCGGCAACCTGGAGCTGCTGATCAACACCCCGGTGCGCAGCATCGAGCTGATGATCGGCAAGATCATCCCCTACGTCCTCATCGGTCTGGTGCAGGTGAGCATCATCCTAGCCCTCGGCATGCTGCTGTTCGGCGTGCCCGTGCGGGGCGCGCTCTATCAGGTCTATCTCGCCGCCCTGCTCTTCATCGCCGCCAACCTGACCCTGGGCCTGGTCATCTCCACCGCCGCCAAGACCCAATTCCAGGCGATGCAAATGACCTTCTTCATCTTCCTGCCCTCGATCCTGCTCTCGGGATTCATGTTCCCCTTCGCCGGCATGCCCAAAGCCGCGCAGTATTTTTCCGAGCTGCTGCCGCTGACCCATTTCATCCGGATGATCCGGGGGATCATGCTGCGTGGGGCCAGTTTGGGGGATATGCCAGGGGAGGTGGTGGCGCTGATTGTTTTTGCGGGGGTAACGCTGACGCTGGCTGTATCTCGGTTTAGTAAGACGTTGGATTGAGGCGGTCCACCACCAAACCGGCGGCGCGGGGTCGTCTGGAGCAACTGGCTAGGCAACGTCCTGTAGTCGATTTACGAGATCATGTCCAGCCGTGGGCTCCGGTAACGGTTTGCCGTCGTGATGATAAAGCTCAATGACTTCGTCGATGACTTGGCAGAGTTGCTTGAAAACGGCCACTTCGTCGTCCCCATGGCATCCGCCGAACATCAGCCCAGGGCAGCTTCCCACGTAGCACTGATCTTCTTCTGACCACTCGACAATCTTGGCGTATCGATCGCTGTCTTTCATCTCTTGGACTCCGCGATGGCGCGCTCCACGGCGCGAACAAGATACTGCTTTGCGTCGTCACCTGGTTTGCCAGGAATTGTGATAGGTTTCTGAACGTTCTGATGAACGAAATTGCGGTGACTGCCCTTGCCACCGCGATTGGCAAAGCCGGCTTGCTCAAGCCGAGCAATGAGCTCCCTTACTTTTGGTGGCATAGTGGATGCTCACTTCTTCTATTGGCTAACGTTGCCGGTAACCCGTGACGCCACACTCCTTGCCAGTCGCGCCGTCCAACTTTCCTGCGTCGGGTTGAGGGGTATGTTAGCAGGAAAACGTGGTCTGTTCCGGTTTTCCTGGGTTTTCCTGTGTCCCGGCTTTCCCTTCCCGTAAGAAGCTATCACGCCTCTACTTGTAATGCCCCGAAGCTCTTGCACAACTCAAAAAAACCGAGTAAATGACGCATGCTCTGAAGACAGGAAGGCTCGGACTCCAATCGATTTACGAGATGCCTGACGTAGCTAGGCTCACAAACAGCTCCCGGCCTCGATTTCGAGTAACTAATATTCTTATCTCGAAACATAGCCTTGAGATAACTGTAATGAAAACGCGCCAAGGTCCCAACGTAATCATTTGGTTTAGGCATTATTTCAGGATCATAAACGGATACGTCGTAATGTCGCGACAGCAATGCAACATCTTTATCAGACGGATTTCTTGAATAAATTCTTTTATTCCCAAGAAACCATGTCTCCATGCAAACTATTTGCGGGAATATCTTTAGACTATCGTCGCCAATCACAAGACCCTCATCTTTAACGAAAGACCGTACTTCGTCCGTTTTTTCCTGAAAAGAAAGATCATCGCCGTCTATAACTAAAGCAAGGTAATCATAACTCCCACACTCGTTGAAATCATCAACAGCATTCACCAGATGATCTGTCAAAATTCCTGGAAAACCACCTCCACTTATTAGGTAGTAATTATTCTCTACAGCATCACGTGGCGAATCGACTCTTGAGAGTTCGGGCAAAAAATAAGCTAACCATTTAGGGTAGACAATACGCTCCGTTTTCCCCTCAACCAAAAAGTAGATATTCATTACTGAACACCCTCAAGATACTCCTCCAGATTTATTAACTGTGTAAATGCCTGATGCTTTGATGTACCCAAATTAAAATCAGCCGCATCACGCGCAAATACTATTCCCGCTTTCCGAGTAATAATCTTCCAATTAGGAAAATCAATGTTGTTAATTATATAAGGGTGATGACTGGTCATAATAAATTGAAGATCACGCCCAGCCTCCAGGATGCTATCCGTAAGATCATCTATACAATTCACGCCCAAACTATTCTCAAACTCGTCAATTAGAATCAAGCTTGAATCAGCACAAAGATAGAGTTCCGCCACATGCATCAGAACCCTATGCATTCCAGAAGACATCTTACTTTCATCAATCCAGTTACTTATTCCTTTCTCCTTAATCTGAATGATGGGAGTCTCACGAAAGAACAAAGGGACCTTTTTACCATTATCCGTAAGCGGCTCGACTTTCACCTTTTCCACATACGGAAAAACATCAATGAAAGAGCCCGCTATCTCATCGAAACATTCCCTTTGATTCATATAAGCGAAGTACAACTTTAACTTGATACCCTCTCGACAATTACGGATAGCCTCTATCGTCTTATAAGCCTCAAGCTTCTCATCTAACTCTTCATCGAAAGCAAAGCGCCTAAGGGCCATTGCTGAGCCTGTGTTATCGTCAAAAATGACGCGCTCGAACTCAGCAGTAATACCCCCGATCTTTTCTTCCTCTTTGAGCAGCGAGAGCACACTTTCGGTTTGCGATAACTTCACTGTCTCTTTGCCATCAAAAACTATGCCTGCTGACGTTCTAGAAACTAACTCGCATTCATCGACAAAAACTTTTTCAAATTCAATCTTTGGCTTATCTTTCTCTTCATCTTCACCCAGATCAAAAATCCTTTCTGCCGCGAGCCCTTTGTCCTCAAATGCCCCCTCCCATCTGCACTCACTTCTTGTTCTTGTATGAAAAATTATTGACCACCTAACTCCATTCAAGGACTCACCTCGAGAGATCTTTTTCAAATCGAGTATGGCTCTCAGAATACGAGTCTTACCAACGCCTGAAGCACCAACAAGTAGCGTCAACTGGTCGAACGAGATAGACTTTAAGCACCATCCAGTGGTTCTGCTCTCATATGAAAGTTTATTTATTCGCATTTTCCTAAACCCCAGCCCTTTTAAGTTGCCATTTTGAGCGAGAAAAAGGGGGCGCATTTATTTTTGATCGAAGAGGTGGACGCGCTAGCCGTCCACACGGATAAGTCAGGCTCCTTGTGCTTCTAATCATACGACCTCTTTTCCAATCAGTTTCCCAATCATGCGCAACTATATTTCTAATCAGCTCCAAAGCGCATTACGTGAATGATGCGCCAAGCTGCCAGCGGATCTGCTGGCGTACCTTGGTCGACAGATAGAGACCGTGGACATCCACCAATTCATCGACCTTGGTCATGGCAGTCGAGGAATCCAGGTGACCGAGACGTTGGGCAAGGACGATCAGACCGAGGGTGCCGATGGGTTTGAGACCAAGCTGACCGGCTCTGGTCCGCGCGGCCTTGTCATCGATGGCAACCAGATCGATCCCTTGCTCGCGTGCCAGGACCATGGCTTCAAGCTCACCCCGATGGAGCGTGCCGAGGGCGCCGCGAACGAAGGCATCACCGACTTCGGACAATTGCCGACATTGGATGAAATCGGGTAAATCCAGTCCGGTTTCGGCAACCACGGCGGGCGGGGCGAGCACCTGTGTGAAGCAGTTGCTCAGCAACGGAAGCAATTCGATCTTGACCAGGAAGATCAAGGGGCTAGCGTTGGTAACCAATCTCACGAGTGCTGACCCACGAGCTCTTCGACGAGAAGCAGGTCTTCCTGCACCGTTTCATCGGTGATAACGAAGCCATGACCGAAATGCTCCTTGAGCCGATAGTGGAATTCCTCATAACCAAGACCAGCGAGGGCCGCAGCGGCGGCGAAACTGACCTTGTGTGCGTGGTAGAGACCAGCCGCGAGGAAGAAGTCGCTAGCACCCTGCCCGAGGGTTTCCAGCAGCGGAGCGAAATCCGGGTTGATCGTCGGTGTGGGCATGGTCGGGCTCCGAGCTTTGAGTTCCGAGAAGCTGTTCTAATCCACCTGAGACAAGTCGTCCAGTCCATTTACCCAACTGCCCCTGAAACGTTCTTTTCAGTCGAGGATGCCCTTGGCCCGCAAGGCATCCCGCGTCAGCGCCGCCCGGAGCGGCAGATCCGCTTTATCCTTCAGGTCGAGATTCATCGCGAAGATCCAGGTGTCGTCGTTCGTTTCGACATAGCCGACGTACCAGCCGACCGACGGGGTCGAGCGCGCGAACCAGCCGGTCTTGGCGCGCAGCGTCCAGTCCGGGCTCCGCTCGACGACCATGATGTCGCGCAGGGTGTCGTAGGCGTGGGGACTGAAGGGCAGTGTGCGGCGCACCAGCTGCTCGATGAAGCCGACCTGCTCGATGGCGCTGATCCGCAGCGATCCGTCCAGCCAGAACTCGGTCAGCGCGAAGGGCTCGGAGAGGGTTCCGTAACCGGCCCGACGGATCGCCTGCCGATAGGTCTCGGCACCCACGCGCTGTGCCAGGATCTGATAACACCAGACGCAGGACACCTTGAAGGCGCTGGCGAGGGTCTGGTCTCGATTCCAATCCGGGATGGAATGCTGCCGGCCGTCCCAGATGAAACGGTCGTCCGCGCCAGCGATCGCCTTGGCGTCGAGGGCGATCAGGGTATTGAAGATCTTGAAGGTCGAGGCCGGAGAGAAGCGGCGCTGGGCGCGTGCGTCATCGTGGACGAAGGTCTCGCCGGTGCGCAGCGAGGAGAGCACCAGCGTGCCCTCGCGGTCGGCGTGGGCGAAGAGTGACGCGATCTCCGCGTCCTCGGCCAAAACGGGACAGGGCAGGAGAAGAACGGCCAGAATCGCAACGAGACGATGCATGAGAGCACTCCGAGTGAGATGTACAGTGCCAGGGACAGATTGGCGAACGAGGGGCGGAGCAACCGATGGCGAGATCGGCTACGCGACCTTGCCCGAACCGTCGACAGAAAGAAAAGGGGGACGCATTGAAAAGGGGGACGCATTTATTTTCGGTGGGGCAAGTCGAGATCGCGGATACCTTCCGGGCCGCAGCGTGATTCGATGACGATGGACAGTTCCGCATAGGTGGTTGCGGAAAGACGTCTGCAGGAAGCAGCCTCGATCGCCTCGTTGAAGGCCCTCCGGTCCAGCTCGTCTTGAAGGATGGCCATGATGGCTGATGTATCGATGACTATCAGCCAGTAGCCTAGGATATCGTCTGCTGAGCGGGAATCCAGCACTGGCAGCTGTGCGCTGTGGCGGACAATCTCGTCGAGGCGTAACACTGTGGGACTCAATCAGCACGCGCCTCTGCTCGAACCAAAAAATCCAATTTCGGCCAGTCGATGAGGAACAGACTCCCCCCGCGAGCGGACGACCGGCAAACCGCATGACCGCCATGCGCCTCTGCAATGGCCTTGACCACGGCCAGGCCCAGGCCGCTGCCG
The DNA here is from genome assembly GCF_042682685.1 of Thiorhodococcus fuscus. NCBI lineage: Bacteria > Pseudomonadati > Pseudomonadota > Gammaproteobacteria > Chromatiales > Chromatiaceae > Thiorhodococcus > Thiorhodococcus fuscus. The sequence goes on from NZ_JBHUHX010000018.1 coordinate 65,922, forward strand.
CCATGTTTGCGCGAACGCGACGGATCGCCTCGGCGAAATGCCTCGAATACGTCGGCCGCAGCCTCGCTGGCGATACCCGGGCCTTCATCTTCCACGCTCAGGCAGTACAGGCCCTCCGATTCCTCCAGGCGCACGGTCAGGATGCCCGGATCGGCATGCTGCAGCGCGTTTTCCAGCAGTGCCATCAGGGCCTGGCGCATACGGACCGGATCGCAGTCCGGCCGCAGTCCGGTATCGAGCGCCTGCTGCAAGACGAACCCTCGCGCGGACAGCGCCGTCGCGAAGACCTGGATCACGGTACGCAGCTCCTCGGCCAGCCCGACCTTGTCTCGCTGCAGCTCCAGATGACCGCTGTCCTTGAGACTGAGTACGCGCAGGTCCTCGATCAGTCGGCTCAGACCTTCCACTTGGCGCAGCAGACCCTCGAAGATCTCGTTGCTGGGGCTGAAGACGCCTTCCGCGAGACCCTGCAGACGCCCGCGCAGAATGGTGACCGGCGTGCGCAGTTCATGGGCGATGGCGGCGTTCCAGAACTCGCGCTCGCGGGTCATGCCCTGCAGGCGCTCGGCCATGGCGTTGAAGTCGCGCACCAGCTGCGCCGTTTCGCCCATCGCCTGTTCGTCCATCCGCGCCCGGGCGTCGAGCCTGCCCTGGGCCACTTCCCGCAGGCTGTGCGCCACCGAGTTGAGCGGCGTGATGAGGCGCCGCGACAGGCGGATGGCGACGAACACCGCCATGCCGAGCGCGGCGACGATGGTCCCGACGATCCAGACCATCTCGACCCGCGAGGGCATCCAGGTTTCGGAAATGGAGCCCGGCAGGTAGGTCACGGCGACGGCATAGAAGACGTAGGAGCCGAATACCGAGATCAGGATGATGCCCAGCGCCATCACGGCCAGAGACTGGACGATTTGACGGCGCAGGCCCGGCGCGCGCTTCATGGATCGCCGCCGAAGCGATAGCCCACGCCCCAGACGCTGCTCGGCACGCCCCGGATGTCCAGGGCCTCGAGTTTCTTGCGAAGCTTGCTGATGTGGCTGTCGACGGTGCGCTCCTGGGTATCGCCTTCGGGCAGGCAGTCGACCAGCAGCTCCGCGCGGCTGAACGCCCGCTTCGGCGCACGCATCAGACAGGCGAGCAGTTTGAACTCGGTCAGCGTCAGCTCCAGCGTCTGCGACTGACCATGACGAAGCACGCTGGCTTCATGGCTGTCGAGGTCGATCTGGAACGGGCCGACGCGCAGCACCTGCGGGGCGGCGGGCGCGCTCGCGCGTGTGCGCCGCAGCACCGCCTGCACCCGCGCCACCACCTCGGCCGGGTTGAAGGGTTTGACCACGTAGTCGTCGGCCCCCAGGCGCAGCCCCATCAGCTTGTCGATGTCCTGATCGAGCGCGGTGAGCATGATCACCGGCGTGTCGCTGCGCGAACGGATGTCGCTGAGCACCTTCCAGCCGTCGAGTTGCGGCATCAGCACGTCGAGCAGGACCAGATCCGGCTTGAGCGCCTGGTGCAGGGCCAATGCCTGGTGGCCGTCGGTGGCGTGCTGGGTGCGCAGCCCGCTGCGCTGCAGGTAGGCGATGAGGATGTCGGCGATCTCGGCCTCGTCCTCGGCGATCAGTACCAATGCCGAGGCAGAGGCGGCGAGGCTGAGGCGCGCGTTGGGATCGGACATGGGCGGGCTCGCTGGCGATGGATCAGAAGTTTATCGCGCCCTCCATGCTTTCTCCACAAAGCCTCGAATCATTCGCAACAGCCGCGCGCCAGACTGCCGCCTCGATGTCCTCCCGACCGAAAACAGCGCGTCCGGGAGATCCGTTCAGCGAGGTGAGTAGGCGATGTGCATCAAACAACGGCATCCGGGCATTCTGCTCGCGGGGCTTGCCGTATTGGTACTGGCCGGTTGCGATTCGGCGCAGCAGGCTGAAGAAGCGCCCGCGCCGGTTCGGGTGTCGGTGATGATACTCGAGACGAGCGAACTGTCGGTCAGAGAGGATCTGCCCGGTCGCGTGGCGGCCGTGCGCAGCGCCGAGATTCGTGCGCAGATCGGCGGCATCGTGCAGCGACGCCTGTTCGAGCAGGGAGCCGAGATCAAGGCCGGTGACCGGCTGTTCCAGATCAACCCGGCGCCGTTCGAGGCCGAGGTGGACAGCGCCGCGGCGGCCTTGCAGCGCGCCGAGGCGGTCTTGGCGCGGGCGCGCGTGCAGGCCGATCGGCTCACCCCACTGATGCGGGCCGAGGCGGTCAGCCGCCAGGTGTATGACGATGCCGTGGCGCTACGTGACCAGGCCGCCGCCGACGTGGCCCAAGCCAAGGCGACGCTGGCGCGGCGCAGGCTGGACCTGCAGTTCGCCAGCGTCGAGGCGCCGATCGCCGGGCGGATCGACCAGGCCCTGGTCAGCGAGGGCGCGCTGGTCTCGCCGACCGATGCCACGCCCATGGCCAGGATCCAGCAGATCGACCAGGTGTACGTCGATGTGCGCCAGTCCGCCTCCGTGTTGGAGACACTGCGCCAGCAGGTCCGCTCGGACAGGCCGGAGCTGACCGTGGAGATCCTTGGCAGCGACGGCAAGCCCCTGGGCATGCAGGGGCGCATCCTGTTCTCCGGCATCGAGGTGGACGCCGGTACCGGCGACGTGCTGCTGCGCGTTCTGGTCGACAACCCGCAGCGTCGCCTGCTGCCCGGCCTCTACGTGCAGGCGCGGATTCCCCGTGCGCATTACGCCGATGCCCTGACCGTGCCCCAGCAGGCGGTGACCCGCACGGCGGGCCAGGCCAGGGTGTGGGTGCTGGATGCGCACGGCCAGGCGCAGCCGGTGGCCATCGAACTCGGCGAGCTGGTGGCGCGCCGCTACCGCGTCGTATCCGGGCTCAGCGCCGGGCAGCAGGTGGTGATCGAAGGCATCGAGCGTCTGAGCCCGAATGCGCAGGTCGCCGCACGTCCCTGGCAGCCCGCTGCCGCCCGCGAACAGCTCAGCGCCATCGCGCGCTGAGTTCGGAGAAACCCTCATGCCGCAGTTTTTCATCGACCGCCCGGTGTTCGCCTGGGTGATCGCCCTGTTCATCGTGCTGGCCGGCGTCATCGCCATCCCGCAGTTGCCCATCGCCCGCTACCCCTCGGTGGCGCCGCCGACGGTGAGCCTTTACGCCACCTATCCGGGGGCCACTCCACAGACCCTCGACGACTCGGTGGTGAGCCAGATCGAGCGCGAGCTCTCGGGGGTGAAGAACCTGCTGTACTTCGAATCCTCGGTCGACACCTCGGGCAGCGCGCAGATCACCGCCACCTTCAAGCCGGGCACCGACGCCGAGCTGGCCCAGGTGGACGTTCAGAACCGCATCAAGGCGGTCGAGCCGCGGCTGCCCCAGGCGGTTCGCCAGAACGGCCTGCAGGTGGAGTCCGCCGCCTCCGGATTCCTGATGATGGTCGGCATGACCTCGCCCAACGGACAGTTCGACGAGGTCGCGCTGAACGACTACTTCGCGCGCAATATCGTCCAGGACCTGCGCCGCATCGACGGCGTGGGCCGTGTGCAAATGTTCGGCGCCGAGCAGGCCATGCGCATCTGGGTCGACCCGAACAAGCTCACCGCCTATGGCCTGACGATGGACGAACTGGCCCAGGCGATCGAGCAGCAGAACGCGCAGATCGCCCCCGGGCGGATCGGCGACGAACCGGCGCTGCCGGGCCAGCGCCTCACCGTGCCGCTGACCGTGCAGGGACAACTGACCACGCCGGTGGAGTTCGCCGCCGTCGTCCTGCGTGCGGACGCCGATGGGGCGAAGGTGGTGCTTGGCGATGTGGCGCGGGTCGAGCTGGGCGCAGAGTCCTACGCCTTTTCCAACCGCGAGAACGGCGTGGCGGCGACCAGCGCCGCGATCCAGCTCTCGCCCGGCGCCAACGCGGTGCGCACCGCCGCCGCCGTGCGCGCGCGCCTGGCCGAGCTGGCGCCGACCCTGCCGGCGGGCATGGCCTACTCGGTGCCGTTCGATACCGCCCCCTTCGTTAAGGTGTCCATCGAGAAGGTGATCTACACCCTGTTCGAGGCCATGGCGCTGGTGTTCCTGGTGATGTACCTGTTCCTGCAGAACCTGCGCTACACCCTGATCCCGGCCATCGTCGCGCCCATCGCGCTGCTCGGCACCTTCGCGGTGATGCTGCTGGCCGGCTTCTCGATCAACTCGCTGACCATGTTCGGCATGGTGCTGGCCATCGGCATCATCGTCGACGACGCCATCGTGGTGGTGGAGAACGTCGAGCGGCTGATGGCCACCCAGGGGCTCTCCCCACGGGAGGCGACCTCGCGGGCGATGCGGGAAGTCACCGGCGCGATCATCGGCATCACCCTGGTGCTCACCGCCGTGTTCATCCCCATGGCCTTCGGCAGCGGTTCGGTAGGGGTGATCTACCAGCAGTTCACCCTGTCGATGGCGGTGTCGATCCTGTTCTCGGCATTCCTCGCCCTGAGCCTGACGCCGGCGCTGTGCGCCACCCTGCTGCGTCCGGTCAGCACTGACCTCCACGAGAAGCGCAGCTTCCTCGGTGCCTTCAACCGTGGCTTCGAACGCTTCACGGCGGGATACGGCACGCGCGTGGCCCGCCTGGCCGGTCGCAGCGGGCGGATGATGGCGGTGTACGTGGCGATCTGCGCGGTGCTGGTTATCGCCGCCACGCAGTTGCCGTCGTCCTTTCTGCCCGAGGAGGATCAGGGCTACTTCATGACCTCCATTCAGTTGCCCACCGGCGCCACCAGCGAGCGCACGCTGGACGTGGTCAAGTCCTTCGAGGCACATGTCGCCTCGCGTCCGGCGCTGGACGCCAACCTGGTGGTACTGGGCTTCAGCTTCTCCGGCTCCGGCCCCAATGCGGCCATGGCCTTCACCATGCTCAAGGACTGGGATCAGCGTCATGGCGCCACCGCCGCCGAAGAAGCAGAGCTGGCGCAGCAGGCCATGGCCGACACCGTCGAGGGCACGGTGATGAGCCTGATGCCGCCGGCCATCGACGAGCTGGGCACCTCGTCCGGCTTCACCCTTTTACTGCAGGACCGGGCCAACCGGGGCGAGGCCGCGCTGCTCGCCGCGCAGGCCCAACTGCTGGAACTGGCGGCGCAGAGCGAGGTGGTCAGCGACGTCTATCCGGATGGTCTGCCCCCTGGCGAGAGCATCCGCCTGGAGATCGACCGGCAGAAGGCCGAGGCCATGGGCCTCTCCTTCACCGCCGTGAGCAGCACCCTGTCGGCGGCCATGGGTTCGCTGTACGTCAACGACTTCCCCAATGCCGGGCGCATGCAGCAGGTCATCCTGCAGGCCGACGCCCCGGCGCGCATGCAGCTGGACGATGTGCTCGGCCTGCGCGTGCGCAATGCCAGCGGCGGCATGCTACCGCTGCGCGAGGTGGTGACGCCGGTGTGGAGCGAGTCGCCGCAGCAGATGATGCGCTTCCAGGGCTTTCCGGCCGTGCGTATCGCCGGAGGCCCCGCGCCGGGCGTTTCCAGCGGCGCGGCGATGGCCGAGATGGAACGCCTGGTGGCGCAGTTGCCGCAAGGCTTTGCCGTGGCCTGGACGGGACAGTCGCTGCAGGAGCGCCAGTCGGCGGCACAGGCACCGCTGCTGATGCTGCTGTCGGCACTGGTGGTGTTCCTGGTGCTGGCGGCGCTGTACGAGAGCTGGTCGATCCCGCTGTCGGTGATGCTGGTGGTGCCCCTGGGTCTGCTCGGCGCGGTGGCGGCGGTGATGCTGCGCGGCATGCCCAACGACCTGTTCTTCAAGGTGGGGATGATCACCATCATCGGCCTGTCGGCGAAGAACGCCATCCTCATCGTCGAGTTCGCCCGCCAGCTGCATGCCGATGGGCGCACGCTGATCGACGCCGCAGCGAGCGCCGCGCGCCTGCGCCTGCGGCCGATCCTGATGACCTCGCTGGCCTTCACCCTCGGCGTGGTGCCGCTGATGCTCGCCAGCGGCGCCAGCGCGGAGACCCAGCATGCCATCGGCACCGGGGTGTTCGGCGGCATGCTCAGCGGCACCCTGCTGGCGGTGTTCTTCGTGCCGGCCTTCTTCGTCTTCGTCATCGGCACGCAGGAGCGCCTCGCCGCCTGGCGCGCGCGACGCGGCGCCGCAACACGCCCCCTGGAGAACGGATGATGCGCCGGTTACTGACCCTGCCGCTGATCGGCTGTCTCGGCGCCTGCTCGCTGACGCCCGCGCTGCAGCGCCCTCCAGCGCCGGTGCCGGCGAGCTTCCCCGTAGCCTCGGCGGTGCCGGCGTCGGCGCCAGCATCGGCCGTGCCCGCCAGTGCGCTGGGCTGGCGCGCGATGTTCGGCGACCCGCGCCTGCAACGGCTGATCGACCTGGCCCTGGAGAACAACCGCGACCTGCGCCTGGCCACACTCAACGTCCAGGCGGCGCGGGCGCGCTCGAACATCGAGGGCGCCGCGAGCCTGCCGACCGTGGGGCTGGACGCGACGCACAGTCGCGAACGCACCCTGGCCACCGATGCGACCAGCCGCGAGCTGGATCGGCAGACCGGAGTGAATGTCGCGCTCAGTGCCTTCGAGCTGGATCTGTTCGGCCGCGTGCGGACGCTCTCCGAGGCCGCGTTTGCGCGCTACCTGGCGAGCGAGCAGGGGCGCGACGCCGCGCAGATCGCACTGGTGGGCGCGGTGGCCGACGCCTACTTCACCCAGCGCCTGGCCGACGAACAGCTGCGACTGTCCGAACGCACCCTGACCGATTGGCGACAGTCCCTGGAGTTGGCGCGCCTGCTCAAGCAGGCCGAGCAGAACAGCAGCCTGGACGTGGCCCAGGCCGAAGGGCAGGTCGCCCTGGCCGAGGCCGATGTGGAAGGGCGCCGTCGCGCCCTGGCCGAGGCGGACAACGCGCTGCAGTTGCTGGTGGGCAGCGAGCTGCCCGGCGACCTGCCGCCCGCCGTGTCGCTGGAGCGCCAGCCGGTGATCGCGCGCCTGCCGGCTGGGCTGCCGGCCGATCTGTTGCTGACCCGCCCGGATCTGCGCCAGGCCGAACAGATGCTGGTGGCGGCCAACGCCGATGTGGGTGCGGCTCGGGCCGCGTTCTTCCCGCAGATCTCGCTCACCGCATCCTTCGGCTATGCCAGCGCCTCGCTCGGCAGCCTGTTCGACCCGGCCCGGGAGGTCTGGCGTTTCGCGCCACAGATTTCCCAGCCGCTGTTCCAGGGCGGGCGTCTGCGCGCCGAGCTGCGCCTGGCCGAGGTACGCAAATCCGAGGCCGTGGCCCAGTACGAACGTGCCATCCAAGTCGCCTTCCGCGAGGTGGCCGATGCACTGGCGGGCACCGCCACCTTCGACCGTCAGATCGAGGCACAGCGACGTGCGGTGAGTGCGACGCAACGCAGCCTGGAGCTGTCCGAGCTGCGCTATCGCGCGGGCTTGGACGGGCGCCTGGACCTGCTCGACGCGCAACGCCAGCTCTACGCCTCCCGGCAGGCGCTGCTGGATCTGCGCCGCGCGGAGATCGCCAACCGGGTCGCGCTGTACAAGGCCCTCGGCGGCGGCCTGCATGCGGACAGCGATGATGCGGCAGCGGCTCCCACTGAATCCCGCGGTTGACGGCGAATCGGATTCCGCCCGGTGCCCGACGCTTGTCGGGTTCAGGGGATCCGCGGCGAGCGCGCCAGGACGCCCGGCGTGTAGCCGTAGGCACGCTTGAAGAGCCGGGTCAGATGGGGCTGATCGGCGAACCCGGTCTCGGCCGCCGCCACGCAGATCCCGACCCCGTGGACGATGAGCGCATGCGCCCGTTCCAGACGGGCCTGGACCAGCCAGGCATGCGGCGGAAGACCGTAGGCGCGAGCGAAGGCCCGCAGTAGGCGGTAGCGTCCGGCACCCGTCGCCTGTTCGAGATCGGACAGGGTCACGGCCTCGGCCAGATGATCGGCGAGATAGTCGCGCACCGACCGGGCCAGACCGGGCTCGACGGCATGACGGCGATCTCTCGCGCGCTCCGCACCATGGACCTGGACGAGATGGCCGAGGGCCGCGAGCAGCCGGCTCTCCCGCTCCAGGGGATCGGCCGCCCGAAAGATCCGGAAGAAGGCGGCGAGCCGCGCGACCGCCCGTGGATCCTCGATGACGCCGACGGGAAAGTCCGGCGGCGCTTCGCTCCCCTCGTCCAGGTCGCCGCGCAACCCTGTCAGCATTCCGGCCGGGATCTGCAGGGTCCAATAGGTCCAGCCATCCAGATCGGCCTCGCCGGTATGGATCTCGCCCGGATCGGCGAGACAGAGGGTACCGGCCGGGGCGACCAGGCTCCGACGCCGGTAGACGAATCGGTTGGCGCCGCGCACCACCAGCCCGACCGTATAGTCGTCGTGGAAATGGCGCGGAAAGGCCAGATGACGGACATCGGCCCGCCGCACCCACAGGACCTCGTCCCGGTCCTGGATGCGCCAGCACCGGGTATGGGATTCCGCTCGGGACTCGGATTCAGCCAGACTCGCCATGCGCCCCCTTGCTGCCGACCGCCTCGAAGAAGAGGTAATAGAAGCTTCCATTGCCGCTGTCCACCGCCAGGAGATCCTCGATGCCGCGCTCCCAGAGCCGTGCGTCGAAACCGCCCGCCACCGCACTGGCCCGTACGCCGTCGACCATGGGAACGATGATGCGCCGCATGAAGCCCTCGCGCAGCAGCGGATCGCCCGCATCGGCGTGGATCAGTATCGGAGCGACGCTCACCTCCGAGAATCCGGACGCCGTCAGAAGCCCACGCAATCGCCGCCCGATCATGGGATCGCCCCCGAGCCGGCGCTGCTCGGCGATCAGGGCGTCCCAAACGGCCCGTGATGCCGGCGTCTCCGGCTGAAAGCGGAAGGAGCCGTGGTCGCCCTCGATCAGGGTCAGGGTTCCGCCCGCCCGCAGCATGCCGCGCAGCCGCGCGAGCGCCGCCTCGGGCTGTCTCAGATGCTCCAGCAGAAAACAGACGAAGGCATGATCGAAGACCTCGCCCGTCAAGGGATCCCGGCCCAGATCGCCATGGACGAAGCGAAGGCTCCGCTCCCATCCGGCGAGACGCTCCCGGGCCAGCTCCAGCTGACCGGCATCGACGTCCAGACAGGTCAGATGGATGCCCGGGTTGTCCTCCAGCAGGGCCAGGCTCTGCCGGCCGCTGCCGCAACCCGGCTCCAGCACCCGGCTGCCGGCCGGGAAACGGAGGCCGCGGTGCAGGAAGGGACGCAGGATCGCCGCCTGATCCGAGAGACGCTCGGCCTCGCGCGCCGAATAGCCGTGAATGTAGCCCATGGTTTCACCCATCTCCGTTTCGCAGGACGGAGACGATAGCCGGTGCGGATCCCTTCGTCTTGAATACGCTTGCAGCCTGCGGACCGGAAACCCGAATCGCGTTCGCGCGCCTTGACCCGACGACGGCCTCAGGGTCGATGCTCGTCCTCGACGCCGCCGATCGGGCGCGCGTCCTGGAATCCACAGACGGAGAATCGAGATGACCAAAGACCAGTGGATCGAGCTGTTCGAAGAAATCGGGCTCGATGAAGACGGCATGCGGCGCTGGCATCGCTGCTTCGAGACCCGCTATGCGCACGGGCATCAGTCCTTCCTCGAATGGCTGAACATCCCGCCCGACGAGATCCGGCGCATCCGCGCGGGCTGATCGCACCAGGCCGCTCGCGTCGGAACCCTTCCCGGACCCGCATCATGACCGCTAGAACCTGGACCATCGGACAGGTCGCCCGCCGTTTCGGCCTGGCGCGCAGCACCCTCATCCACTACGACGCCATCGGGCTGCTGGTCCCGAGCGGACGCAGCGCCGCCCGATATCGGCTCTATTCGGAGCGCGATCTCGAACGGCTGGAAAGGATCCGCGCCTACCGGGCGACCGGTCTGGCGCTGGAGACCATCGCCGAGCTGCTGCGGCACGAGGGCGAGGGGCTGCGGCCGATCCTCGAGCGCAGACTCTTCGCCATCAACCAGGAGATCGAACAGCTGCGCGACCAGCAGAGACTCATCCTGCGCCTGCTCCAGACCGACGCCCGGGCGCTGGACACCCCCCTGGTCGACAAGGCGCTGTGGGTCTCGATGCTCCGCGCCGCCGGGCTCGACGATCAGGGTATGCAGCGCTGGCATCGCGCCTTCGAAGGTCAGACGCCGAGGGAGCATGAGGCCTTCCTCGTCTCGCTCGGGATCGCGGCGGACGAGATTGCCGCCATCCGCGCCTGGTCGAGCGAGCCCGATCCCCAGACGCCGGATTGAACGCATGCCTCCATCCGGCACAGGCGAAACGGACCGCCGCCCCGATCTGTCGCGCCATTGACGAAGGGCATGGACGCGCAGCCACCGAAGCGCCGATCTTGCGGCGATCGGCAGACCCGAACCCAAAGGAGCCAGGATGCGCAAGAACAAACAGTCCCTTCGCTCGCTCACGGCCTTCATCGTGACCTGGGCCTTCATCGTCCTCATGGTCACCGGTTTGGTGCTCTATATCGTCCCGCACGGACGCATCGCCTACTGGACACATTGGTCGCTCTGGGGACTCGAAAAGGACCGCTGGGCCTGGATCCACATGACCTTCGGCGGCGTCTTCATCGTCGCCGCCTTTCTGCATCTCTATTTCAACTGGAAGCCCTTCAAGCAGTACATCGCCGACCGCATCCAGGGGCATCTGGCATTCAAGCGCGAGATCCTGATCGCCACCCTGGCGACCCTGGTCCTGATCGTCCTCTCGGCGCTCGACCTGCCACCGGCCAGCTGGATCATCCGGCTCAACTCGGACATCAAGAACGCCTGGGTCACCGAGCCCGCGCTCGAACCGCCATTCGGTCACGCCGAGGAGGCATCCCTGGCCGCGCTCGCCCGACGCATGGACTTCGAGCTGGAACCAGCGCTCTCGGCGCTGCACGATCGGGGCATCGCGGTCGAGAACGGCCGCGAGACGCTCGAGCAGATCGCCCGGCGCAACGGCATGACGCCCATGGCGGTCTATGCGCTCATCCCGCAGCCGCAGCCGGCCCCAGCATCGATGGCCGGAAGAATGACGCCCGAGGAGATCGAGGCGCGCTTCGCGGGAACCGGCCTCGGCCGCAAACGCCTCTCCGAGGTCTGCGAGATGGTCGGACTGGACGTCCGGACCGGGCAGGAGCGGCTTAAGAGCGCGGGCATCGAAGCCAGCCCCGAGGACGGCATCCGCGATCTGGCCGACGCCAACGGCAAGCGCCCGATCGAGCTGCTGGTCATCATCCTGAACGCAAGCCAGTGAGCCGGCCGCCACTCCAGACCGACAAGTCGCACAGCACACTAGGCGCGCTGAATTGTTAAGTCCCTGAAGATTGTATACGCGCTTTTTGCGGTGAACTCTTTGCCATTGCCGTCGATACGGGCTGTGAAGGTCGCCGCTCACCAAACGAGCGCCGCGAGCGCATGACGAGAGAGCCCCATCGATGGCCATTCCCACCTCCAGAACGACGATCGCCGCAACCATCCAGTTGGATCCCGAGCGCTGCAATGGCTGCGGACTGTGCGTGTCCGTCTGCAAAGACAACGAACTCGTCCTCACGGAGGGTCGTGTCGCGTTCAGCGGACATCCGCTCTTCGGCTGCATCGGCTGCGGACATTGCATGGCGATCTGTCCTACCGGCGCGATTCGCATCCAGGGACGCACCCTGTCGCCCGACGATCTCTTCGACCTGCCGGAACACGGGTCGGCGACCCCTTATGCGCCCCTGCACGCCCTGCTGCAACGCCGCCGCAGCATCCGGGAATTTCAAGCGCGGCCAGTCGAGCCCGAGCTGATCGACAAGATCCTGGCGGCCGCCCAGACGGCGCCCATGGGGATTCCACCTTCCGATGTGCACCTGTTGGTCCTGGATGGACAGGAGAAGGTCACCGCCTTTGCGCGCGACTTCTGCGACTACCTCGACGGCATGCGTTGGCTGGTGTCGGACTGGATGCTGTGGCTGATGCGCCCCTTCTGGGGCAAGGCGAACGATGCGCTCTTCCGGGACTTCGTCCGTCCGACCATCGACACCTTCACCGAGCAGATGCACCAAGGCGTGAACATGGTGACCTACGACGCCCCCCTGGCGATCTACTTCTACGGTTCCGCCTACTGCGATCCGGCCGATCCCATCGTGGCCGCGACCTACGCCATGATCGCCGGCGAGTCCCTGGGCCTGGGGACCTGCATGATCGGCAGCATCCACCCCATGATCCAGCAAGGCCGCAAGGCGAAAGCATTCCGCGAGGCCCACGGCATCCGCTCGGCAAGCCGCGAGGGCCTCTTCGTGATCTTCGGCCATCCGCATCTGAGATACCGCCAGGGGATTCGCCGGACATTCGCCGCGGTCGATTGGGCGCGGTGAGGGATGATCCAGCACGGCGACGCGTAGACCGCGCCATCATCGTTGGTGCGCAGCCTGGCTGCAGCGCGCAGGCGGCCAAGGAGATCAAGACCGGCGGCGAAATTCGAACGGATGATGTGGGGTTGTCGAATCCGATATGCCTGCCCATGCTTGAAACGAATAGTGTAAGCCCCATGATCGAGCCACTCATCCATCCCAACGGATGACCAAGACGAGGCAGACGACGTCCTAGCCCGTCGACATTCGATGACTCGACCTTTCCGCACGGACCTGATCGGAGGGAGACATGTCGAATATGATTCGAATCGAGCCAAGCCCGCATGGCCCCGTCCTGCACTTCGAAGGCGAGCTGACCATCTTCCAGGCCGGCGAATACCTGACCCAATTGCGCGCGCTCGAGGCCGGCGAGGAATCGCTGGTGGCGGACCTGAGCGCGACGACGGAGGTGGACGGCGCGGGGATTCAGCTCCTGATCGCCCTTCGGAAGCAGCTGGAGACCACCGGGTCTCGACTGACCCTGCAGTCCCCCTCCCCTGCGGTCACGGAGGCCCTGGCCACCTGCGATCTCCATGAGCACTTCCACATGGAGTCCGCCTCGGCGCCTTGCTGACATGTCCGACCCCGTCGACATCTTCCGCACCGAGGCCGAAGAGCATCTGGCCGCTCTGGAAGGCGCCCTGCTGGAGCTGGAACAGCGCCCCGAGGACCCCGAGCTGATCGCGCTCGCCTTCCGCGCCATGCACACGATCAAGGGTGGCGGCGGCATGTTCGGGTACACGGAGCTCTCCGCCTTCACCCATCATCTCGAGACCGCCCTGGACAAGGTCCGCAACGGTCTGTTCCCGGTCACCCCGGAGCTGATCAGCATCCTCCTCGATGCCAAGGACCATGTCACAGGTCTGCTCGAGGACCCCGTGCTCGACCAGACCCAGATCCTGGTCGGACGAGGACTGCTGGAGCGTCTGCACGCACTGATTCCCGATGAGCAGATCACCGAGGCGAAGCAGGCCACTGCGGCCCCGAGCTCCGCGATCGCCGACCCCGACGCCGACGCCGGGGGGCAAGATCAGGCCTACCGCATCCGAATCCGTCCCGCAGCAGAGGCCTTCCGCGACGGCTTCGACATCTTTCCCATCCTCAAGGAACTCCAGAGGCTGGGGACCTGCTACGTCACGACCGACACGGGGGACGTTCCCGTTCTAGCGGAGCTGGACCCGGAATCCTGCATGATGTCCTGGGACCTGGCGCTGATCACGTCCCAGGGCATCGAGGCCATCCGAGACACCTTTATCTTCGTCGCCGACGAGTGGCGTATCGACATCGATCCCATCGATATCGACGACGATCAGTGCGACCGCATCGGCGAGATCCTGGTGGAGCGCGGCCTGATCGCGCGCAGCCAGATAGAGTCGCTGCTCGCCGAGAACCCCCGCGTCGGCGAGGTCCTGCAGCAGGCGGGTCTGGTCACGGAGAGCGACGTCGATGCCGCGCTCAGGGAGCAGCGGGCGATCCGGGACACGCGGGAGCGCGGTGCGCGCGGCGAACAGGAGAGTCTGGTGCGGGTACCCGCCGCACGCCTGGACAGCCTCATGAACCTGGTCGGCGAACTGGTGATCGTGCAGGCGCGCATGCATCAGCTCGCCCAGTCCCGCGACGACGAGGCCATGAGCGCGATCGCCGAGGATCTCGACCGGCTGACCACCGAGCTGCGCGACAACACCTTCTCCATCCGCATGCTGCCCATCGGCACCACCTTCGGACGCTTCCGCCGTCTGGTGCGCGATCTCTCCCGCGATCTGGGCAAAGAGATCCGCCTGGAAACCGAGGGCGCCGAGACCGAGCTCGACAAGATGGTCATCGACCGTCTCGGCGACCCCCTGGTGCATCTGATCCGCAACAGCATCGACCACGGCATCGAACCGCCCGAACAGCGCGAGGCTGCGGGCAAGCCGGCTGCCGGCACCATCCACCTGTCCGCCGAGCACGCCGAATCCCACGTGGTGATCCGCATCCGCGACGACGGCGCCGGTCTGAACACCGGAGCCATTCGCGCCAAGGCGGTGGAGCGCGGCCTGATCGCCCGCGACCAGACGCTGACCGAGGAGGATATTCAGGGCCTGATCTTCGAGGCCGGCTTCTCCACCGCCGACCGGGTCTCGGACGTCTCGGGGCGCGGTGTGGGCATGGATGTCGTGAAACGCTCCATCCAGGATCTCGGGGGCCAGGTCGGGATTCGCAGCGAGCCGGGCCTGGGCACCACCCTGACCATCACCCTGCCCATGACCCTGGCGATCATCGAGGGCCTGATGGTGGCCGTGTCCGAGGAGCGCTATGTGCTGCCTTTGAGCTGCGTCGAGGAGTGCATCGAGGTCGAGCGAGGATCCGAAGGCAAGCGCAACGGCCAGCGGCTGGCGCGCGTGCGCGGCGATCTGGTGCCCTATCTCAGCCTGCGGGAATGGTTCGCGGTGCCGGGCGCGGCCCCGGGCATCGAGCAGATCGTCGTCACCCGTCTCGGCGAGCAGCGTTTCGGCTTCAGCGTCGATCAGGTCGTGGGTCAGTACCAGACGGTGGTCAAACGTCTGGGCAAGCTCTACGAGGGAACTGCGGGCCTGGCCGGGGCCACGATCCTGGGCGACGGCGGTGTCGCCATGATCCTGGACGCGGGGGCCCTCGCCGAGTCCCTGGAAGACGAGGTGCGGACGAGGGGGCGCCGACAGACCGGGCGACCACCCACGTGGACGGAATAGGAGCGAAGCCGTCGCGCCCCATGCTCGGGGCATGACTAGATGCGTCGATCGGGGGCCATCTCGCCTGGCCTGCCACTCACGGAGAACGAACATGATCAGAATCCCACTGAAGGTCCTGCTGATCGGTGCCTTTGCCATCCTCATCCTCCTGATGGGCGGGACCAGTTTCATCGGCGTGGATGCACTCTCGTCCATGAACGAGCGGCTCGATGGTCTCGTCAATGGGTCCGCCGAGAAGGTCAAGCTCGCCTCTGGCATCCGCCAGGATCTGCTCGCGGTGAGCCGCGACGAAAAGAACCTCATCCTGGCCGAGGCACCCGAGGCAATGGACGCCTTCTCCGCAGATATCGCCCGCACCCTGGAGGGCATGCGCGAGAAACTGGAGAAGCTGCACGCACTGGCCACTGGTGCCGGCCTGGAGAAACTGGAAACCTTTAAGGGCCTGTGGGAGGAGTACCTCCAGGTGAGCGCCGAGGTCGCCCGTCTGTCGAAGCTCAACTCCAACGTCCATGCACGTCGGCTGAGCCGGGGTCAGGCAAGCGCCGCCTTCGACGAGGCCATGGGCCTCTTGAACGAGCGGAAGCAAGCGTTCGACACCGATCTGACACGAGCAGCCGACCTCGAGACAGTCCGGCGTGCCGCACAAAAGATCGCGGTCGCCGCCCGCGTCGAGCGCGGCATGATGGCGATCCAGCGTGAAGAGAAGAACCTGATCCTGTCCCGCGACCAGAAGACGATGGACGATTACGGCGCCGCGATCGACGCGTCCGTCACTCAGGTCAAGCAGACCCTGGATCAGTTCGACAGCCTGCTGGACGCCCAGGAACGAAAAGCTATGGTGCCGTTCGACCAGGCCTTCGAGAAATACCTGGCGCTGAATGCGCAAGTACGCGAGATCGGCCGTGAGAACGGCAACACCCTGGCCTTCGAGCTGTCCTCCGGAAAGGGCCGCGAGCTCCTGGATCAGGCCGAGGCACTCTTGGCCGACATCGTCCGGCTCAACGACGAGGACATGACCGCAGACCTGGCCGCCAGCGACGCCAACTACGCACAGGCCAGGCAGACCCTGATCGGCGCCGCCATCGCCGCCTTCGCGATCGCCCTCCTCATCGCCCTGGTGGTGATCCAGCGCATCAACCTGGTCAGCCGCATCACCGGCCGGATCGGCGCGGGAGACCTGACGACTCAGTTCAACCCCAACGCCAGCGATTCGGATATCTATGGCGTCCTGCGGTCGATGAACATGAGCCTGCGCGACATCGTCGGCGAGATCCAGGAAGCGGCAGCCAACGTCGCCTCCGGCAGCGAGCAGAGCAGCAGTACCGGGCAGCAGATCGCCCAGGGCGCCACCGAACAGGCATCCTCCCTCGAAGAGGTCTCCTCCTCCATGGAGCAGATGACCTCCAACATCGCCCACAGCGCCGACAATGCCCAGCAGACCGAGCAGATCGCCCGCAAAGCGGCCCAGGACGCCGAGACCAGCGGCGCCTCGGTGCGCGAGACGGTGGAGGCGATGAAGGACATCGCCGACAAGATCAACATCATCGAGGAGATCTCGCGCCAGACCAACCTGCTGGCGCTCAACGCAGCCATCGAGGCGGCCCGGGCCGGCGAGCACGGCAAGGGGTTCACCGTGGTCGCCGCAGAGGTCCGCAAGCTGGCCGAGCGCAGCCAGAAGGCGGCCGGGGAGATCGTCGCCCGCTCCAAGAGCAGCCTGGCGGTAGCCGAGGAGGCCGGAGTGCTGCTGGCTCAGCTGGTGCCGGACATCCAGAAGACCTCGGACCTGGTGCAGGAGATCAGCGCTGCGGCACGGGAGCAGGATTCGGGCGCGACGGAGATCAACAAGGCGCTCCAGCAGCTCGATCAGGTGGTCCAGCAGTCGGCGGCTGCGGCCGAGCAGATGGCCGCGACCTCCGAGGAACTGGCCGCCCAGGCCGAGCAGATGCA
Organism: Thiorhodococcus fuscus; assembly: GCF_042682685.1. Lineage (NCBI taxonomy): Bacteria > Pseudomonadati > Pseudomonadota > Gammaproteobacteria > Chromatiales > Chromatiaceae > Thiorhodococcus > Thiorhodococcus fuscus. The sequence continues at coordinate 82,962 of NZ_JBHUHX010000018.1, forward strand.
GTCGAGTATCGCCTTCTTCACCGTCGACACGGGCGCCAGACGCATCCATTCCCCGGCCGGCAAGAAGCCCGGCAAGGGCCCGCGCAAGCCGACCCCGGGGCGCAAGACGGAGACCCAGAAGGCCAAGCCCGAGGAGGCCGAATCCGGCGTCGAGATCGATCTGGACGACGAGGATGCACCCGAGTTCGTCCGCTACTGAGGGAGGCATCATGGCAAGCGAAGCGCAGCCGGCGCACGGCCTCGATCAGGGCTCCCTGCAGATCCTGACCTTCATGCTCGACGGCGAGATCTACGGTACCGATATCGCGCAGATCCAGGAGGTGCTGGAATACCGCCGCGTCACGCCCGTCCCGCGCACGCCGGACTTCATGCTCGGCGTGATCAATCTGCGCGGCAACGTGGTCCCGGTGGTGGACCTGAGACGCCAGTTCGAGATGCAGCTGACCGAGCCCACGGTGGATACCTGCATCGTCATCGTCGACGTCATGGTGGACGGCGAGATGACGGCACTGGGTATCCTCGCCGACGCGGTCAAGGAGGTGATCGAGCTGGGCGCGGACATGATCAAGCCCCCGCCGCGCATCGGCAGCCGCATCGACACCCGCTTCATCAGCGGCATGGGCAAGCAGGACGAGGAGTTCATCGTCATCCTCAACCTCGCGCGGGTGTTCTCCAAAGAGGAGCTCGGCGACCTGGTCGACAGCGCCCGGGAGACGCGCCTCCCCGCCCAGGAGGCAGGACAGAACCCCGCCGATGGCGACTGAGCGGCTGCAGCAGGACGCCCTGTCCGCGCGCGACCACAGACGGGTGGCGGACTATGTCGGCCGCGTCGCCGGCATCCAGCTACCGGAGTCGAAACATGCGCTGATCGAGGGACGGCTGCGCAAGCGCCAGCACGCACGCGGTCTGCGCTCGCTGCGCGATTACATCGACTTCGCCCTCGACGAGCAGGCGGGCGCCGAGGAGCGTCCGCATCTGATCGACGCCATCACCACCAACAAGACCGACTTCTATCGCGAGCCGGCGCATTTCCGCTTCCTCCGCGAGCACGTCCTCGGCGAGATCGCCGTCCGCCGCGATCGCGGCTGGCGGGTGCCCCTGCGCATCTGGAGCGCCGGGTGCGCGTCCGGCGAGGAGCCCTACACGCTGGCCATGGAGATGCTGGAGCTACGGCGTATGCACCCCGACTTTCGTTTCGAGATCCGCGCGACCGACATCTCCGCCAGCTCGCTAGCGATCGCCCGGACCGCGATCTACCCGCACCAGCGGGTTGCCTCCATGCCCCTGCCCCTGCGCCGGCGCTATCTGCTGCGCAGCCGCGACCGCAGCCTCGACCTGGTGCGCATGGCGCCCGAGGTGCGCGAACGGGTGCGCTTCGCCAGCTTCAATCTGCTCACCGATGCCTACGACGTCCCGGACAGCCCGGACATCGTGCTCTGCCGCAACGTCATGATCTATTTCAGCCATCCGGATCGCGACCGCATCGTCGCGCGCTTCGCCCGGATACTGCCCCCGGGAGGCCTGCTGCTGGTCGGCCATTCCGAGTCCTTGAGCGGCTCCGAGTCGTCGGGCGGCAGCGGCACGGCCTTCGTGCAGATCCAGCCCGCCATCTACCGCAAGATCGTCCCCGGAGCCCATCCGTGAGTCCGGTGAAGGTCATGGTGGTGGACGACTCCGCGCTGGTCCGCCAGACGCTCCGGGACCTGCTGGATGCCGACCCGGACATCGAGGTGGTGGCTACCGCCCAGGACCCCTATGTGGCGGCCGAGAAGCTGCGCAAGGTGGTCCCGGACGTGATCACGCTCGATGTGGAAATGCCGCGCATGGACGGGGTGACCTTCCTCGAGAAGCTCATGCGCCAGCACCCGATCCCCGTGGTCATCTGCTCCTCGCTGGTCGGCGCGGGCACCGAGACCCTGATGCGCGCCCTGGAGGCCGGTGCCGTGGACATCATCCAGAAGCCGGCGATGGGCACCCGCCGCTTCCTGGAGGAGTCGCGGGTGCTGATCACGGATGCGGTCAAGGCCGCGGCCCAGGCGTGTCTCAGACCCGGCCCGGCGCCCCGCCCGCCGAGGAAGCTCAGCGCCGATGCCGTGCTGGAGCGACCCGGTACCAAGGCCATGGCGGAGACCACCGACAAGGTCATCGTGATCGGTGCCTCCACCGGGGGCACCGAGGCGATCCGCGAGGTCCTCATGGCGATGCCGCTCGGCTGTCCGGGCATTGTCATCGTCCAGCACATGCCCGAGGGCTTCACCCGCTCCTTCTCCGAACGTCTGGACGGACTCTGCAGGATCCGGGTCAAGGAGGCGCAGAACGGCGATCCCGTGCTGCGGGGCCAGGCGCTGATCGCGCCCGGCAACCGCCATACCCTGCTCAAGCGCAGCGGCGCGCGCTACTACGTGGAGGTCAAGGACGGGCCCCTGGTGTCGCGCCACCGCCCTTCCGTGGACGTGCTCTTCCGCTCCACCGCCCGCTATGCCGGACGCAACGCGGTCGCCGCCATCCTCACCGGCATGGGCGACGACGGGGCCGAGGGTCTGCACGAGCTGTTCGAGGCCGGGGCCTGGACCTGCGCGCAGGACGAGGCCACCAGCGTCGTCTACGGCATGCCGAAGGAGGCGGTACGACACGGCGGTACCCAGCGTCAGCTGCCCCTGGAGCGGATCGCCGCCGCCATGCTGATGGCCTCGTGACCTGATCGGACCTCGGGGATGCGACGCAGGATATCTCGATCGTGCGACTCGGCCGAACGGCTGATTTCCAGGGTCGAGTACGAGAGTTCTCGGCGGCGGTGGCGACGCTCTTGATGTTACCCGAGACCTCATGGATCGATTGAACGGTGTTCATGGAGAGTTCGTTGACGCGGTCACCGGCGCGCACGATCTGGAACCTCCGCTCCTCCTGGGGATCGACCCATTCCACGCCATAGGCCGGCTGGCCGGAGAGGTCTTCGATGGTCTTGCTGTAGACCCGGAAATGGCGAGTCCGCCGCCGAAGTCCTGCGCGAACCGCGTGTCCGACTGCCCTCGGTTCAGACATTCCCTACCGCAGTTTCCGGTCCTGCAGATATTGGCACCCCATTGATGGCAGGACTTGCCGAGGAACTCACTCAGAAGCTTACCGAACGCCGCTTGGACCGGACCGCTCACGTAGAGCCAACGCCATTCCTTGTCCCCCGTCTCGCCGGCAGTCCCGCCTTGCGAGCCGGCGTATCAATGCCGGCCTTCATGTATTTTCCTCGCGGAAGCGGCGCAAGCGCGTACTGAACTCGTGGACCGATTCTCTCCCCATCGAAAGATCGCGCAGGTCGACGAACAGGCTTATGGCCACCTCGTAGGCCTAGGCATAACGCAATGCGGCCAGGTCTTCGATCCTGCCCCAGATAGCGTCGCAGCTTGTCCATCTCCTCTCGCGTCAGCAGGCGGTCGATGGCAAAGTCGCGATCGCAGGAGTCGACATGGGATGTCGAAAGAATGAACAACCTTGAGAAGCCCGTCACAGACTCAATCTTTGTGAAAATTACCGCGCCCCACACCTTGATCGAAGGATAAGTTCATCTGAATGTTTAAATATATTTTTTGATCGATCAGTGTTTCCGATTACCGCCATCGAAACATTCGATCTCGTTTTGCCCCCCTATCGTCTTGTACAAAGCTGCTCCATTACCTAAAGTTTGTCGGAACTTTGCTGGTTCGAGCCCCCCTCAAAACCACGTCAAAAGTACTGGCAAAAATCCAACTTTATTGGTAGGATTTTTTCCAAGTCAAACACTCAGGTATTGGAACTATGGTCAAAAACTTCTCAATTATGCCGACTGGCACAATCGAAGCTTATATCAGCAGCGCCTATCAGATTCCGGTCCTGACTCCCGAAGAGGAGCATAGTCTCGCCGTCCAACTCCGGGATCACGGCGACATGGCCGCTGCCAGACGTCTTATGATGTCTCACCTCAGATTCGTCATCCGCATCGCCCGTGGTTACATGGGGTACGGCTTACCGCTTCCCGATCTGATCCAAGAGGGGACGGTAGGACTCATGAAGGCAGTCCGCCGCTTCGAACCGGATATGGGCGTACGGCTGGTCTCTTTCGCCGTGCACTGGATTCGGGCCGAAATTCATGAGTACATCTTGCGAAACTGGCGGATCGTGAAGGTTGCAACGACCAAGGCACAGCGCAAGCTGTTCTTCAATTTGAGGAGCGCCAAGAAGCGTCTCGGCTGGTTCACCAAGCAGGAAGTCGACGAGGTTGCTGCCGATCTCGGCGTAAAACCAGAAGTCGTGATGCAGATGGAATCCCGTCTTTCAAGCCAAGACTTGTCGTTCGACAATCTTGACGACGACGATGACGACTCACCATCCGCTCCCTCGACATACCTGCCAGACATTCGGATGGAACCCTCAAGACTCCTCGAACGCGAAGACACGGACCGGAATCAGAAGGAGCGTCTGCATGCCGCTCTCGAGGGACTGGACGAGCGCAGCAAGACGATTCTCCGCGAGCGTTGGCTGTCAGAGAAAAAGCAGACGCTTCATGAGCTTGCTGAACAATTCGGTGTATCCGCCGAACGAATCAGGCAGATTGAAAAAAACGCGATGAAGAAAATGCGCCTCAAGCTCGAAGCCACCGCATAACATCGGGTCGACAAGGATGAAGCTCGACCCGCTGCACAAAACCTACCGCACTACCTAACCCACCTGGCGAGAAACAAGCTTTACGCCAGGTGGGTTTTTTATTCCGCCCATGGTCGCCCCACGAACGGAACGTGCCGCGTCGGCGACATCGATAGATGGAATGGGTTGGGCGCTTGTAGTCCAGATCGTCCTAAAATCAACGCGGCGCGATAGTGATCGCCGGACGTGCGATGCATATTTCTTGGGCGCAAAGAAGAAACCCCTTCGCTCCGGAGGAGGAAGGGGTTTCGGGATAAGGCCCTGGCGGTGACCTACTTTCGCATGGGGAAGCCCCACACTA
>NZ_JBHUHX010000019.1:0-18378 GCF_042682685.1 Thiorhodococcus fuscus
GGACTGGGCTGAGAAACGCCCCGAACTATTCAAAAAACGCGTATACAATCTTCGGGGACTTGACACCTAGCACAGGGCTTATCGCTGAAGCATCGGTGACATGGCCCGGCCAGAGTCATGCCTGGGCCAGCCGCCGCAGGATATTGGTGTCATCGATACTTGATGTGAACGTCTGACCTTGCGGCCGTGGCTTGCCGTATCAACGCCCGCCGCAGCATATAATCTGGATCGGTAGGAGCGGCGCCTTGATGCGCAGAACCATCGCGTGCACAAGGCTGACCGTATCGATGGTGTGGAGACAGAGCCTTTGTCAAGTCCCCGAGACCAAAAGGATTGGTCGAACCCCATCCTTGCTGTACCTTGCAGTACATCCTCAGCAAACCGTCGCGTGAGCGATGCCCAGCACCAAGACCGCCACCCTGGGCTGAAGGAAGCGTTGCGCACCGCCGCTCAGCGAGAGCATCGGTTTATCTCGAACATAGTCGAAGTCCTGATCCGAAACCATTGCGGACGCAATGGCATCGCGATCCAGGCACCAAGCCAGCCGGGGCCGCCCGAAGGCAAGGCACCCCGATCCTAACGACAGCAGAACATTCCCCATGGCGATCAAGAAGTCCGACCTCTACTCCTCCCTCTGGGCCTCCTGCGACCAGCTTCGCGGCGGCATGGACGCAAGTCAGTACAAGGACTACGTCCTCTTCATGCTGTTCATCAAGTACATCAGCGACAAGTACGCCGACTCCTACGATCTCTTCCCGCCGGTGGTCATTCCCAGGGGGGCGAGCTTCAAGGACATGGTCGCGCTCAAGGGCAAGCCCGACATCGGCGACCGGATCAACAAACAGATCGTCGCGCCCCTCGTGAACAGCAACGAACGGCTGGCGAAGAGCGACTTCCCGGACTTCAACGACCCCAACAAGCTCGGCGAAGGCCAAGCGATGGTCGAGCGCCTCTCGAACCTCATCGGCATCTTCCAGAAGCCCGAGCTGAACTTCGCCAAGAACCGCGCCGAGCACGACGACATCCTGGGCGACGCCTACGAGTACCTGATGCGCTATTTCGCGCAGGACTCGGGCAAGAGCAAGGGTCAGTTCTACACCCCGTCCGAGGTCAGCCGGATCATCGCCAAGGTGATCGGCATCTCGCCCGAGAATGCCCGGGCGTCCACGACCGCCTACGACCCCACCTGCGGCTCGGGATCGCTGCTGCTGAAGGTCGCCGCCGAGGCGGGCGAGAGGCGCATCACGCTCGAAGGACAGGAACGGGACGTCACCACGGCCGGTCTAGCCCGCATGAACATGATCCTGCACGACTTCCCGACCGCGACCATCCGCTCGGGCAATACCCTGACCTCGCCCAAATTCATGAACCGGGAGCACCTGCGCACCTACGATTACGTCGTCGCCAATCCCCCCTTCTCCGACAAGACCTGGAGTACCGGCCTCACGCCCTCGGACGATCCCTGGCAGCGCTTCGCCTGGGGCGAACCGCCAGCCAAGCAGGGCGACTACGCCTATCTGCTGCACATCATCCGCTCGATGAAGAGCACCGCGAAAGGTGCCTGCATCCTGCCCCACGGCGTGCTCTTCCGGGGCAACGCCGAGGCGGCCATCCGCGAGAAGCTGGTGCGCTCCGGCATTCTCAAGGGCATCATCGGGCTGCCGGCAAACCTCTTCTACGGGACCGGCATCCCCGCCTGCATCCTGGTGCTGGACAAGGAGAACGCCGCCGGTCGCAAGGGCATCTTCATGATCGACGCCGCCAAGGGGTTCATGAAGGACGGCAACAAGAACCGGCTGCGCGAGCAGGACATCCATCGCCTCGTCGACACCTTCCGCAAGCAGACCGACGTGCCGCGCTATGCCCGTCTGGTGCCCTTCGACGAGATCGCCGACCCCAAGAACGACTTCAACCTCAACCTGCCGCGCTACATCGACAGCTCGGAGCCCGAGGACATCCAGGACATCGACGCCCACCTCAACGGCGGCATCCCCGAGCGCGACCTGGAGGCCCTGGCCGACTACTGGGATGTCCTGCCCAGCGTGCGCGCCGCCCTGTTCGAACCGTTGCGGCCGGGCTACGTCCGGCTCCAGATGCCGGTGACCGAGGTCAAGGCCGCCATCTTCGACCATGCCGAGTTCGCCGGCTTCAGGGCACAGGTGACGGAGCGCTTCGAGCAGTGGAGCCAGTCCAGCACGCCGAAGCTCATCGCCTTCGACCGGGACGGTCGGCCCAAGGCGCTGATCGAGACCCTCTCCGAGACCCTGCTCGCCGACTTCAAGGCGCTCCCGCTGCTCGACCCCTACGACATCTATCAGCACCTGATGGACTTCTGGGCCGAGACCATGCAGGACGACTGCTACCTGATCGGCGCCGACGGCTGGACGAAGGGCGCGCAGCCGCGCGAGATCGTGCGGATCAAGAACAGGGACAACAAGCTCGTCTGGCCCGAGCCGCACGACTACCTGGTCGGCAAGCGGCGCTTCAAGTCCGACCTGATTCCCGCCGCGCTCCTGGTCGAGCGCTACTTCACCGCCGAGCGGGACGCCATCGATGCACTGGACACCCAGCTCGCCACCCTGGAGCAACAGCTCGACGAACGGCGCGAGGAGCAAGGCGGCGAGGACGGACCGCTCGCCGAGGTGATCGAGGGCGAGGGTGACAAGCAGAAGATCACCGCCAAGTCGGTGAAGGCACGGCTCAGGGAGATCGGCAAGGACCCGCTCTACGCGGAGGAGCGCGAGGCGCTCCAAGCCTATGCCGAGCTGCTGGACCAACAGACGCGGGTCAAGTCCGAGCGCAAAACGGCCCAGGAGGAGCTGGACGCCAAAATCGACGCCAAGTATCCCAAGCTCGGCGAGGACGAGATCAAGACCCTGGTCGTCGACGACAAATGGATGGCGCACCTGTCCGACGCCGTGCGCGGCGAGCTGGACCGCGTGTCGCAGAATCTCACTGGGCGGGTCCGGCAGCTCGCCGAGCGCTATGAGAAGCCGCTACCGCAACTGACCGAGGAGGTGGACCGCCTCGCCGCGCGGGTGGAGACGCATCTGAAGACGATGGGGCTCGCATGGAACTGATCGACGGCGAGGGCTACCGGCAACTGGTCGAGGACATTTCAGACGCCTATGCGCAAGGCCGAGCGCGTGCGGCGCAGGCCGTCAACACCCGGCTGATCGAGACCTACTGGCAGGTCGGACGGCACATCGTCGAATACGAGCAGGCGGGCAATCTCCGCGCCGAATACGGCAAGGCGCTCATCGGCAATCTGGCCGCCGAGCTCGGACGACGCCACGGCAGGGGCTTCAGCCGCAGCAACCTGATCCGAATCCGCCAGTTCTACCTGGCGTACCCGAAAGGTGCGACGCTGTCGCACCAATTGACCTGGTCCCACATCGTCGAGATCCTGAAGATCGACGATCCACTGGAGCGCAGCTTCTACGCACAGCAGAGCGTGCGCGAGGGCTGGTCGGTTCGAGAGTTCATCCATCAGAAGGATAGCGCCCTGTTCCTGCGCCTGGCCGCGAGCAAGGACAAGGCGGGCATCCAACAGTTGGCGACCCAGGGCCAGATCGTCCAGCAGCCCGCCGACCTGTTGCGCGAACCCTATGTCCTGGAGTTCCCCAAGATCCCCGAGCCCTATCGGGTCTCGGAAACCCAGCTCGAAACCCTCCTCTGCGATCACCTGCAGCCCTTTCTGCTGGAGCTGGGCAAGGGCTTCACCTTCGTCGGGCGGCAATACCGGATCACGGTCAACAACACCCATTACCGGGTCGACCTGGTCTTCTATCACCGCATCCTGCGCTGTTTCGTCCTCATCGACCTCAAGCTGGGCGAGGTCCGGCACCAGGACATCGGCCAGATGAATCTCTACCTGGGCTATTTCGCCAACGAGGAGAACGTCGAGGGCGACAACCCGCCCATCGGCATCATCCTCAGCCGTCACAAGGACGAGCTGCTGGTCGAATACGCCACCTACGGCATGAGCAGCCAGCTCTTCGTGCAGAAATACCAGCTCTACCTGCCGGACCGCGAGGACCTGCGTCGCGAGCTGGAGATCACCTTGCGGGAAGCGGCTGAAGGAGGGATGGCGGAATGAAGGCGGGGTACAAGCAGACCGAGATTGGGGTGATTCCGGAGGATTGGGAAGTCAAATCAGTCTTTGAAATCGGACAGATCAAGACCGGCCCATTCGGCACATTACTCAAGGCCAATGAATATTCAGTCAACGATGGAGTTCCCCTAATTTCTGTTGGTGAGGTTGGACAAGGTAGCTTCCGGGTAACGGAAAACACACCGAGAGTTCCGGAGAGAGTCGTTCGTCGTCTTCCGCAGTATGTGTTGCGCACTGGAGACATTGTTTTTGGTAGAAAAGGTGCTGTGGAACGCTCCGCGCTGATATCGAAAGCTGAAGATGGTTGGTTTCTCGGTTCGGATGGCATCAGTATTCGTCCGAGCGGCCACCATCACCCGCCATACTTGGCGGCTCAGTTTCAAAGCAGCGCCGTGCAATCCTGGCTTACCCAGAATGCCACCGGAACAACGATGCCGTCGTTGAACCAAGGCGTTTTACGGCGAGTTCAGATTCCTCTAGCCACCGAATCAGAACAACGCGCCATTGCCACCGCTCTGAGCGATGTGGATGCACTGCTGAACGGACTGGACCGGCTCATCGCCAAGAAACGCGACCTCAAACAGGCCGCCATGCAGCAACTCCTGACTGGCCGAACTCGACTGCCTGGTTTCCAGGGGGACTGGGAAAAGAGAGACTTAAGAAGCGAAATTGCGCACCTAAAAGCCGGAGTAAGTGTCAACTCGACAGAAGACGACTTGACTCCGGAATACCCATGCGTATTGAAGACGTCTGCATTATCAAACGGCGTCTTCTTTCCAAACGAAGCAAAGCGCATTAAAGCACAAGACCTCTACCGCGCTGTAATCACACCCAAGCGCGACACGATCCTGATTAGCCGCATGAATACGCCAGATCTTGTCGGTGAAATTGCCTATATACCCAGAGATTTCCCTTGGCTGTTTTTACCAGATCGCCTCTGGATGACTCAGTTTCATCGCGATAGCGCCGTCAATGTTCGTTGGCTCGCATATTTGTTGAGCAGCAAGGAATACAAAATAAGACTTAAAGAGATCGCCACTGGGACGAGTGGTAGCATGAAGAACATCTCTAAAGATGCGATCCTGAGTCTACCGATCCATTTTCCAACCTCTGAAGAACAAACCGCCATTGCCGAAGTCCTCTCCGACATGGACGCAGAGATCACCGCGCTCGAAGCTCGCCGCGACAAGACCCGCGCCCTCAAGCAGGGCATGATGCAAGAGTTGCTGACCGGACGGACGCGGCTGATATGATCCAAGTATCGAGCGAAGATCAGCAGATCCTGGACGCGCTGCGGCGCGCCGTTGCCGAGACGTTGGAGCGCAAGCGGCGCCTCGGGCAATACGCGGTCGTCTGGCGCGACGGCAAACCGATCATGCTCGGTGGAGAGAACGATGCATCCAATCCGTCGCCGTCCGCAGAGCCACCAAAGGCTTCGAATAGGGCATGATGTACTCCTGTTCGATCAATTTGGCGGGTTCAACGGACCTCGAATCGCAAGGAGAGAGACATGCCCGCGCAGCCGCGCCTCGAAAGGATCACCCAGAACCGCGTCATCGCCCTCTTCACCGACAGGACGCGACCCGACTGTCTCGGCTACGACTACCTCGGCGACTGGCACCAGCGCGAGCACAACCGCCCCATCGAGACCGACTACCTTCAAGCGAACCTCGCGAAGCGCGGGTACTCAGCAGCCCATATCTCCGCCGCCCTCCGGAAGCTCGAAACGGCCGCCGACGCCACCGGGATCACGCCCTATCAGGCCAATCTGCGGACCTATCGACTCTTGCGCTATGGCGTCGACGTCCAGATCGCGGTCGGACAAACGCACGATAAGGTCCACCTGATCGACTGGGAGCATCCCGAGCGGAACGACTTCGCGCTCGCCGAGGAGGTGACGCTCAAGGGCGGCTTCGAGCGGCGGCCCGACATCGTGCTCTACATCAACGGCATCGCCGTCGCGGTGATCGAGCTGAAGCGCAGCTCGGTGGACCTGGTCGATGGGATACGCCAGCTGATCACCAACCAGGACGAGATCTTCAACCTGGGTTTCTTCAGCACGGTACAGCTGGTGCTCGCGGGGAACGACTCGCAGGGGCTGCGCTACGGCACCACGGGCACGCCGGAACAATTCTTCGTCGAGTGGAAGGACGAGACGCCCAGCGAAGCCAGGGGGGCAGGCACCGATGGTCATCTGCTCGACCGGCCGCTCGCACACCTGTTCGACAAGACCCGGCTGCTCGATCTGATCCGTCACTTCGTCATCTTCGACACCGGACGCAAAAAGGTCCCGCGCCAGCACCAGTTCCAGGGCGTCAAGGCGGCCCAGGAGCGCATCGCCAAACGCGAGGGCGGTGTCATCTGGCACACCCAGGGCAGCGGCAAGAGCATCCTCATGGTGCTGATCGCTAAATGGCTGCTGGAGCACGATCCCGAGGCACGCATCCTCATCGTCACCGACCGCGACGAGCTGGACAAACAGATCGAAGGGGTCATGCGCAATGCCGGCGTCATCAGCGAGGAGGCCCCCTCGCCCCGGATCGTCACCCGTGCCGAGCTGGTCGAGGCGCTCGGCGCGACCACGCCACGCCTGCTCTGCGCCCTGATCCACAAGTTCGATTCGACCGATCTCAAGGTACCACCGCCGCCGGTTCACGGCCGCTTCTACGTCTTCGTCGATGAGTGCCATCGCACCCAGGGCGGGAACATGAACCAGCAGATGAAGCGCTGGCTGGAAGGGGCGCTCTTCATCGGCTTCACCGGGACGCCGCTGCTTCGCAAGGACAGGAAGATGACGCGAGACGTCTTCGGCACCTATATCCATACCTACAAGTTCCATCAGGCCGTCGCCGACAAGGTGGTGCTCGACCTCAAGTACGAGGCCCGCGATGTACCCCAACGGCTGACCTCTAAGGCCGCCGTCGATCAATGGTTCGAACGGAAGACCAAGAACCTCAACAGGTTCCAGAAGGCCATCCTGCGCAGGCGCTGGGCGACCATGGAAGAGCTGATGAGCGCCGAGGAGCGCAAGGCACGGATCGCCGCAAGCATCATCCACGACTTCGGGGTCGTGCCCCGTCTGAGCAGCGACCGGGGGACCGCCATCCTGGTCGCGGCCTCGATCTACGACGCCTGTCATTACTACCGCATCTTCCAGACGAAACCCTTCGGTCAGTTCTGCGGAATCGTCACCTCGTTCGAGCCGAACGCCAATGCGGTCTCCAAGGAACCCGCGCACAGCGACGAGCGCTACAAGTACGACACCTACACCAAGCACGTCCTCCAGCCGAGGCAGACGACCAAGCAGTACGAGGACGAGACCAAGCGCCGCTTCATCGAGGAGCCGGCGAGCATGAAGCTGCTGATCGTCGTCAGCAAGCTCCTGACCGGGTTCGACGCCCCGAGCTGCACCTATATCTATCTCGACAACGCGCTGCGCGACCACAACCTCTTCCAGGCGATCTGCCGCACCAACCGCCTCGACGGCGACGACAAGGACTATGGTCACATCGTCGACTTCAAGCAGCTCTTCGGCGACGTGCAGCAGGCCATCGCGGTCTACAGCTCCGACGCGCTGGACATCGACCAGGGCAACGGCGGGGAGAACAACGTCCACCTCAAGAACTGGCTTCAAGAAGGCAGGAAGCAGCTCGATGCCGCCCGCGAGGCACTGACCTATCTCTGCGAGCCCGTCGCCCAGCCCCGCGAGGTGGAGCAGTACCTCCGCTATTTCTGTGGCGATGCGGCCAACCCCGAGGCCCTCAATGAGACCGAGGCGCTTCGGGTGTCCTTCTACAAGGCGGTCGCGACCTTCGCCCGCGCCTTCGCCGACCTGGCTCAGGATCTGAGCGACGCGGGCTATTCCGATGCCGAGGCCGCCGACCTGAAAAAGGCGGTCGAGTCCTACGTCGACATTCGCGCGGCGATCAAGAAGCACTCCGGCGAGGAGCTGGACATCAAGTCCTACGAGGCGGACATGCGCCACCTCATCAACACCTATATCCAGGCCGATCCCGCGGCCGATCTGGGCGCATTGGACCAGATCCCGCTGACCGAGCTGATCATCGAGACCGGCATCCACGATGCCATCGCCCGCAAGCTCAACGCCAAGGGCAAGCTGTCCAGGAACGCCGTCGCCGAGGGGATCGTCAACAACATTCGCAAGACCATCGTCCGCGATCAGCTCACCGATCCCCAGTTCTACGCCCAGATGTCCAAGCTGCTCGACGACCTGATCGCCCAGAGCCGCAAGGACGCCGCCGCCTATGAGGAATTCCTGCACAAGGCCGAGGCGCTGGTGAAGCAACTTGCCGCCAAACAGCCTCAGGCGGGCATTCCCGCCGTGCTGCATGGCAACCAAGCCGCCGTCGCGCTCTACAACAACCTCGGATCGATTCCGGCGACCCAATTTCGGTATCCGAGCAGTGACGAGGACAAGGCCGCATTGGCGTTGCGCCTGGATTCGGCGGTCCGCGACAACGCACCGGCGGGGTGGAAGGGCGACGAGGTACGCGAGCGTCAGGTGATGAACGCGGTCTATCCGGTTCTGGATCGCGACAAGGACGCCACCCTGGCCCTCTTCGAGATCATCAAGAACCAACCGGGGTACGAGTGACCGAATCGATCCAGCTCGGCGATGTCCTCATCGCCGTGACCCGCAAGGACGTCAAGCACGTCCATCTGTCAGTCCATCCGCCCGAAGGCCGGGTGACGCTCGTCGCGCCCAACGAGACGCGACTTGAAGTCGCCCGTGCTTACGCGATCACGAAACTGGGGTGGATCCGCGAGCAGCAGATCCAGTTGCGCAATCAGGCACGGGAAACGCCCCGAGAATTCGTCGAGCGGGAAAGCCATTACCTCTGGGGGCGCCGACACCTGCTCAGGGTCGTCGAGCGCGACGCCAAGCCGTCCGTCTGCGTCGATCACAAACGCATCACCCTGACCGTCCGTCCAGGGAGCGACCAGACGAGGCGCGCGGAGATCGTCCACGACTGGCACAGGTCGCTCCTGCACGAGGCGGTGCCGCCACTCATTCGCAAGTGGGAGCCGCGACTCGGGGTCAGGGTGACCCGGTACTTCCTTCAGCGCATGAAGACCAAGTGGGGGAGCTGCAATCCAAGAGCAGGACGCATCCGCCTGAACACGGATCTGGTGAAGAAACCGAAGGACCTGCTGGAATACGTCGTCGTGCACGAAATGGTGCACCTGTTGGAGCCGACGCATAGCGACCGCTTCGTGACGATCCTGGGCGAGCACTACCCGAGCTGGCGCGAGGCCCGTGCCGAACTCAACGAACTGCCACTGAGCGCGGAGCATTGGAGAGGCTGATTGAAGGCGGCGAACTTCCAGCGGTTGGCAAGGCGCGCTCGACGAGAAAGAACGAAGCGCGGGGAGCGACCAAGACGCCGGCTGGCCAGGTGCCCGCGCTCCGGAGAGGCGCAACCAGCCGGCGAATCAGACCGGCGGAATTCAGTCGACGCCCTTGTCGTCCCGCAGGATATGGCTCTCGAAGTGCGGCGGCGTCTCGATCGTGCGCTTGACCGCACAGAGATCCATTGCCTTGAGGATGCTGGCCTCGTAGCGCTCGGGAAAGCCGGGAGGCAACGTCAAGCCCAACACCGCCCGAGATGCGGTGGGATCGGAGGGATTCCATTCCCAGTCCATTCGCAGACGCAATCCATCGGTCGGGATATTGCGGCTCTGGCAAAACTTCAAGGCAAAAATCCCCGCGCACGTCGCAATCGAGCTCAGGAAGAGGTCGTAAGGCTGGGCAGCGCTCTGGTCGCCACCGTGCTCCTTCGACTGGTCGGTCTGGATCACGAATTCGCGGATCTTGGCATCTACGCGTTGCCCGCCCGGAAAGCTGACTTCAATGGTTTCTGGCATATTCAATCCTCGGTCGGTATGCGGCGATCACCACCGGTGCTCGAGGGGCGAGAGGTCGCATTGGCGACGATTCGTCCCAGACATCGGCGATGTATCAGCATAAGCGGCCGCCTTGCGCCTCGACGATGCGAACGCGCAAGCAGAGGGACAAAAATGCCGGATTCAGCCGAGCGGAACAGCGGCCCCGCCCCAGGATTCAGGCAAGGCGTATCGTAGGGTGGCGGTCGCTCTCGACGAGGCTTCAAGCGATGGCCGAGTCAGTACCAGGGAGCTCGGCAATACACCAGAACAAGAGACGAGCGCGCATAAAAAATCCCCGTGTCCGCAAGGACACGGGGATTTCCACTTTTTTGGCTCCCTGGGACGGGCTCGAACCGCCGACCTAGTGATTAACAGTAAAAAGAACACTGTCAGAATATCCTGTAATTTTAAACTGGGACAACGCCTTACGTCAACTCCCACGCGTCGATCAGAACCGGACATCGATCAACCTAAGTCGAAGAAAAACCAACTGCTTTTTCCATGCCCGTGTCGCTTGAGAGTCTCGATCATGTGTCGGGAAAGACCGGATGAAGACCGGAATGGAGGGACCGGAAGCCTGGACCGGAGTATTAAAATCAGTCGCTTACAGAAATAGACGACCGGAGTGTCCATGTCGTCAATGGGCGATATCGGGATTCGATGGCACCGGAGACGGACCGGAATATGATCGGCTGCGATCAGTCGGTGAGCTGACGCACCGTCAGGGTCGGACTCGAGTGACAGACGAAATGCTCTCAAATGGTGACTATACGAGAGTCCTCCTGTGTGGCTCCCTGCGACAACGGAATGAGTCGCAATACCGTATAGATAAGCCCCCTCTCGCCGTGTGCCCTACGGGCCACTCTCGTCGAACTCGTGGGTAGTTCACTGCTGAGGCACGAAAGCAACTGGGGGGGAGCATCCGTCGGGCGAACGGGAACGTGGTACGGCATCCGTTTGACCTGTCTCCATCTGGGGTATCGATGATACGGTCCCTTGTCAGATGGAATGGATCCCAAAATCTGAGCAGCAAGGGAAACGTGAGCGCCTTCAAGGAAAAACACCGATTGTGCTTCTCTGGTTCGTTTTCACACTTTTACAAATTATCGTAATATCGATTCTAAGGCCCCAAATCGCCTCAAATAGCCGTGAATCTGGCTGACGGGACCGCCCCCAGCTAAGGGGCTACAGCTAAAATGACCTAAACGAGGGTTTTTGAGCCTCTCAGAGACATGTTGGATGGCTTCAAATCGCCTGCTCTTTGGCTCAAGAATCATCGATATTCGGCCACCAAAACACCTCATATGCTCCAAAAATAGGTGGAGTACCCATTTATGCTGTCTAAATGAGGATTTACGCATCTCTCAGAGGCTACTGCCAAGTACAGACAGCCAGCAGAACGTCAAAGGAACTCGAAAAGCCCTCTTTTCTGTCGAAACAGGCTCAGAAGCGCAAACCTCTTAATAAGGTGCCTAATCGGCGCTAGGAGCAGCGAATCTGGCTGACGGGACCACCCCGCTAAGGCGCTACAGCTAAAATGACCTAAACGAGGGTTTTAGAGCCTCTCAGAGGCATTTTAAAAAGCTTCAAAATGCCTGCTCTCTGAAGCGAGGATCATCGCGACCAAACAGCGACGATTCATCGGCCTTTTGCGAGACTCTCAGGGTCTTCGAGCTGAGACCAAGAGAGTCGGCAAGAGGCCAATCAGATTTTGGAAAGCCCTTCTAAATTGTACGGATCGTCGCTGTCCAGAGGCGCCTCCTGGTCAGGGCTTTCAGGATCGCGGGCAATCGGTACCGGGGTCGCTCTGCGCCTTGGGCGAGGCATATCTTGCGATGCGCCTGGAACACCCGGAGCATCACCGATCAGCTTATCGAGCTTGATGACATAACGGCGAACATTGTTGAGGCCCAGCTGAGAAATCGTCACCTTGCGCTTATTTTGACCATCGTTTCGCTGCAGCATGCCCTTAGAATTCAGTGCATGAGCGACCAGCTTAGGCACCAATCCTTGACACGCCATAGCGAATTGATTCTCGTTGAGGATCAAA
The DNA here is from genome assembly GCF_042682685.1 of Thiorhodococcus fuscus. Classification (NCBI taxonomy): domain Bacteria; kingdom Pseudomonadati; phylum Pseudomonadota; class Gammaproteobacteria; order Chromatiales; family Chromatiaceae; genus Thiorhodococcus; species Thiorhodococcus fuscus. The sequence goes on from NZ_JBHUHX010000019.1 coordinate 12,072, forward strand.
TCCTTATCGCGCACAATGCCGTAATCTGACGACGTCATCGCAGCATTTGGTTGATCGACGTTGAGATTCACCATGTCTTCAACATGCTGCAAGTAGTACTCGCGCACGGCTTCCATCGCACGCTCTTCTTCGGAATCGAAGATCTGACTGTTGACCCAGGCGATCAGAACCGCCCTCACGGCTTCCATGATCTCTTCTTCAGTGTGCGGGAGCACGTCGTTCTCAGCCCATAAACCTGCAACGGCGACCAGGGCAAACCGCTTGAGCGCGCGCCAATGGTGAGCATGCAGGTCAACACCTTGCAACGCAAGGAAGTCTCGTAATTCATCGCGCACCTCTTCGACATGCTCCGTCAAATTTCGACGTAACTCGGTCTCCGAGTTTTCGGTATCGGTGCCTTTGAAGGTGTTGAGTACCTTCTGGACGAACGCAGGGCCGGCCGTGCCATAGACGGTCGCACACCCGCTCTTGAGCCTCTCGGCAACGTCGGCTGAATCGGGTGGTGACAAATCCTCGATCGGAATATCGATCATGCGAATCAACTCGCCCTGCATCACCGGTCGGCGCCGATCTGGGCTTTGAGTGTGCATTGGGATCTCTCCCGAAGAGAGCACCATGATGTTCCAACGCTTGAGTTCTTGCATCTGAGCCGAGCGTGTCATCCGTGCCTTGCCTTGACCGTTCAACAGCGCATAAACAGGAGTGACGCCATTTTCACGCACACCCAACTCATCGATCGCCAAGATCGTGTCAGAGTAGGTATTCGCAATCAGCTCCAAGGCGTTGTTAGTCGTCGACCATGAGTTGAGAAGACTAGGCGCACCCGCATCCTGATTGGGCGCCGCCGCATTCCCGTGAACGCTACAAGCTAACTGTAAACACAGGGTCTTACCACGCGAACTGACTCCGTACAAATGAAAGCCGCCGCTCTCCGTGCCACTGAGCGAAAGGAAGATGCCAGCAAACGCGGTACAGAGACAAAAGGTCTGCAAGTGATGGCCGCGTGTCTCTTCCATCAGGGCTCGCCAGTCTTCCAAGGTCCCGCTTGCGTGAAATCCTAGGTGCGAGCTAGCCATGTTCGATGGCAGCAGACCGACTCCTTGCTCGATGTCCACATCCTCACAATACAACGTCTGTTGAGGATAGACGAAGCACAAGGAAGGCGATCCATCTACTGCAATAGCGTGGGAAAACCCGACGCGATGCGTCGCGAGCCATTGAGGCTGGTTTGACATCTCGAAGGATTCGATCAGGAAGCGGCGAAAATCATCGCCCCTCAAGATCACCAATCCTTGCTCTGAGAGCTGATTACGCGTCTCTTTTGGCAATTCTGCGAGCAATGATATCGGTATGACCTTGCTTTTGAGCGAGCCATCCGGCGTCTCCCACCATAAATACAGCGACCAACACTCACTGTCTTCATCGCGAATAATGCCGTTGACACACACGCGCGTCATCGTGACGCGTTGAGACTTGACGTTTTCATCGCTCTTGTTGTTTGTCCAAAGCCCGTTGGAAGCATTGTAAAAGGTGTTCGGCACCCAGTCGTCCCAACACGGAGCGTCTAGTTCCTCAATGTCGGGGGAAGATGGATCGAATTGGTTCATTGTCCACTCGTATAGGTCACATGCCATCAGCCGACGGCGTAAAGAGTGAGCCTAGCTTAGTCTGGACAATCACAACTGCATAGGACTGAGTTGTTATTTTATAGGGTCAACGGGGTTCCAGGGTAGCAATATTAAAAAACAACTACTTACGAGAAAATACACCATGGTTGATCGATAGGGTTTAACCCTGGTTTACGCATCTTGCGCACTTTCCTAACCTTGGATCCAGGATCAACCGGGCTTCGCTCTCTTGTTCACCTCGTGTCTCGCCCCCTAAGGCTCTTGCGATCAGTCGACGGCGAAAATGTTTGCCTAACTTAAGCTGAACGCTCAACAACGCCAGATGAATGCGATTTATATCTTCATGGGCAGACAGGGTTTTCAGGGTTACTACTTATATATCAATGAGTTGAGAATCAAGCCATCCAGGGTGTAGACAGGGTTTCTAGACCCTGGTTCAAGCATCCCAGGGTTTTGGGGGTTGCTATCCGGATCCGTCGTGCGTCGCACCGATACCTTCTTTCCAAGGATCCAGGGTCATCAGGGTCATCAGGGTCATCAGGGTCATCAGGGTTCGAGCCCATTCTCCAAGGCCCTCGCCCCGATTCGTCAAGGATCTGAAATCGACGACTTCAAACCTTGACCGACCTTTGGAGAGAAGAGAAAGCGCGCCCGTCCCGTCATGACGCCAGGTGTCACACGCATATCATTTCTATGACCCGAACGGGCCATCGACCGACCCTGTCTTGAGACGCGCGTTGCTTCTGAGCACCGATCGACTCGCCTTCCATGTCATCTCGCATTAAGTGCCCTGTCCAGTGTTCTGGACAGGGCCTTTTTATTGTTGAGTACTCGGAGATTTCACCCATGACGACGCCTGACACGCATGCGCCCGAACCGATCACGGCGATCGAGGCTCACACCATTCCTAAGCTCAGTGAACGCGCCATCGGCCAGATGACCTATCGCATCGGGATCGGGGCGTCCGGGACCGTCTATCTGGCCGTTGCGGCGAATCAAGGCGGTGGATATTTCAGTCCAGAATGGGTCTCGATCACACGGTTGCAGGAGATTCTCGCGCCTTATCAGTCATCCGGGGACTCGTTCCCGACGCCTGTCTTGCGTGCAGCCTATGTCAATCGCTCGGCAAACAATGGCGGCTTTTTGGCAGCCATTCTGCGTCACACGGGCTTACTCACGCCAGGTGATCCACCACATCTGCATGTGGCGCTCTCGGACTGGAGCGCGTGGGAGACACGGCAGCGTGATCAGTTCGATGCTGGGGTGCGCTTGGAGAACACATCGGATGAATCCCCCAAGAAGCGGCTCACACGCCAGCGCGCACGCAAGGATTCCAAGGGTAGCGCGACGTCATGAGCCCTTCAGTGATCCCGGATCTACGACCGTCATCCCTATTCTGGAGAAGCCATGCGCGCAACGCTGCGTCATTTGAGTCGTTTCGTCCGTCATCCATTGGTCGCGACACTGGCCGTCGAACTGGCCCTACTCGCAATTCAGACCATGAGAGCCAAGCGCCCGTCTTCAGGGCCGTCACCAGGAGTCGATCCCATGTCGTTCTCAGATACAGCCGATGGCGCGCCCCTGTTTCCCATCGGAAAGGTCGTGTCGACACCGAATGCGTGCCGTGTCCTGGAAGCCTATGGCATCGCGGTCTTGACGCTCTTGCTACGTCACGTTCACGGCGACTGGGGCGATCTGGGTCCCAGCGATGCGCGAGCGAATCAGGAAGCCTTGCACGGGGGAGCACGTCTGTTGTCGAGCTACCAGATTGCAGAGGGGGTAAGGGTCTGGATCATTACCGAGGCCGATCGCTCGACGACGACGGTCCTGATGCCGGAGGACTATTGAGGGTCGCCGAGATGCGCGAGGGTGGCAGCAAGACGGATCTGATGGTGTGGCTTCAGGCATTGGACGCCGATGCTCGGGAGTTCTTTGAAGAGCGCGCGGCGATCTTGGAGTACGAGGCGAAGTTGCCACGTCATGAAGCCGAGCACAAGGCGCGACGTCTGACCGAGGACTTCTTACAGCGACGGGAGGACGACCATGATACGGATTGAGCGCCCGAGCGAGTTGGTGCGCGTTCGTGAATCCTCGATTCGCGAGTGGCTTGAGGCACGGATGGTGGAACTGTTCAAGGAAGATTTCCAGGTGACCTTTTGGGTCCTTGAGGCGGGTGATGCGGTCTTGGATGCCTGTTGGACGGCTTGCTGGGGACAGTCACCCCCCAAGGAAGCGACGATCGAGGAACTGATGGACGTCGTCGAGTACGTCGAATCGCGTCCGGATCTGTTCGCCGCTGTGGTCCCTGCGAATCACGAATCGGATCTAGTGCTCGTCGTTCCCCAGTCGCTCGTCCTTGATCCGGTGCTTCGGGCGCGTCTGACGGCAGCGTCGTTGAACTGAAGCGATGGAGTGACTGAGGACCGGGAATGGACCGGGCACCCCATCTGAGCGCTCTCGACAAGGGAGACAGGGAGCCTGATGGTCGCGACCTGACTGGGCATCGGGGCAAGGAGTTCGGCAATCAGGTGACGAGAGCCGGGGACTTGAAGGACAAGGAACGTCTCAGGTCCTTTGGCTCTAGGTCAATGGTGTACGAACGCAGACCGGACGCGAGAAGGCTGACCGTCGCTGGCGAGTGAATGTTCATCGATCCGATCCCCTTGTGATTTGTAGGGTTAACCCCAAGGTTGGCTCGATTGTCTGGCTGAGAGCCGGTGATTATCAGGGGGGCACAGGAAGACCGGCGACGATCCAAGACAAGGTCATGGACACTTTTTTTCACCATTCTGTCGCGTCAGAGGAGGCGACCATGGTACGACCGCCATCGAGTCAGACTCGATTCAAATTTACACAGAAGGCCATTGAGCAACTCCCGCCGCACCCCAAAGAGTCGCGCTCGACCGAGGCCGAATATACTGACACCGAGGTTGCTGGTCTGAAGCTCCTGGTGTCGAAGAGCGGACGGAAGTTCTTCTATTTTCGTTACACCATCGACGGGAAGAAACGCTCGATGAAGATCGGGGAGTTCGGGGCGATGACGGTGCCCGAGGCGCGCAAACAGGCACTCGCGTTGCGTTATCAGCTCGATCAGGGACAGGATCCTCAAGCGCGTAAGGAAGAACAAGCGGCGATGCCAACCTTCAAGGACTTCGCGCTCAAGGAGTATCTGCCCTATGCCGAGCAACACAAGCGCACGGCGGGCGCTGACGAGAGTAAGTTACGGGTGCATCTGGTTCCTCGCTTCGGGGCATGGAAGCTCGACACCATCACGATGCGAGACATTCAGGTCTACCACGGCGAGATCAAGTCGACGTGCTCACCCGCAACAGCGAATCGGCATCTGTCCTTGTTGTCGAAGCTGTTCAAGCTCGCAGTCCAGTGGGGACGTCTGACGAAGAATCCCTGTCAGGGCGTGGCCAAGTTCAAGGAGAACAATCAACGCCATCGCTATCTCTCTGCCGATGAGATTCAACGGATGTTTCAGGCGATGGAAGCTGAGCCGAACAAGGTGATCGTCGGTGCCTTGAAGTTTCTGCTCTTGACCGGGATTCGCAAGGAGGAAGCCCTTCAGGCAACCTGGGACCATGTCGACCTGGAGCAAGGCTTGCTGTTCTTGCCGGACACCAAGAGCGGCAAATCGCGGCATGTCGTCCTCAATCCCGAGGCCGTCGCCGTGTTGCGCGAGCAAACTCGTGTTCCAGACAATCCCTATGTGTTTCCAGGACGAGTCGAGGGTCAGCCGATCAATAATCCGATCAAGGGTTTCAAGCGCATTCTGGAGGCAGCGGGAATCGAGAATCTCCGGATTCATGACTTGAGGCATTCCTTTGCGTCACTTGCCGTCAATTCGGGGGCGACGCTGTACGATGTCCAGCATCTACTAGGACATGCGAGTCCTCAGACGACACAGCGCTATGCTCATCTGGCCGATGAGCGGCTACGGAAAGTCTCGGGGGACGTGGGGACTGTTGTGAAGCTCGCTAAGACGGCAGAGGACGGGCCAATCTCATCATCAGGCCGATAGATGATTTCAGGACTGTCGAGTCCACTACCCGCGAAAGGCGCGGGTGGTGGATAACGCTCAACTTAAGCTTTTTGTATTTACACGAAAGTCTGCTCTTTGCTGCTCCTAGATTTGTTTATGCGCTATTAGCTGGCGCATCAGATAGAAAAGCGCGAAGCGGCCAGATAAACGTATTTTGCATAGTTCGGCATGTAATTCTTTGAAAAGGAGATCCGCTTTTGCATTATATTCATCAATCTCTTCAAACAATGAGGCATCTTCGGCCTTGATGCGCGCAAATTTTTGCTGGAGATCATCGAGTTTTGATATGTTATCAAATAGATTCTGCAGCTTACTAATCATCGCACCCACATCTAATTCTTTGCCCAGTAATTGACTATCGATAACGCCGACCAATGTTTTAATTTTTTCTTTGAACTCGTCTCGGCATTTTGCATATGTTTCTATATCTTTTATCATCCCTATCATCTGGAGTATGTCGTAATTTCCAGGTGGAATGACAAATCTCGGAATGTCAGGTTGTAGAAAAGACGAATCTAGAGGAACCACATCGTCAACTAACCGCTCGAGTTCTAGCAGATTTTTATTGTCCGAAGCAGGGTTAAAACCACCGCCTTTAGGCGGTCAGATTTATCTTTGAAGCCTTTTGCAA
>NZ_JBHUHX010000020.1:0-37946 GCF_042682685.1 Thiorhodococcus fuscus
TCGCCGATGTTAGTGTGGGGCTTCCCCATGCGAAAGTAGGTCACCGCCAGGGCCTTATCCCGAAACCCCTTCCTCCCATCGGAGCGAAGGGGTTTCTCCTTTGCGCCCAAGAAAAACGAACCGCGCGGGCGCAAACGACGCCAAGAAACACGCTCTATTCTTCCTCTCACTCCGGATCTGCGATACGCACGCAAAAACGACCTGGATCGCGCGCGATCCAGGTCGATTGGCTCTATGCCTTGTGATGCTCCGCCAATCGGGTGCCCCAAACCTGTGCGGCCGACATGACCTCGGTGGGGCTCAGGGTCAATGGAGCGCCGTCCTTGATGACTTGGCGTCCTTGGATCCACACCTGGCGCACCTGATGACGTCCGGCTGCATACACTAGATGCGATGTCGGGTTGTAGAGTGGTTGCGTGTGCGAGTCGCGTAAGTCGAGCGCGACCAAATCTGCAGATTTACCCGGTTCCAACGACCCAATTTCGTCCTCCAATCCGAGTGCTTTGGCCCCATTGATGGTCGCCATCCGCAGCGCGGCATGGGCCGGAACGGCGGCAGCGGAATTTGCAACGCCCTTGCCGAGCAAGGCCGCAGTGCGCATTTCTCCGAGCAGATTGAGGTCGTTGTTGCTAGCGGCTCCGTCGGTGCCGAGCGCGACGTTGACTCCTGCGCTCAGCAGTTTGGCGACGGGGCAGAAGCCGCTAGCGAGCTTGAGATTGGATTCCGGGCAATGCACGACATGGGCACCGGATTCCGCGAGCCGCTCGATCTCATCGTCCTCAAGCTGTGTCATATGAATGGCCGCCAAGGCAGGGCCGATCAGGCCGAGGCGATCGAGCCGGCTCATGGGGCGCTCGCCATGATCACGTAGCGATTGCACGATTTCATCGTGCGTTTCATGTAAATGGAGATGGATCGGCACCTCCATCTCGTTGGCCAGGGTTCCGATGCGTTGCAGTGGGGCATCGGAAACGGCGTAGGGTGAATGGGGCGCAAAGGCGACCCGAACAAGCGGGTGATCGCGATACTGATCGCGCAGCGCCAGCCCTTTGGCGATGTAGTCGTCCGCCGATTCGGCATATCCGGTCGGGAAATCGACCACGATCATACCGATGACCGCTCGCATTCCGGCCTCTGCGCTCACCTGTGCGGTGACCTCCGGATAGAAATACATGTCGTTGAAGCACGTCACGCCGCCGCGCAGCATCTCCAGCACGGCCAGTCGGGTACCGTCGCCGACGAAATGCTCATCGACCCAGCGCTTCTCCGTCGGCCAGATGTGATCGTGCAGCCAGGTCATGAGCGGCAGGTCGTCGGCCAGGCCACGCATCAGGGTCATGGCGGCATGGGTGTGGGCATTGACGAGGCCGGGGATGAGTGCGTGTCCTGGCAGCTCGATGACTCGCTCGGCCTGGACCGATCGTTGCGCCTCTTCGTAAGGGAGGACGGCGAGGATTCGACCGTCCGCGATGGCGACGGCATGGTCGGTCAACTGCCGGTTCTCGGGATCGACTGGAAGCACCCATTGCGCATGGATGAGGAGTTCGGCTTGCATCGCTCGGTCCTTTGGTTGTCGCTGCGAATAAGAGAGAATGCGCGGCAACATGCCATAAGGAGGCTTTGATGAAAACCACGATCCCGACCGTCCCCACTCCCGATGATGCCGCCGTCTGGCATGAGGGACGTCTCTATCTTGCCGATCAGCGCATCCTGCCTGAGCGTGCCGAATTCATTGCCTATGATGTGGCGGCCGATGTGGCGGATGCGATTCGCGCGATGGTGGTGCGGGGCGCGCCGGCCATCGGCGTAGCGGCGGCCTATGGTGTCGTGCTGGCCGGGCGTTCGGCCTATGCGGCTGCGACCGAGGGCTGGAAGGCGGCGATCGAGTCCGATCTGGAGTGTCTGGCCGCCTCGCGTCCGACGGCGGTCAATCTCTTCTGGGCGATCCGACGCATGCGTTCGCTGATCGACACATTGGATGCGACTGATCCGACCGATCGCCTGCTTCAGGAGGCGATCGCCATCCATGATGAGGACCGTGCGGCGAATCGGCGTCTTGGCGATCTGGGTGCGGAGTTGATCGCGGGGCCGACCAACGTCATTACCCATTGCAACGCGGGCGCGGCGGCAACGGGCGGTTATGGCACGGCCCTCGGCGTGGTGCGCAGTGCGTATGCCGCCGGCAAGATCGTTCGGGTCTATGCCGATGAGACCCGTCCCTGGATGCAAGGGTCGCGTCTGACCGCCTGGGAACTGATGCACGATGGCATCCCCGTGACGCTGCAGGCCGATGGGGCGGCGGCGAGTCTGATGGCGACCGGAGGCGTTGGCTGGGTGATCGTCGGTTCGGATCGCATCGCGGCGAATGGCGATGTGGCGAACAAGATCGGGACCTATGGTCTGGCCGTCATGGCCAAATACCACGGTATCAAGTTTATGGTGGCTGCACCGACATCCACCGTCGATATGGAGATTGCCTCCGGCGCCGAGATCCCGATCGAGGAGCGCGATCCCGAGGAGCTGCTGAGCTGTGGCGGGCGGCGTCTGGCTCCGGCGGGCTGCGACGCGCGCAATCCGGTCTTCGATGTGACTCCAGCATCGTTGGTGGATGCCATCGTGACCGAGCGCGGTGTCGTTCTGAATCCGACGACGGAGAAGATGCGCGCCCTCATGGGTTGATTCTTGGTCCGCGTCGGGGCGGCGGCCCGCTGGGCCGCAACCCCGGTGTGCCACTGATGCCTAGCCCGCGCGACCGTTCGGTGTATTGTGCCGACTTGCTCCAGTCGGAGGCTGTTTCGTTCCAGAGGTCTGGAGGAGATCGTTCGATGGCTTGTAGACGCTGTCAGAAAAGCCCCATCTCATTCGAGGATGGTGGCGATCTGTTGCTGACCTGTGGCGTTCGAGAGCTGCTCGACAAGGTGGTCGGCGTGCTCGACGGGGCAGGTCTTTCCTATGCGCGGCAGGATATGGTCGTCACCTTGGCCGATGTCGATCTGGTCGGCCTGCTCGAATTCCTGCGTGATTCGCAAGTCCTCAATCCGCTTGAGATTCGCGATGTCTCGGCCCTTCAGATGCCCTTTGGCCAGCCCTTGACCTTTCAGTCATTCACGCGGGCGCGAACCCTGGAAAGCTGGTTCGACTTGCTGGGTGCGCGTGATCTGCTTGGAGCCCTCGACCGCAAATCCTTTCTGTCCTGGTTTCAGCCCATTCTGAGTGCCGTCGACGGGACCGTGGTCGGTTACGAGGCGCTGCTGCGCGCCGAGCGCGAGGATGGGACGCTCATGTTCCCCGGCGAGATCTTTGAAAAGGCGTTCATCAGTGAACTCCTGTTTCAGGTGGATCGGCTTGCGCGCGTCACCGCCCTGCGTAGCGCTGCCCAGTGTGGTGCCGAGGGACTGCTGTTCATCAATTTCGTGCCAACCGCCATCTATGATCCGGCGCATTGTCTGCGCACGACGGTTCGTTGGGCGCGCAAGCTCGATTTCGACCCGAAGCGGATAGTGTTCGAGGTGACCGAAACGGAGAAGGTTCGCGACGTCAAGCATCTCAAGAAGGTGCTCGATTTCTATCGCGAGGTCGGCTACCAGATTGCCTTGGACGATGTGGGCAGTGGCTATGCCTCGCTCAACTTGCTGGCCATGCTCAAGCCAGACATCATCAAGGTGGACATGGAAATCGTGCGCAATATCCATCTCGACCGGAATCGACAGGCCATCTTCAAGGCGCTCGTCGGTATCGCGCGCGATTTGGGGATTCAAATCCTGGCCGAGGGGATCGAGATCCAGGACGAGTTGGCCTATGCGGTCGAGAATGGCGTCGATCTGGTTCAGGGCTATCTCTTCGCCCGTCCGGCACCCGAAATCATCGTTCCAGAGGTGCACGGCTATTGGGCGCGCGAATCTGGAGTGCGCTGAGGTCTTTGGGTGCGACCGATCGGGACGGATTCATGACCTCCGACGGACCCAGCGAGACCGTCGTCATCGCATTTGGCATCGCCTTCGATGCCCCTCGCGGGCTTGTCAGGCATGCGTCGACAAGAGCGATACCTGGCCTGGCGTGGTAGAATCGACCGGTTTAGAACAAGCCTGATTCGGCGTCGCTCCTGATACCGCGTCCGGTCCACCAAGTCGGTTCATCACGCCCATGCCAGATTTCGCTAGAGAAGTCCTGCCAATCAATCTCGAAGACGAGATGCGTCAGTCCTATCTCGATTACGCTATGAGCGTCATCGTGGGGCGCGCCTTACCCGATGTCCGCGACGGACTCAAGCCCGTGCATCGACGCGTACTGTTCTCCATGCACGAACAGGGCAACGTCTGGAACCGTGCCTATCGCAAGTCCGCCCGCGTCGTCGGTGACGTCATGGGTAAGTACCACCCGCACGGCGACTCGGCCATCTACGACACCATGGTGCGCATGGCCCAGCCCTTCTCCATGCGCTATCTGCTGGTCGACGGACAGGGCAACTTTGGCTCGGTCGACGGCGATCCGCCTGCGGCGATGCGTTATACCGAGGTGCGCATGAAGCGCATCTCCGAGTCCCTGCTGGACGACCTGGACAAGGATACGGTCGATTTCATACCGAATTACGACAACACCGAGCATGAACCCTCGGTATTGCCGGCGCGCTTTCCGAATCTGCTGGTCAACGGCTCATCGGGTATTGCCGTCGGCATGGCGACCAACATTCCGCCGCACAATCTGCGCGAGGTCATCGACGCCTGTTTGGCGATCATCGACAACCCTCTGGTCACCATTGAGGAGTTGATGGAGCTCGTGCCTGGACCGGATTTCCCGACCGCCGGCCTCATCAATGGGGTGCGCGGGATTCGTGAGGCCTATCGCACCGGGCGTGGTCGATGCGTCATGCGCGCCCGCACCACGACCGAGGTCCAGAAGCGTAGCGGACGCGAGGCCATCGTCGTCACCGAGCTGCCCTACCAGGTCAACAAGGCGCGCCTGCTGGAGCGTATCGCCGAGCTGGTCAAGGAAAAGAAGATCGACGGCATCGCTCAGGACGGTTTGCGCGACGAGTCCGACAAGGACGGCATGCGCATCGTCATCGAGCTCAAGCGCGATGCCCATGCCGAGGTGCTGCTGAACAACCTCTATCAGCACACCCAGATGCAGCAGGTGTTCGGCATCAACATGGTCGCCCTGGTCGACGGCCAGCCGCTCACGCTCAATATCAAGCAGACGCTGGAGTATTTCCTGCGTCACCGCCGCGATGTGGTGACGCGCCGCACGCTCTACGAATTGCGCAAGGCGCGTGATCGGGCGCATGTCTTGGAAGGTTACGCCATTGCGCTGGCGAATATCGACGAGGTCATCGCCACCATCAAGGCGTCGGCCAGCCCTGCGGAGGCGCGCGAGCGCCTGATGGAGCGCGCCTGGCGGCCCGGTGCCGTGATCGGCATGCTGGAGCGCACCGGTGCCGAGACCACTCGCCCGGATGATCTGGCGGCCGGTTTGGGTCTCTCGGGCGACGGCTACCGTCTCAGCGAGCGTCAGGCCAAGGCGATTCTGGATCTGCAGCTGCATCGACTCACCGGGCTGGAGCAGGAAAAAATCCTCAAGGAGTTCGAGGAGATTCTGGAACGGATCGCGGCCTTGCTGCTGATTCTGTCCGACCCGGACCGTCTGATGGAGGTGATCCGCGAAGAGCTGATCGCCGTGCGCGACCAGTTCGGCGACGACCGGCGCACCGAGATCCAGATCGACCATACGGATTTGACCCTGGAGGATTTGATCGCCCCGGAAGATGTGGTCGTGACCCTGTCGCATCAGGGCTACGCCAAGGCGCAACCGATCAGCGATTACCAGGCCCAGCGGCGTGGCGGTCGGGGCAAGAGCGCGACCTCCTTCCGCGAGGAGGACTTCATCGACCGCATCTTCGTCGCCAACTCGCGCGACACGGTTCTCTGTTTCTCCAGTCGCGGTCGGGTCTATTGGCTGAAGGTCTACGAGTTTCCGCAGGCCGGACGCGGTGCGCGCGGGCGGCCCATGGTCAATCTGCTGCCGCTGGAGGCCGGTGAGCGCATCAATGCCATGTTGCCGGTACGCGAGTACGAGGAAGGCTATTACGTCTTCATGGCGACCAGCGCCGGCACGGTCAAGAAAACCCCGCTTCAGGTGTTCTCTCGTCCGCTTTCGCGCGGCATTATCGCCATCGATCTGCGCGATGACGAGTATCTGATCGGGGTCGCCATCACCGACGGCAACCAGGACCTGATGCTCTTCACCTCTGCCGGTAAGGCGGTGCGTTTCTCCGAGGATCAGGTTCGCGCTATGGGCCGCACCGCGCACGGCGTGCGTGGCGTTACGCTGAAGGAGGGGCAGGAGGTCATCTCGTTGGTGGTTCCCGAGCCCGGCACCGTGCTCAGCGTGACCGAGCACGGCTACGGCAAGCGCACCCGGGTCGAGGAGTTTCCCACCAAGGGGCGTGGTACCCAGGGCGTGATCGGTATCAGCACCTCCGAGCGCAACGGCGCTCAGGTTGGTGCCGTGCTGGTTCGGCCTGGAGATGAGATCATGCTGATCACCGAGGGCGGGACCCTGATCCGCACCACGGTGGACGAAATTCCGACGGTCGGGCGCAACGCGCAGGGCGTCAAGCTCATCAATCTCGCCGAAGGCGAGCGGCTGGTCTACGTCGAGCGTATCGTCGCCCTCGAAGGCGACAAGGAGAACGGCGAATCCGATGAGGATGTCGCCACGGATCCGGACGATGCTGCGGATCCGCAAGAGGGTGTCGACTCGGACACCGACGATTAATCGCAACCTCTATGGGGAAAGTCAGAATGGCTCGCGTCTATAACTTCAGCGCCGGTCCGGCGATGCTGCCCGAACCGGTCCTCTCCCAGGCTCGGGATGAGATGCTCGATTGGCAAGGAAGCGGCATGTGCGTGGCCGAGATGAGCCACCGAGGCAAGGAGTTCATGTCCATCGCCGCCCAGGCAGAGGCCGATCTGCGCGAGCTGCTGAAGGTTCCAGGCAACTACAAGGTGCTCTTCCTGCAGGGTGGGGCATCGAGTCAGTTCGCCGCCGTGCCCATGAATCTGCTGCGTGGCGGCAGTAGTGCCGACTATATCAATACCGGTTCCTGGTCGAAGAAGGCGATGGCCGAGGCACGTCACTACTGCGAGGTGAATGTCGCTGCCGCTACCGATGACTGCAAATTCACGCGCGCCCCGTCTCAGGAGGAACTCAAGCTCAGCGGTGAGGCGGCCTACGTCCATTACACGCCGAACGAGACCATCGAAGGCGTGGAGTTCCCCTATGTGCCGGAGACCAACGGCAAGCCGCTGGTCGCCGACATGTCCTCGACCCTGCTGTCGCGTCCGATCGACGTCTCCAAGTTCGGGCTCATCTACGCCGGTGCCCAGAAGAACATCGGTCCCGCCGGTCTGACCATCGTCATCGTGCGCGAGGATCTCATCGGTCAGCCCATCGCGGGCACCCCGACCATGTTCGACTACAAGGTCCAGGCCGACGGCGACTCCATGTACAACACCCCGCCGACCTATGCCTGGTATCTGGCCGGTCTGGTGTTCAAATGGCTCAAGGACATGGGTGGTCTGGAGGCGATGGCCGTCGTCAACGCGCGCAAGGCGAAGCGTCTCTACGATCTGATCGACGGCTCGGATTTCTACAGCAATCCCGTCGATCCCCAGTCGCGTTCCTGGATGAACGTCCCCTTCACGCTGGCCAATCCGGAGCTGGACGAGCGCTTCCTCAAGGAGGCCAAGGCCGCCGGTCTCACCACCCTCAAGGGGCACCGCTCGGTCGGCGGCATGCGTGCGAGCATCTACAACGCCATGCCTGAGGCAGGGGTTGAGGCGCTGGCCGGTTTCATGCAAGAGTTCGAGCGCAGTCAGGGCTGACCGCTTCCCGTGTCGATATCCGCGTGTCCTCGCGAGTAACGGGGCGCGCGGGCTCTGGCCGCCGCCCATCGTGGCTGTCTATCGCCGAGCCGATGGTCTTGGTGCACAGTCGTCCTCGGTCGCAGGGGGCTTGAATCCATGCGACCGACGGTTCCCATCACTGGTTAGGATTGACGAGTCATGTTCAAGATCCAGACGTTGAATAACATCTCCGTGGTCGGGCTGGAGCGGCTTCCACGCGCATCCTACGAGGTGGCATCCGAGATCAGTCATCCTGATGCCATCCTGGTTCGCTCGGCCAAGATGCACGACATGGAGATCCCCGAGACCGTCCAGGCCATCGGCCGCGCCGGCGCGGGAACCAACAACGTCCCGGTCGCGGCCATGACCGCACGGGGCGTGGCCGTATTCAATGCCCCCGGTGCCAATGCCAACGCGGTCAAGGAACTGGTGATCGCGGGCATGCTGATGAGCGCCCGCAACATCCCCCAGGCCTGGCACTTCGCCCGAGGGCTCTCGGGCGAGGACGCGGCGATCAACGAGGCGGTCGAGTCCGGAAAGAAGCAGTTCGGCGGATTCGAGCTGCCCGGTCGCACCCTCGGTGTGGTCGGGTTGGGCGCCATCGGCGTCAAGGTCGCCAATACGGCACGCGCCCTGGGAATGCATGTCGTCGGCTACGACCCGAGCATCACCGTGAACCACGCCTGGCAGTTGGAGCGTGACGTTCAGGCCACGCTCAGCATCGACGACCTGCTGTCGCGCTCCGATTTCGTGACCTTCCATGTGCCGCTTAACGACCAGACCCGGCACATGATCAACGCCGACCGTATCCGCATCCTGCCCAAGGGTGCCGTGCTGTTGAATTTCTCGCGCTCCGGCATCATCGACGACGATGCCGTGGTGACCGCGCTGGATCAGGGGCATCTCTATGCCTATTGCTGCGACTTCCCGAGCAATCTGCTGAAGGACCATCCGCGCGTCATCACCCTGCCGCACCTAGGGGCTTCCACCAAGGAGGCGGAGGACAACTGCGCCATCATGGTCGCCGATCAGGTTCGCGACTATCTGGAAAACGGCAATGTGAGCAACTCGGTCAACTTTCCGGAGATCAGCTTGCCGCGCAACGGTGGCGTGCGGCTCGCCGTCGTCAACAGCAATGTGCCCAACATGGTCGGCCAGATTTCGACCGATCTGGCCAATGCCGGACTCAATATCATCGACATGCTCAACCGCTCGCGCGGAGACATCGCCGTGACCCTCATCGACCTCGATCAAAGCTGCTCGGACGCGACCTTGGCGCAGCTCCGAGGCATCGAAGGGGTGCTCTCGGTGCGTTGTCTCGACGGCTGAACGGGTTCATCGAACTATGACAACAGATATCACGGGCGATGAGCTCGACGCGGTTCGCCGCCGGATCGACGCCATCGATCAGGAGATCTTGGCGCTCATCAGCGAGCGCGCGCGCTGTGCCCAGAAGGTCGCGCACATCAAGACGGAATCCGATGGGCGGGCGGTGCAGTTCTACCGCCCGGAGCGCGAGGTTTCGGTCCTGCGGCGGATCAAGGACGCCAATCCGGGACCGCTCGAAGGCGAGGAGGTCGCGCGGCTCTTTCGCGAGATCATGTCCGCCTGTCTGGCCCTGGAACGTCCGCTGAATGCCGCCTTCCTCGGACCCGAGGGGACCTTCACCCAAGCCGCCGCCATCAAGCATTTCGGGCACTCGGTCGTCACCAAGGCGATGGCGACCATCGACGAGATCTTCCGCGAGGTCGAGGCCGGTGCCTGCGATTTCGGCGTGGTTCCGGTCGAGAACTCGACCGAGGGCGTGGTCAGCCACACCCTGGATCTGTTCATGAGCTCGCCGCTGCGTATCACGGGTGAGGTCTCCTTGCGGATCCACCACCATCTGATGAGCAAGGAGACAGAGCTGAGTGCGATCCGTACCATCTATTCGCATCAGCAGTCGCTCGCTCAGTGTCGTGGCTGGCTGGACCGCTATCTTCCGCATGCCGAGCGCATTCCGGTCGGCAGCAACGCCGACGCGGCGCGCATCGTTGCGGGCGAGCCGGGTGCTGCGGCGGTCGCCGGGTTTCAGGCCTCCGAGATCTATGGGCTCCAGGTGCTGGCAGAGCGCATCGAGGACGACCCGGGCAACACCACCCGCTTCCTGGTGATCGGCAAGCAGGACTCGCCGCCGAGCGGACAGGACAAGACCAGCCTGCTGCTCTCCTGCCGCAACAAATCGGGCGGGCTGCATGCCCTGCTGTTGCCGCTCGCGGCGCACGGGATCAGCATGACGCGCATCGAATCGCGTCCCTCGCGACGTGGCATCTGGGACTATGTTTTCTTCATCGACATCATGGGGCACCGTCAGGATTTGCCGCTCGCGGCAGCCCTGGAGCACCTCGAAAAGGATGCCCTGCTGTTCAAGGTGCTGGGTTCCTATCCGGTGGCCGTGTTGTAACCATCCGACCTAATGGCGCTGTTGAACCGCAAGGAACGCAACGCACGCAGAGAATTCGAAGTCGTTTTCCGGTTGCGCCCATCCGAAAGGGGCGTGGCGAGCCTGAAACAGCCTTTGTCTTTCTTCGCGTGCCGCGCATCCCAGTGGTCCATCTTGCCGGATTTAGACTCAACGAATTCGTGACCTCCAATGACCCAAGCTGACAATCCTTTCCTCGATATCGCCGCCCCCTGGATCGCTGGTCTGACGCCCTATGTGCCGGGCAAACCGGTCTCCGAGCTGGAGCGCGAGCTCGGCATCAGCGACTCGGTGAAGCTGGCGTCGAACGAAAATCCGCTCGGCCCCGGCGCCAAGGCGCGCGAGGCGATCGCCGCCTGTCTGGCCGAACTGGGACGCTATCCGGATGGCGGCGGTTTCGATCTGCGCCGTGCCTTGGCCGATCATCATCGGGTCTCGCCGGCCGCCATCACCATCGGCAACGGCTCGAACGACGTTTTGGACATCATCGCTCGCGCCTTTCTGCAGCCCGGTGTGGAGTCCGTCTTCTCCGAATACTCTTTTGCGGTCTACCCGATCGCGACCCAATCGGTCGGAGCGACGGCGCGTGTGGCCAAGGCGCGCGACTTCGGCCACGATCTCGATGCCATGTCGAATCTGGTCAACGCGCGCACTCGGGTGGTCTGGATCGCCAATCCGAACAACCCGACCGGGACCTGGCTGGCCGCCGACGAGCTGCGCTCCTTCATCGGTTCCCTGCCCAAGACCTGCGTCGTTGTCGTGGACGAGGCCTATACCGACTACGTCTCGGAGCCGGATTTCCCGGACGCCACCCACTGGGTCGAAACCTTCTCTAACCTGATCGTGCTTCGCACCTTCTCCAAGGCGCACGGACTGGCCGCGCTACGGGTCGGCTACGGCATCAGCGATCCGCGCATCGCCGACCTGCTCAATCGGGTTCGTCAGCCCTTCAACGTCAATGCCTTGGCCCAGGCAGCGGCCGCAGCGGCGATCGGCGATCGTGACCACGTCCGTGCATCGGTCGAACTCAATCGCGCCGGAATGAAGCAACTGACGAAGGCCTTCGATGAGATGGGGCTCGGCTATATCCCCTCGGTTGGCAACTTCGTCATGCTGAATCTGGGACGCCCGGCGGCCCCCATCAATGATGCCCTGTTGCGGCTCGGCGTGATCGTGCGCCCGGTCGGCAACTACGGTATGCCCAACCACCTGCGCATCAGCATCGGTCTGGAGCAGGAGAACGCGCGCTTCATCGCCGCGCTCAAGGACGTGCTCGCCGCATGATCGAGCGCCTTGCCGTCATCGGGGTCGGACTGATCGGAGGCTCGTTGGCGCGCGCCCTGCGCCGGGAGGGCGTGGTCGGTGAGGTGGTGGGTTGCGGCCGCGCGCTGGCCAACCTCGAACAGGCCGTCGAGCTGGGCGTGATCGACCGTTTCACCCAGCGTCCCGACGAGGCCGTCGCCGGTGCCGACATGGTCTTCGTGGCGGTCCCCTTGGGCGCGATGCGAGGCGTCTTCTCGGCGATCAGCGACCGTCTCGATCCCGGTGCCGTGGTGACCGATGGGGGGAGCGTGAAGGGGAGCGTGGTGGCCGATGCCATGGCGGCCTTCAAGGGGGTTCCTCCATCGCTGGTGCCCGGGCATCCGATCGCCGGAACCGAGTGCAGCGGTGTCGAGGCGTCTTTCGCGGAACTCTACGAAAACCGCCGGGTGATCCTAACCCCGTTGCCGGAGACGGACCCGGACGCGTTGTCCCGGGTGACGGCCATGTGGGAGACCTGCGGGGCCGAGGTGACCTGCATGTCGGTCGCGCATCACGACGAGGTGCTCGCCGCCACCAGCCATCTGCCGCACATGCTCGCCTTCGGGCTGGTCGATTCCCTGGCGCGCATGCGCGAGAACGACGCGATCTTCCGCTATGCAGCCGGCGGTTTCCGCGACTTCACCCGTATCGCATCGAGCAATCCGGTGATGTGGCGCGACATCTGTCTCGCCAATCGCGAGGCGCTGAGCGCCATGCTCGCCCGCTTCGGTGTCGAGATGACGGACCTGGCCGAGAGCATCCGCCGCGCCGACGGCGAGCATCTGCTGGAGATCTTCGAGCGGGCCAAGTCGGCGCGCGACCGCTATGTCGACAGCGCGCGCTGAGTTCGAAGCGCGGGGCAGGGCGTTACGGTGACGGCAGCGCTCGCAAGGGTGCTGCGAGCCTGTCGAAGTCGGCCGGATTCACGTACTGGATGACGACATGCCCCTCGGGATCGCGGGCGAGGTCGATCCCACGCGCGGGATAGAGCCAATGGACGATTCCGGTTTCCGGTTCCATCCGGCGTTCCTCGGGCGCGCCAAAGCGTTGCTCCAACAGTGTTTCGTCCAGTCGCGCCTTGGGCAGATAGCTGATGCTGCGGATCGGGCGCTCGGCCATGCGCTCGGCATCGACCGGGTCCAGTTTGATCTTCTTCCCTCCGCTGCCGAGCTGGCTGATGCGCAAGCCGCGATCGAAGGCCGCGCTCAGCGTCGCTGCGTCCACGTCTAGGGTCACGACGAAATTCGCCCTCAGGCGCTGTAGATAGATCTGCTCGAAATAGGCCTCGACGCTGTCGCTTGGCGGATTCCCCTGCGTGCGGAAGAGGTTCATCTCGCCCTCCTCTCCGAAGGTATGCCGCACCTCTGCAAGACGCGTCTCGCCCAAGGTGAAACCGAAGACCTGGGTGTGTCCGTCCGCCGTCTGCCGAACCTGCCAGGGGAGGCGCACGATGTCGTCCTCGACCGGATCGGGCATGATCAGGAGCATGCCTACGAAGCCGAGCACAGCGGCGGCGAGGATGGAGAGGACGATGGTGCGATCCATGGTCTGAGGGTTCCCGAGAGGTGAGGGGGTCAGCAGGGCAGGAGGCCGGCGACGACCCGGCGCCCCTCCGAGACCAGGATGTTGTAGGTGCGGCAGGCCGCGCCCGTATCCATGATCTCGACCCCGATGCCGCGCGACAGGATGTCGAAGTAGACGGCTGGGTCGGGAAACACCTGATGCGCCCCCGTTCCCAACACCATCACCTGGGGGGCGAGCGTCAGCAGCGTCTCCAGATGCGCGGTCGTGAACTCGGCGGGCGAGGGCGGTCCCCAGGGGGCGATGATGCGCTGTGCGCTCAAGGCGAGGCCCTGGCCATAGCGCCGGCCGTCGATCTGGATACCCTCGCGGCCATAGGCCTCGATCAGGTAACCGCTGTTTCTATCTGCCTCGGCGAATCTCATGTCGGCAACATACCCCATGCCGCCGGGAGCGAACAAGCGGGCAGGGAAGGGAGGCTGTGTGTAAAATCTCAGTCTTTCTCGTTACCACCGATTTCGGAAGCCCATGACCGTTCGCACTCGTTTCGCCCCGTCTCCAACCGGCTATCTGCATGTGGGCGGTGCCCGCACCGCGCTCTTCTCCTATCTCTATGCCCGTAAGCATGGCGGGCAGTTCGTGCTGAGGATCGAGGACACGGACCTGGAGCGTTCCACGGCGGAATCGGTCAACGCGATCCTGGAAGGCATGACCTGGCTCGGGTTGGACTACGACGAGGGGCCCTTCTATCAGACCCAGCGTTTCGACCGCTACAACGCCGTCATCAATGAATTGCTCGATAAGGGCCTCGCCTACCGCTGCGACTGCTCCAAGGAACGTCTGGAGAAGCTGCGCGTCGATCAGATGGCACGCAAGATCAAGCCCCGTTACGACGGATGCTGCCGTCATCGTCAGGTCGATCCCAATCAGCCGCACGTCATCCGCTTCAAGAACCCCGCCGATGGCGTGGTGGTCGTGGACGACCTCATTCGCGGCCGGGTGCCCTTCAGCAACGACGAACTCGACGACCTCATCATCCGTCGCACCGATGGCGCGCCGACCTACAATCTGAGCGTGGTCGTGGACGACGCCGACATGCAGATCACCCATGTGATCCGTGGCGACGACCACCTGACCAATACCCCCCGCCAGATCAACATCCTGCACGCGCTCGGTTTCGAACCGCCGCGCTACGCCCACGTCCCCATGATCCTCGGTGACGACGGCGCCCGTCTGTCCAAGCGCCATGGCGCCGTGGGCGTCATGGCCTACCGCGACATGGGCTATCTCCCCGAGGCGCTGCTCAACTACCTGATCCGTTTGGGCTGGTCGCACGGCGATCAGGAGGTCTTCTCGATCGAGCAGATGATCGAGCTGTTCGACATCGCCGATGTCAACAAGGCCGCCTCCAGCTTCAATACGGCTAAGCTCGACTGGCTCAATCAGCAATATCTGCAGCATGCGGAACCGTCGCGCATCGCCCGGCTCTTGAGCCCGCACATGGGCAAGCTGGGCATCGATCCCTCCGATGGGCCGGAACTGGCCGAGGTGGTCAAGGCCCAGGCTGCTCGCGCCAAGACCCTGTCCGAGCTGGCTGAGATCAGCGCCTTCTGTTACCAGGATTTCGAATCCTTCGACGAGGGCTCGGCCAAAAAGCATCTACGCCTGGTTGCCCGCGAGCCACTGACGCGTCTGCGCGCCAGCTTCGAGATGATGGCGCACGAGGACTGGACGCCCGAAGGGCTCAAGCATGTCGTCGAACGGGTTGGCGAGGAACTGGAACTCAACCTGGGCAAGGTCGCCCAACCGCTGCGTGTCGCCATCGTCGGCCGCGCCGCCTCGCCCGGTATCGAAGAGACCCTGATGCTGGTCGGTAAGGAGGCCACCCTGCGTCGCATCGACAAGGCGCTGGCCTATATCGATGCCCGCGCTGCGGCGTCTTGATTCTGTCGCCTGTGAACGCGTTCCGCCCTGTTCATGGTGGGCGGGGCGCTCTCTGATCGAGGTGCGACCGGGGTCAATGATCCCACATAACGTTCTCACCATCGGCCGCTGCGGCGGTCAGTAGCTCGATCAGTGGAAGTGCGCGGTGTGCGAGGCTGACGTGCTGCGTCTCCTCGTTCTTGTTCGGGGTCGGTTCCGCCGGATCCAGGGCCGCCTCGGGATGCTCGGCGACGGCGGCCTTCAGGCGTTTGAGTGCGGCTGGCACGTCCTCGGCGAGCAGTGCGCCCGGTACGGTGCCGCTGTGTCCCATGAGTTTGATGAGGGCGACGGCGACGTCGCCGAACATGGTGATGGTGGCATAGGCCTTGGTTTCGAATTTGACCAGCATCTGAGTCTCGCTTCTCTTAGGTGTTGACGGTGTAGGGGCAGGATAGCGCACTCCCTCATTGGGGGAGCGTCGTTTCGGGACGTGCGGTTCCGTGATCCGACTACCTCGTGGACGAAATCGTCGCGGGCGTTCGGCGGGTTCTTTCAATCGTCGCGGTAAACGCTAGAATGCGACGTTCATCGATTCACTTTCCGCCCGAGACGCCCGAGAGACCATGACCGACGCCGCCGAGCCGCCACGCACCAATTTCATCCGCCAGATCATCGAAGCGGATCTGGCATCCGGCAAGCACGACCGGATCGCCACGCGCTTTCCGCCCGAGCCGAACGGCTATCTGCACATCGGGCACGCCAAGTCCATCGTGCTCAACTTCGGACTGGCCCAGTCCTTCGGCGGGACCTGCAATCTGCGCTTCGACGACACCAATCCGCTCAAGGAGAACATGGAGTTCGTCGAATCCATCAAGGAGGACGTGCGCTGGCTCGGTTTCGATTGGGAGGATCGGCTCTATTTCGCCTCGGATTATTTCGAGCGGCTCTACGGTTTTGCCGTCGAGCTGATCGAGAAGGGGCTGGCCTACGTCTGCGAGCTGAATGCCGAGGAGATGCGCGCTTATCGCGGCACTCTCACCGAGCCCGGCAAGGACAGCCCCTATCGCGACCGTTCGGTCGAGGAGAATCTCGACCTGTTCAAGCGTATGCGCGCGGGTGAGTTCCCGGACGGTTCGCGCACCTTGCGCGCCCGCATCGACATGGCCTCGCCCAACATCAATCTCCGCGACCCGGTGCTCTACCGCATCAAGCATGGCGTGGTGCATCACCAGACCGGCAGCGCCTGGTGTCTCTATCCGACCTACGACTACACCCATCCCATCTCGGACGCGCTCGAAGGGATCACTCATTCGCTCTGCACCCTGGAGTTCGAGGACCATCGTCCGCTCTACGACTGGTGCGTCGCGAACGTCTCGGTGCCGAGCAAGCCGCGCCAGATCGAGTTCAGCCGGCTCAATCTCGAATACACGGTCATGAGCAAGCGCCGCCTGACCGATCTGGTCGGCGAGGGCCACGTCCAGGGCTGGGACGATCCGCGCATGCCGACCATCGCCGGGTTGCGCCGTCGCGGTTATACCCCGGCCTCGATTCGCGAGTTCTGCGAGCGTATCGGTGTCACCAAGTCGGACAATCTGGTCGAGATGGCGCTGCTGGAGAGCGCGATCCGCGAGGATCTCGACGCCAAGGCACCGCGTCGCATGGCGGTTCTGCGCCCGCTCAAGGTGGTGCTCACTAATGTTTCAGAGAACCAGCAGATGGAGGCCAGCAACCACCCCAAGGACGCCGCCATGGGGACGCGCTCCATTCCCTTCGGTCGCGAGATCTATATCGATCGCACCGACTTCGAGGAGCAGCCGCCCAAGGGCTTCAAGCGCCTCATTCCCGGTGGCGAGGTGCGTCTGCGCAACGCCTATGTCATCCGCTGCGACGAGGTGGTCAAGGACGACACGGGCGAGATCGTCGAACTGCGCGCGAGCGCCGATCTCGACACGCTCGGCAAGAATCCCGAGGGCCGCAAGGTCAAGGGCGTCATCCACTGGGTGTCCGCAGAGCATGCGGTGAGCGCCGAGATCCGTCTCTACGACCGGCTGTTCGGCGTCGCCACGCCGGGTGCCGGCGGTGCCGACTATCGCGAGGCGATCAACCCCGACGCGCTGCGCGTCCTCACCGGCTGTATGCTGGAGCCCGCCTTGCGCGGCGCCGAGACCGGGGAGCGCTTCCAGTTCGAGCGCGAGGGCTATTTCGTCGTGGACCCGGATTCGACGCCCGAGCATCCGGTGTTCAACCTGACCGTCGGATTGCGCGATACCTGGGGCAAGAGCCGCTCATGATCCGTCGCGCGCGAGACGGCTCGGATCCGCCCGAGACCCGGATCCCGGCGCATGAGCGTCTGGTGGCGGATCTGGGCGTCCGAGTCTACGCCTCGCTCGCCTCTCCGAAGACCATCCTGCGGCGCTTTCGCACCGAGGCCGAGCGCGCCATCGCGCTCAGTGAGCGGCTGACCCCGGAGCAGGGCGCCCGTCCGGTGCGTATCCGCCGCTTCCCTGGGATCGAAAGCGACAGTCGCCACTGGTCGGTGTACATGACGCTCGATCATCTGGTGTTGGTCAACACCGCCATCACTGCGCTGATCCACGCCATCTGTTCCGATCGGCACCATGGGATCGAGATCCGGCTGGAGGACGTCAGGCCGCACCCAGATGCAGGTCCCGACCGTATCGAGGCCCTGGCGGCCTTGGTCGAGCGTTACGCGCATCAGATCGAGCGTTTCGGTTCGCTGACCTCGCGCGGGCACTATGCGCATCCCTGGTTCGGCTCGCTGACCGCGCGTCAGTGGCATGCCTTGGCCACCCTTCACAACCGCATGCACCGGGTCCAGATCGAGAAGATTCTGCGCCGTCTGGATTGAAGTCACCTCAGGTTGAATCGATGCCCCTTTCCGATCCCTCGAACCTCGGCTCCGAAGCGCGGCAAGAGGCCCTAGAGCGTCTGCACGCCGAACTCGAACTGTGCCATCGCTGCCCCGGCATGTTCGGTCCACCGGTCCATAGTCGCACGCTGCTGTCCCCGGTGATGCTGATCGGCCAGGCCCCCGGCACGCGCGAGATCGAGCAGCTCCGACCCTTCTGCTGGACCGCCGGCAAGACACTGTTCGGCTGGTTCGCCCGGATTGGCCTGGACGAAAGGGCGATGCGCGAGCGCACCCTCATCAGCGCCGTCTGTCGCTGCTTCCCCGGCAAGAACCCCAAGGGCGGCGATCGGGTTCCGGACCGCGACGAGATCGCGCGCTGTCGCGGCTGGTGGTTCGGCGAGATGCAACTGTTGCGGCCCCGCCTGATCGTGCCGATCGGCAAGCTCGCCATCGCCCAGCTCATGGACTGCGATCGCCTCAGCGATGTGGTGGGGCGTCAATGGCCCTATCGCTCGGAGGCGGGCTGGGAGGCCGACATCATCCCGCTGCCGCATTCGTCCGGGGCATCCACCTGGTTCAAGATGGAGCCCGGTCGAACGCTGCTCGCCGAGGCGCTCGGCCTGATCGCCGCCCATCCGGCCTGGCGCGAATTATTGGATGAATAGCTGGCAGCTTCCAGCCTTCAGCTTTCGGCCTCCAGCGGTGCGGTTGAGAAACCCCTTTTTCTTCATGTTCCAAAAAGCTGCTGGCCGCAGGAGGCTGGTGGCTGATAGCTTTGCGACGACCCAACCTATGAATGCATCAACTCCTCCAATGGATCAGAAGCTCCTCCAAGACTTCTTTAGCAACGACCGTTTCGCCGCCTTCGTCGGGGTCGAGCTGCTGGAGGCGGCGCCTGGCCGCGCCCGCGCCCGGCTGGAAATCGAGGATCGGCATCTGAATGCCGTGGGCGTGGCGCATGGCGCCGCCATCTTCAGCCTCGCCGACCTGGTCTTCGCCGTCGCCTCCAATTCGCACGGAACGGTCGCGCTCGGCGTCAACGTTTCCGTCTCCTTCATGAAGTCCGCGCGCAAGGGCGTCCTGACCGCCGAGGCCGAGGAGGTCTCGATCAATTCCAAACTCGCCACCTATCTGATCCGCATCACCGATGAGGACGCGAACCTGATCGCGCTCTTCCAGGGGACGGTCTACCGCAAGCGCGAGGCGCTCATGGATCACATGCCGTCAGAGGGCTGAGGATGAACGCCACCCAAGAGACGACCCAGATTCGCTTCGGTCTCATCGTGATCGGCGACGAGGTGCTCAATGGGGCACGGACCGACGCCCATCTGGCCGCCTTCAAATCGCGGATCCAGTCGCGCGGTCATGAACTGGCCTGGAATTGGTTGCTGCCGGACGATCCGGAGGTGCTGGTCGCGCATCTGCGTTTCTCGATGGGACGCCCGGATCCGGTCTTCGTCTGTGGCGGGATCGGCGCGACGCCGGACGACCACACCCGTGACTGCGCCGCTCAGGCGGCCGGTGTCGCCTTGAGCCGGCATCCCGAGGCCGCGCGGCTGCTCGAAGAGAAATTCGGCGCGGAGGTCTATCCGAACCGCATCCTCATGGCGGACCTGCCCGAGGGATGCGACCTCGTCCCCAATCCGATCAACCGGATCCCCGGCTTTTCGCTCCGTCGCCATTGGTTCCTGCCCGGTTTCCCCACGATGGCCTGGCCGATGGCCGAGTGGGTGCTGGACGGCGTCTTCGGGCGCGGCGAGCGGCTGCGCGAGGCCGCTTTGGTAGTGCGGGGCGTTCCCGAAAGCCGTCTGATTCCGCTGATGTGCCGGCTTGGGGAGTCCTTCCCGTCGCTCAAGCTCTTCAGCCTACCCCACATGGGCGAGGATCCGCACATCCTGCTGGGTTTTCGCGGTCATGAGGACTTGACGACGGCCATGGCGGCGTTGCGCCAGGAACTCGAACGCGAGTCGATGCGATACAGCGAGCAAAATCCTTAGGGTCACGACCGGTTTCGCCCAGGGATCAGGGTGGGGCAAGGGCGTTCTCAAGCCGTCTCCGGTGTGGAAAGGAGCGGGTTGCGTGTACGTAGCGCTTGCCTCGACACGGCTCATGCGGCAGCCTAGCGTGCCATCGATTCGGGATGACCCCGCACCCTTATGTCCTTTTTCTCTTCGTCCCTCTCCGTCCCCATTCGGATGCTGGTTCTGGCGCTCTCGATCTGTGGCAATCAGGTTGCGGTCAGGGCCGAGCCGACCGACGACGAGCTCTTCGACATGAGTCTGGGCGAACTTCTGAGTCTGAAGATCACCAGCGCCGCCAAGAAATCCGAGCCGCTGTCGCAGACAGCGGCGGCCGTCTTCGTCATCACCCAGGAGGACTTGCGCCGTTCGGGTGCGACCACCGTGCCCGAGGCGTTGCGGATGGTTCCCGGCGTCGAGGTGGCCCGCATCAACGCGAACACCTGGGCGATCTCCGCGCGCGGTTTCAACGGTCGTCTCGCCAACAAACTTCTGGTCATGATCGACGGACGCAGCGTCTATTCGCCGCTGTTTTCCGGGGTCTACTGGGACGTCCAATCGCCCATGCTGGAAGACATCGAACGCATCGAGGTGATTCGCGGACCGGGGGCGACCCTGTGGGGTGCGAACGCGGTCAACGGGGTCGTCAACATCATCACCAAGTCGTCGGCCGATACCCAGGGCGGATTGCTGGCCGGGCTGGCCGGCGACGAGGAGCGCGGGAGCGGTACCCTGCGCTGGGGCGGGCGATTGGGCGAGCTGGGTCACTATCGCGTCTATGGGTCGGCCTACGACCGCGACGGCAGCCGAGATGCGAGCGGCCGCGTCGACAATGCCGACGACTGGAACGGCAGCCGAGCCGGTTTTCGGGCCGATCTGATCCCGGGCGAGGGCGAGCGGTTGTCGTTGCAGGGAAACCTCTATCAGGGCCGACATGGCGAGACGGTCTTCGACCAGTCTTCGCTCTTGACGCTCGCTCGAACCGTCGACCGCACCACCGATGTGCAGGGTGGCGATCTGTTGGCGAACTGGAGCGGGCCGCTCTCTGCGACCGACGACCTCGCGCTCAAGACCTATTACGATCATGCGGAACGGGACTGGGCTCGGTTCGGCGAGATCCGGGACACCTTCGATGCGGAACTGGAGTATCGGACGCAGCGTTACCGACGCAACGACCTCATCATGGGGCTCGGTTACCGTTATACCCAGGACAGGATCGCTCTGAGCAATCAGGTTGTGCTCGATCCATCCGATTCGTCCCTGCGTCTCTTCAGTGCCTTCGTTCAGGACGATATCCAGTTGGTCGCGGACCGGCTCACCCTGATCCTCGGCACCAAAATCGAACACAACGATTTCACCGGATTCGAGATCCAGCCGAATCTGCGTCTGCTCTGGACGCCGAGCCCGGAGCGGACGCTCTGGGCCTCGGTCTCCCGGGCCGTGCGCACCCCAGGACGGGGCGAGCGGGCGGGTTTTATCCGTCAGAGCGTCCTTCAGCCCCGCACCAGAAGCAACCCCGAATCACTGCCGATCGAGGCGCTGATCGTCGGCCGAGAGGGATTCGACTCGGAGGATCTGATCGCCTACGAGGCCGGCTACAAATGGCAGGTCGATCGCGGACTGAGCATGGACCTCGCGCTTTTCTATAACGATTACGGGAATCTGCGCACCAGCAGTGCGAGCCAACTGCGCTGCTATCCCCACGGTATCTACCCGGATTGTCTGCTAGGAGGCAACGCGGCCAGCCTGATCCTGCCGCTGAAGCTGGGCAACGCTGCGAGCGGTTTCGCGCAGGGGGTGGAGTTGGCTGCGGATTGGCGCCCCGTCCCCAACTGGCGTTTGCAGGGCGCCTACTCCTATCTCGAATCGAGATTCGGCGTCGAGCCGGGTGCCTCCACCGGAAATCTGTCCAAGAACAACCCTTATAATCAGCTTTCGCTACGCTCCTGGTTCAATCCTCGCCGCAATATCGATCTGGACCTCTGGTTGCGCTACACCGACGAGATCGGTGCGACGTTCGGCTACTTCGCCTACGCGATCGACCCCTATTGGGACATGGACATTCGCCTTGCCTGGCGCCCGACGAAACGGCTGGAACTGGCGCTGGTCGGTCAGAATCTGTTGAACGACGTCCATTCCGAGGGGGGATCGGAGCTGGCCGATCTTCCGCTCGCCAGTATCGAGCGTTCGGCCTATTTCCGATGGCGTCTGGATTTCTGAGGACGTGACCTGCCTCGGTCGAACCGATTCGATGGTCCACTTAACCCCAAGGCGGCATACCCTGTGGTTGTCGATGCTATTGTCTGGTCTGGTCGCCATGCCGACCAATGCGGGCGAGCCGACGCGGGAGGAGCGGATCAAGGCGGCCATCGTCTACAAGGTCGGGAAATTCGTCGACTGGCCCGAGAGCGCCTTCGCCGCCGCCGACGCCCCCTTGCGTATCTGCCAACTCGGGGATGATCCCTTCGCGGCGGCGCTCTTCGGAATCGCCGGACGCGTCGTGCAGGGGCGCCGAGTGGTCTTTCAGGTCGTCGTCCCGCCACTGGCCGCGCGGACGCGCGGGTGTCATATTCTGTACCTCCCGCGCGCGACCGCTGCGCGGGTTCCCAGGGTGATCCGCGAGCTCGCCGGTCAGCCGGTGCTGACCATCAGCGATATCCCTGATTTTGCGCGCCAGGGTGGCATGATCGCCCTGGTCCGCGCAGGAGATCGGCTGGGATTCGAGATCGCCCCGGCGATGGCGCGCGACGCCGGACTCCGGGTCCGCGCCCAACTGCTCGATCTGGCCGACATCGTCGACAACGATCACAAGGGACTGGAATGATCCGTGAGTGCCGACCCGCCGCAACATAAGACGCCTCCTCCGATGACGTCCCATGCCCATCGTTCGATCAGCAACAAGCTGCGGCGCATCATCCTGCTGACGACCCTAGTGTCGCTCTTGGTTGCGATGCTCGCCGTGCTTGGAATTCAGGCCCTGGCCTATCGCAGTGCCCTGCTGCAGCATGTGTCGGTTCTGGTGCAGGCGATCGGCACGACCACCACGGCGGCTCTGGAATTCGGCGATCGCAAGGCCGCGACCCAATTGCTTGAGGCACTGCGCGCGGAGCCCGAGGTCAGCGACGGCTGGCTGCTCGACAACGCCGGCGGACTGGTTGCCGTCTATCCGCCGGAACATCCCGGAACGGGCGAGACGGCTGCGGCCGGCCTCAGGGACCGCGCGCTGCCGACCTGGATCTCCGCCGCTTTGGCGAGCGGCGAGAAGGCATACGCCTTTTCCCGCGATGGACTGGTATACGTCGCGCCCATCCGCTTCGATGGAGAACGTATCGGCTGGGTGGCGATCAAGTCCAGTCTGAACGGCCTCTACGCCAGTCTGCGCGGAAATGCCGCGCTGCTGATCGCCGTGCTGCTGGTCGCGACGGGGCTGGCCCATCTCGTTGCCAGTTGGCTGCAGCGGCGTATCTCAGACCCTATCTTCCGTCTGGCGGCCGACATGGATCGGGTGTCGATCGAGCAGGACTACAGCCTGCGCGCCCTTCCCGGCGAAGACGACGAGATCGGACGGCTCATCGACGGCTTCAACAGCATGCTGGAGCAACTCGGCGAGCGCGACAGGCGGCTCGCCGAACACCGCCAGTTGCTTGAGCGCGAGGTCGCCGAGCGGACTGCCGATCTGACCCAGGCGGTGGAGGCGGCCCAGATCGCGCGCGGTAGCGCCGAGCAGGCGCGCGAAGTGGCGGAACAGGCCAGTCGCGCCAAGTCTCAGTTCCTGGCCAATATGAGTCACGAGATCCGCACCCCTCTGAACGGGGTCGTCGGCATGAGCGAGCTGCTGCTCGGGACCGACCTTACGCCGGAGCAGCGACGCTTCGCCGGTGGTATCACCCGCTCCGGTCGTTCGCTGCTCACGGTCATCAACGACATCCTGGATGTCTCCAAGATCGAGGCCGGCCGCATGATGTTGGATTGTGCCGATTTCGATCTGGAGGAGCTGATCGAGGAGGTCGTGGATCTCTTCGCTGAACGGGCGCACGCCAATTCGCTGGAGCTGGCCTGTCGTCTCTCGCCCGATCTTCCGTATCGGGTCAAGGGTGACCCGGATCGCATCGCCCAGATTCTGAGCAACCTCATAGGCAACGCGATCAAGTTCACCGAGTCGGGAGAGGTGTCGGTGCGTGTCGACCTACAGTCCCACGATGAGCGCCAGGTCTGGATACTGGTCGAGGTCGTCGACTCGGGGATCGGCATTCCGCTCGACCGTCAGTCTCAGGTCTTCGACGCGTTCGCTCAGGTCGACGGCTCATCCAGTCGCGCGTTCGGCGGTACCGGCCTGGGGCTCGCCATCGCCAAGGAGTTGACCGAGCTGATGGGCGGCATGATCGGGCTCGAAAGCGACGGTTGTACGGGCTCATGCTTCTGGTTCTCGATTCCCATGGAGGTGGTCGATTGGGCATCACCGATCGGCGATGCCTACCCCGATCTGGCTGGACGGCGCCTGCTGCTGGTCGAGCCTCACGGCATCACCCGCTCGACCATCGTCGCCCACGCCGCACGCGCCGGGCTCGAAGTGAAGGAATGCGTGGACGTCGACGGAGCGCTCGCGACCCTGAGGGATGACGAGGCGCTGGGGATGCGTTTCGATTTCGTCATCATGGATGCCAGTCTGAGCGGGCTCGATACCTTCGCCGACCTGGCGGAGGCCCAGGTCGCATACAGCTTCAGGGATATCCCGCTGATCCTGCTCGTTCCCGTCAGCCTCGTCTGCCAGTCCGATCGGCATCTGGGTCTGAGCATCGACGCCTATCTGTGCAAGCCGATCGGCCGACGCCGTCTTTTCGCCTGTCTCCAGGACATTTTGGCCGAGGAGACTGACGGAGCGGGCGATCGCCACGGCGAGGCGAGCGGCAAGGCTCGGCTTCCCCCCCTCGGGCTCCGGGTGTTGGTCGCGGAGGACAACCCAGTCAATCAACAGCTGGCGGCGGCCATGCTCAAGGCGATCGGCTGCAGCGTCCGTATCGTCGCCGACGGTCAGGCGGCCATCGATGCCAGTGCGCAGGGCGGTTTCGATCTCATCCTCATGGATTGTCAGATGCCGAGGGTCGACGGCTATGAGGCGACCCGTCGGATCCGGCGTCGCGAGGAGGTGGAGTCGCTCGCACGTCTGCCGATCATCGCCCTCACGGCCCACGCCATGTCAGGCGATCAGGAGCGGTGTCTGGCAGCGGGCATGGACGACTATCTGGCCAAGCCGGTGATGCTCTCGATGCTGCATCGATTGCTGCTGCGCTGGTCTGGCCAGCCGGATTCGGGGATGACTCGTTCCGTGGCGTCGAGCGCGGATGATGCGCCGAAGATGCCCCAACTCGATGCATCCTCGGACTGGGCGGCGCGACCGCTGCTCGCCGCGTCCGTCCTCGACGCACTGTGCGCGATGGTCGAAGGGTGCGACCCCAACCTCCGTGCCCGGCTGATCGGCACCTTCTTGGAGTCCTCGGCATTGCTTGGCGCGAACCTCGTGACAGGCATCGGCGAGACCGATCCGCGTCTCGCGATCGAGGCGGCTCATGCCTTGCGCTCGGCGGCCGCGAACGTTGGAGCCGAACGTCTCGCAGTCCTCTGCGCTCAGATCGAGTGCGTGGCCGGGGAAGGCGAGACACTCGGCGTCGGGCAATTCCTCGTGGAGTTTCTGATGCCGTTCCAGGAGGTTCTCGACGAGACCCGATCGATGCTGAAGGCGCGGCTCGTCTCCGATGCCGAGGTCAGGGTTCCTCCGCCGCGAGTGGGCGCTTCGGCCGAGATTGGCGAGCTGCACTCGGATGCCGGACCCCGGATCCTGGTCGTGGATGACGATCCGACCGTGCAGCTGTTGGCGAGCACCTATCTGACCGAGGCCGGCTTCAGTGTCTCCGAGGCGTTGGATGGTCGCTCGGCCATCGCATCGGTGCGCTCCGGACGCCCCGATCTGGTCGTGCTCGACGTCATGATGCCGGGGCTCGATGGCTTCGAGACCTGCCGCATGCTCCGAGACCTGCCAGGGGTCGAGCTGGTGCCGATTCTGATGGTGACCGGGCTCGACGACATCGCCTCCATCGAGCGCGCCTACGAATCCGGTGCCACCGATTTTCTTGCCAAGCCCATCAATTGGAGTCTGATCGTCCATCGCATCCGTTATCTGCTGCGCGGTCACGCCACCCTGGCCGCCCTGCATCGCAGCGAGGCGCGCAACAGTGCCTTGATCTCCGCCATTCCCGATGCGCTGCTGCGTCTGGATGCCGAGGGGCGCATCCTGCATTTCAAGCCCGGTCGCGCGATCCTGGGGCTTGATGGTACCTCGGCGCAGGTCGTGGGGGATCTTTCGGATCTGCTGCCAGAATCGGTCGCGGGCACGATCCGGCACGAGATTCGGGCGACCCTGTCCGAGCATGCGATGCGCGAGTTGGAGATCGAGCTGCCGGG
Organism: Thiorhodococcus fuscus; assembly: GCF_042682685.1. Taxonomy (NCBI): domain Bacteria; kingdom Pseudomonadati; phylum Pseudomonadota; class Gammaproteobacteria; order Chromatiales; family Chromatiaceae; genus Thiorhodococcus; species Thiorhodococcus fuscus. Next base: position 26,461 of record NZ_JBHUHX010000020.1, read on the forward strand.
CAGCGACACCGAGATGGTGGCCTTCGACGCCCGACTCATCGCAATCGACGATCAGCAGGTCATCCTCCTGCTGCGCGACATCACCGAGCGGCGCCGAAGGCAGCGGGTCATCCACCAGCTCGCCTACCGTGACGGCCTGACCGGTCTGGCCAATCGGCGTCAGTTCAATCAGGATCTGGCGGATGCCCTGGCCGATACGCGACGTCAGGACGACCATGTGGCCCTGTTGTTCCTCGATCTGGACGAGTTCAAACGCATCAACGATTCGCTCGGGCACGGTATCGGCGACGAGCTGCTGCGCGCCGCCGCCGCGCGTTTGCAATCGGCGGTCGAGTCGGTCACCTCGGGCGCGACTGGCGCTCTGCGCACGACGGTCGCCCGGCTCGGCGGGGACGAGCTGACCGTGATCATCTGCGGTAGCCGCGCCGATCAGGTCGCCCGCGAGGTTGCCGAACGAATCGTCGACGGTTTTCGCGAGCCATTCGTCTGTTCCGGGCAGGACATCGTCTGCACGGTTTCGGTCGGGATCGCGCTCTGTCCCGAGCATGGCGAGACCTTCGAGCTCCTCCTCAAACATGCCGATACCGCCATGTATGCCGCCAAGGTCAAGGGGCGTAACACCTACCGCTTCTTCACCCCGTCGATGGGCGAGGCGGCCTCGCGCAAGCTGGATATCGAGGCCAGGTTGCGTCGCGGTATCGAGCGCGGCGAGTTCCTGATCCATTACCAGCCCGTGGTCGACATCGCCTCCGGTGAGATCTTGAGTCTGGAGGCGTTGCTGCGCTGGCAGGAACCGGAGCAGGGGCTCGTCGGCCCGGACGCCTTCATCTCCGTGGCCGAGGAGTCGGGTCTGATCCTGCCTCTGGGTCAATGGGTCATCGATGAGGTTGGCCGTCAGCTCGAACGCTGGTCACATCAGGGACTCGATCTGGGTGTCGGGATCAATCTGTCGGCGCGTCAATTCGTCCAGCCGGAACTGATCGAACAGGTGCTGGGTGTCGCTGCCGGTCTGAGACCAGGGGCGATCGAGATCGAGATCACCGAGAGCCTGCTGCTCGATCAGAATGTCGGCCTGATCGACAATCTGGCCCGGTTGCGTGCGGGTGGCGTGCGCGTTGCCATCGACGACTTCGGCACGGGCTATTCCTCCTTGTCCTATCTGCAGAACCTGCCCATCGATACGCTCAAGATCGATCGCCGCTTCGTGCGCGAGATCGGTCAGGCGCATCCAAGCGATCCCGTCGTTCGTACCATCATCGCTCTTGGGCAGGGTCTGGGTTTGCGCATCGTCGCCGAGGGGGTCGAGTCGGAGGCGCAGCTGGACTTTCTCGTCCGTGAAGGTTGTCAGGCCGTGCAGGGCTATCTGTTCGCCCGTCCGCTCTCGCTGTCTCAATTGTCCACCTACCTGTTGCGCGGCGATGCACGGTCCAGGATTGCGCGCGGGTTGGCGTCCACCAGCGAGATCGAGCCGATCTCGTCCGATTAGCGAGTTCCCTTCATGAATCCATTCGAATTGCATCCCAGACTGAGCGCGGACACCTTTCTTCTGGCCGAGTCCGGGTCGAGCGTCTTGCTGCTGATGAACAACGCCCTGCTGCCCTGGTTCATCTTGGTTCCCAAGACCGATCGGCGCGAGTTGCATCGATTGGATCCGGATCTGCGCCGCCGGGTTCGCGACGAGACCGATCGGCTCGCCGCCTTCGTCGAGCGCGAGTTCCAGCCGGACAAGCTGAATATCGCGACCATTGGCAATCTGGTGCCGCAGCTGCATATCCATGTCATTGCCCGTTATCGCACCGATCATTGCTGGCCCGCTCCGGTCTGGGGGGCGCCGCAGCGGAGCGATTATGAAACGCCTGAGGTCGAGCGTCTGAGGGAGTGCGCCCTGGCATCGTTGGGAGAGGGCTTCGCTCCGCGCCCTGGAATCTGAGCGGTACGCGGTCTGTCGGGTTAAGATCGTGCGCATCCTATCGATTGCCAATCCCATTGGTCGAAGCAGGCCCGAATCCATCCACGAAGAGGTGTTCCGATGCGATACCAATCAGCCGACATCATTTCGGCGAACCCATGCGCCGCGAGCGCGTCCTCTCATGGCGTGGCGGTTCACGGCCGTCATTCCTTGACTGGGTATGTCCTGATTGCCGGCATGCTCTGCGGGCTCTCCGCCTGTCAGCCGCAAGCGCCGCAGTCGGCCGCCTCGACCCCGCCTCCGGCCGTGATCGCGGTTTCGGCCAAGACTCAGCAGGTCGCCGAAGAGTTGCAGTTCGTGGGACGGGTGGTAGCCGTCGACCGGGTCGATCTGCGTGCTCGGGTCGAGGGTTTCCTCAAGGAACGCCGCTTCAATGAAGGTCAGCTGGTGGCCGAGGGCGATCTGCTCTTCGTGATCGAGCCCGACCAGTACCAAGCGGTCGTGGAGCAGCGTGCGGCCGATGTCGAGAAGGCCAAGGCGGATTCGCAGAACGCCGATGCCCAGCTCAAACGTGGCATGGAGCTCCTGGCCCAGAAGAACATCGCCAAGGCCAAGGTGGACGAGCTCCAGGCCGCCGCCTCCGTGGCCAAGGCCAGCATCGCCCAAGCCGAGGCGGCGTTGACGGCGGCCAAGCTCGATCTCAGCTATACCAAGATCGTTTCTCCGGTGGCCGGACGCATCGGTCTGGCGAGTCTCACGGTGGGCAATCTGGTCAGTCCAGCGTCCGGTTCGCTGGCGACCATCGTGAGCCGCGATCCCATCTATGTTCAATTCCCGGTCACCCAGCGCGAGCTGCTAGAGGCGAAGCGCAAAATTCACGAAAAGGGCGGCGATCCGAGCAAGATCGAGGTCAAGGTTCGGCTTCCCGACAATAGCCTCTACGCCCATGCGGGCTATCTGAACTTCATCGACGTGACCACCAATCAGGGCACCGACTCGGTGACCATCCGCGCCGAGCTGCCCAATCCGGACGGGATCCTGGTCGATGGTCAGTATGTCGGCGTCGTGGTCCAGCGTGGTGCGCCGCAGTCGGCGATCATGATTCCGCAGTCGGCGTTGCAGCTCGATCAACAGGGGATCTATGTCTTCGTCGTCGACGCCGACAGCAAGGCCCAGGTGCGCCGCATCGAGACCGGGCCGACCAAGGGGGCCAATGTCGCCGTGAGCAAAGGGCTGAGCGAGGGCGATCTGGTGATCACCCAAGGCGTCCAGAAGGTGCGGCCGGGGCAGGAGGTCAAGGTGTCGCCCGATCAGACGGCGGGTGAGGGCACGGCATCATGATCTCCGACATCTTCATCGATCGTCCCCGACTCTCGATCGTCATCTCGATCGTCCTGACCCTGGCCGGTCTGATCGCCATCACCCAGATTCCTGTCGCGCAGTTTCCCGATATCGTGCCGCCCCAGGTCTCGGTCAGCGCCGTCTATCCGGGCGCGAGCGCGTCCGTGGTCGAGTCGACCGTCGCCCAGCCGATCGAATCTCAGGTCAACGGCGTCGACAAGATGCTCTACATGAAGTCGTCCAGCGGCAACGACGGCAGCTACTCGCTGAACGTCACCTTCGCCCTGGGCACGGATCCGGACATCAATACCGTCAACGTTCAGAATCGCGCCAACCTGGCGTTGTCCCAACTTCCGGAGGAGGTCACGCGCCAGGGATTGACGGTCAAGAAGAAGTCCACCGCCATGCTCCAGGTGGTGGCCCTCTATGCCCCCAAGGGCGCCTACGACGAGCTCTTTCTGAGCAACTACGCCACCATCAACGTTATCGACACCCTCTCGCGCGTTCCGGGCGTGGGCGATGTCTTCCAGTTCGGTCCGCTCGACTACAGCATGCGGATCTGGCTCGACTCGGACAGTCTCACCGCGCTCGGCCTGACTCCCTCCGACGTGATCTCGGCCATCCAGAGCCAGAACGTCCAGGCCGCAGTCGGGCGGATCGGCGCTCAGCCGATGACGCCGGATCAACAGTTCCAGATCACGCTTCAGACTCAGGGGCGTCTGACCGACGTCGATCAGTTCGAGAACATCGTGGTTCGGGCCAACCCGGACGGCTCGACGGTGCTGGTCAAGGATGTCGGCCGGGTCGAGCTGGGCGCCAATCAGTCCGACTCCGTCAGTCGTCTCGATGGACAGGGAACGGCGGCCATGGCCATCTATCTGGCACCCGGCGCCAATGCGGTCTCGGTGGCCAACGGCATCAAATCGGCCATGGACAAGCTGTCGGAACGCTTCCCGGACGGGCTGGACTATGCCGTCGTCTACGACACCACCGAATTCGTCACGGCCAGTCTTGAGAAGGTCATCCATACCCTGTTCGAGGCCTTCGTTCTGGTCATCCTGGTGGTCTTCCTCTTCCTCGGCAGTTGGCGGGCGACGCTCATCCCGTTGATCGCGGTACCGGTGGCCCTGGTCGGCACCTTCGCCTTCCTGCTGATGATCGGCTTCTCGGCCAATACCATCTCGCTGCTCGCCGTCGTGCTGGCGATCGGCATCGTCGTCGACGACGCCATCGTGGTGGTGGAGAACGTCGAGCGCATCATGGAGGAGGAGGGGCTGGCGCCGCGCGAGGCGGCCAAGAAGGCGATGACTCAGATCACCGGGCCGATCCTCGCCATCACCCTGGTGCTGCTGTCGGTGTTCCTGCCGGTCGCCTTCATCCCCGGCATCACCGGGCAACTGTTCCAGCAGTTCGCGGCCGTGGTTGCCTTCTCGATGCTGATCTCGGCGGTCAACGCGCTGACCCTGTCCCCGGCGCTGTGCGCCATTCTGCTCAAGCCCAGTCACAAACGGGGAGTGATGGGCTATGTCATGGGCGGGATCGATCGGGTCCGCGACGGCTATGCCGCCGTGGTCCGCAAGCTGGTGCGCTTTTCGCTGCTGGTGCTGCTGCTGGTGCTGGGGGCGGGCGCGGCGAGCGGCTGGCTGTTCAAGACGATCCCGACCGGCTTCCTGCCCGAAGAGGATCAGGGTGCCTTCATGGCGCAGGTCCAGCTTCCCGAGGGGGCCTCGCTCAACCGGACCCTGGAGGTGGTGAAGCAGCTCGAAAAGCTGATCGGCGCCGATCCAGCCGTCGCCCACGTTTTGACGGTGCCCGGATACAGCATCCTCGACGGCAGCGTGCAGTCCAACTCTGCGACCGTGATCGGGCGTCTCAAGCCCTTCGAGGAACGCGCGACGCCGGATCTGAAGGTGGACGCGGTCATCCAACGCATCATCGTTCAGACGGCGGGTATCCCGAGTGCGCGCATCATGCCCTTCAATTTGCCGCCGATCATCGGTCTCGGCACCGGCGGCGGTTTCGAGTATCAGCTCGAAGACCTTCAGGGTCGTACCCCGCAGGAGCTGGCCGCCGCCATGCGCGGCATGATCGTGGCGGCCAACCAGGATCCGGCGCTGTCGCGGGTCTTCTCGACCTGGGCGACCGACAACCCTCAGGTCTATCTCGATATCGATCGCGAGAAGGCGCAGACGCTCGGGATTAAGGTCAGCGACATCTTTACCGCCCTTCAATCCACGCTGGGCGGCTATTACGTCAACGACTTCAATAAGTTCGGGCGGGTGTGGCAGGTCAAGATCCAGGGCGAGGAGCAGGATCGCAAGTCGTTCGATGACGTCTATCGCATCCATGTGCGCAACGACACGGGCGATATGGTGCCGATTCGCGCGCTCATGGCGCCCGAACTCATCATGGGGCCGCAGCTGTTGCAGCGCTATAACAACTACCGTAGCGTCACGCTCCAGGGTAGCCCGGCGCCGGGTCGCAGCTCGGGTGATGCCTTGGCGGCGATGGAGCGTCTCTCGGCCGAGACCCTGCCGTCCGGTTTCGGGTATGAATGGACCGGTACCGCCTTCCAGGAGAAGGAGGCCGGCGGCAAGACGCCCATCGTGCTGGGACTGGCCGTGCTGTTCGCCTATCTGTTCCTGGTCGCGCTCTACGAGAGCTGGTCGATGCCGATAGCCGTACTCTTGTCCGTCACCATCGGCGTCCTTGGGGCCATGACAGCGCTGCTGATCGCGCACCTGCCGAACGATCTCTATGCCCAGGTCGGTATCGTGGTGCTCATCGGGTTGGCGAGCAAGAACGCCATCCTCATCGTCGAGTTCGCCATGGAAGAGCGCGCCTCCGGCAAGCCGATCATGGAGGCGGCGGCCACAGCGGCACGGCTGCGGATTCGGGCGGTGCTCATGACCAGCTTCGCCTTCATCCTGGGCTTGGTTCCGCTCGTCATCGCCAGCGGGGCTGGGGAGGCCAGTCAGCGTGGCGTGGGCACCGCCGTCTTCGGCGGTATGCTTGGGGCCTCGCTGGTCGGCATCTTCCTGATCCCCATGCTCTACGTGGTGTTCCAGCGCTTGCGTGAATGGTTCCACGGCGGACCGGCCGTGCGCTCGACGGCCGCTTCTGCCGAGCGCTGATCGCGCGTGCGGGACCGCTGGCAAGGCGCCCCTCGGGGCGCCTTTTTCTTTCGTGGGCCTGACCTTCATGCCTCGGCATGGAAAGCCGAATTCGCTGTCCCAATCTGATTGCGACGCTGGATCGTCACCTTCTCCCGGATGGCTCGCCGATCCCTTTCCGACTGTTGATCGAGGTGTATGGCGTGGTGACGCACTGGATCCCATTGCTTGGCGACTTGCGCCATTATCGGCCCGAATGGCTCTCTCACGACGTGGTGGCCGGTCTATCGGTTGCTGCGGTTCAGATCCCCACTGCCATCGCTTACGCACATCTCGCCGGATTTCCGCCCGAGGCCGGGCTCTATGCCAGCATGCTTCCGCTTCTGGTCTACGCGCTCTTCGGCTCGTCGCGGCGTCTGATTCTGGGGCCGGATGCCGCCACCTGCGCCATGATAGCGGCCCTTCTGATTCCCCTGGCCGGGGACGATCAGGACGCCTTTCTGCGTCTGTCTGCCGGACTGGCCATCGCCGCCGGGATCATCATGGTTCTGGGCGGCACGGCGCGGATGGGCTTCATCGTCAATTTCTTTGCCCGTCCCATTCTGATCGGCTTCCTCAACGGCATCGCCATCAGCATCATCGTCGGTCAATTGGGCAAGTTGGTGGGGATCGCGGTCGAGAACCACGATGTCGGGCCGGCCTTGCTGGAATTGCTGAAACGTTTTGGCGAGTTCAACGGCCCAAGCCTCTTGTTGGGGTTCGCGACCTTGGCGATCCTGATCCTGCTCAAACGCTTCCTGCCGCGCGCGCCCGGGGCCTTGCTTGCGCTTCTGCTCGCCGGCATGGCGGTCTATGCCCTCGGGGCTCGGGCGCTGGGGATCAGCCTGATCGGCGAGGTGCCCTCGGGCCTGCCCGATTTTGCCTTGCCTCAGATCGGTTATCAGGGCGTGCAGAGCATTATCATGGGTGCGGTGGGCCTGGTGATCGTGAGCTTCACCAGCGGCATGCTCACCGCGCGCAGCTTCGCCGCCCGGCACGGCGAGAGCATCGATGCCGACCGCGAGATGCGAGCCATCGGCTTGGCGAATATCGCCTCTGGATTCTTCGGCGGCTTCGCGGTGACGGGGGCCGATTCGCGCACTGCGGTCAATGACGCCAGCGGCGGCAAGACGCAACTCGTCTCGGTCGTGGCCGCGCTCTCGACTGCGGGGGTGGTCGTCTTTTTCGCGACCCCGCTGTCCTATCTCCCCATCACTGGATTGGCCGCCGTGCTCATCTTTTCGGCCTGGAGCCTGCTCGATCTGCAGGCCTATCGCGATCTTTGGGGTATGGCGCGCTTCGAGTTCTGGTTGGCACTGCTGACGACCTTGAGCGTCTTGGCGATCGGCGTGCTGCCGGGCGTGGTCCTTGCCATCCTGCTCGCGCTCGTCAACGTCCTGATCCGTATCTATCGGCCGGAGGACTGCCTGCTTGGACAGGTGCCTGGGATCGACGGTTACAATGACCTGGCTCTGTCCCCGAATTCCAGTCCTGTTCCCGGAATCCTCATCTACCGCTTCGAGGCGCCGCTGCTCTTCTTCAACGCCGAGCACTTCAAGTCGCGCATTCTGTCGCTCGTGGATCGGTCCGACCCCAAACCGCGCTGGCTGGTCCTCAGTGCCGAGGGCATGAGCCAGCTCGATTCGACCGGAGCCCAAGCCCTTCGCGAGACCTATGACGCGCTGCTGGAGCGTGGCGTGCGGCTCGTGGTGGCTCGGCCCAAACTGTTCATGCGCCGACTCGGCCAGGCCATGCGGCTCGGCGAGACGATCGGGAACGAAAACATTTTCTTCTCCATCCGCTCGGCGGTGGAGTCCATTCAGCGTCGCGAGTCGCACTCGGGCGAGCATGAGGTGCCGCAACTCGGACCTCTGGATTATTTGATGCGTGAGGATGTGCGATGAAGCTCTTTCATTCGATATTCGGCCATGCCGATGAGACGCGGGGCCGGTATCCCGAATGGCTCATCGAAGCCGCCATCGATCGTGCGGTCGAGGGAACCGACCCCCGGATCAAATTCGTGTCCGGTTACCGCAAACGGTTGCGCCCAGCGGTGATTCGATCCATGGACCATGTGGTCGCCCTGGTGGACGCCTTTCCCGAGGCGTTGCCGGTTGGGCGCGCCGAGTATTCCGAGGATCCTCGGCTCGGCGCCCTGTTCGCCTCGGCGGATTCCATGCTCGACACCCTGGGACGTGACAAGGCGTTGCGGGACTATCTCGATGGGGCTGGAGTCGGCATGCCTCGCGTCACCGCGCTCATCATCGTCGATCGGGTCGATCGCCGTGGGCTGGGATCGGAGTTGGTGGATGACATGCTGCAGCGCGAGGTGGCTCAGGTCCGGGTCAGCTTCTCGGCTCATCGTCTGCTGGACCCGACCGATAGCGAGAAGGAGACGCGCCGTCACCTGAAGCGTCGCGCCTTCGACCATCTCCTGTCCTTGGCGCTTCGGCATATCTCGGAGTCCCAAGTCGAGCGTGCCGATCTGGTCCGTCAGCGCGACCTGCTGTATCGCAAGCTATCCGCGCTGGAGGAGGGCGGCTGGAGTTTCGAGCCGATCGGCGATCAGGCTCTGGATCCGAGCGCGCTCCAGATCGAACTCGACGGGATCACCCAGCAACTGGATGCGCTCGGCCCCGACACCGGGCTCTTGGCGAACCATCTGGATCTGGTGACGGAGGTGCTCGATAATCCGCAGAAGCACCTCTGGACCGATGAGGTCGAACTCTATCTGGACGCCATGAACCTGCTGCGTCATCCCCAGGACCCCAACGCGCGACATATCCAGCTTCACGAGATCCAGAACGAGCGCGGACGCCGGGCCATCATGCTACTCGTCTCGCTGCGCCCGAGGGATCTGCCGCCCAGAGAGGATTTGATCAGTGCGGCCGAGCGGTATCTCTACTGAGGGTCGCGCTCCGGCTGGCCCTTTCGCTTCAGTCCGACGCTCGGCCCGGAACGCCGCCTGTTATCGCTCGGTCGGCTGCGGCTATCAGACACGCTTGAACGAACGCTATGCGCATCGAAACCATCAAGAACTACAGGCGTCTCTCGGACCGGATCGCCACATCGGGTCAGCCCGAGGAACTCGAATTCAGGGCCATCGCCGAAGCGGGATTCGAGGTCGTCGTCAATCTGGCGATGCCCAACTCGGAGAACGCGATCCCCGAAGAAGGGAATATCGTCACCGCCCGCCGGATGCTGTATGTGCACATCCCGGTGCCATTCGAGGCGCCGACGGCAAGCCATCTCCGGTCCTTTCTCGGCGTCATGGACGCCTTCGCGGACCAGAAGGTCTGGGTCCACTGCGTCGTCAATTACCGCGCCTCCGCGTTTCTCTATCAATACGCCAGACTCGTCGAGGGGCGGACGCATGAAGACGCGCTCGGCGTGATGCTGCCGACCTGGGAACCCAACGCGGTATGGCGGGCCTTTCTTGCGCTGACCAGAGAGGATCTCGTGGCCGAGCAGAGGCGTTCGGTTTGAACGCTTGCATTTCCTCAAGGATTGGACGGACAAACGCCGCGAGATTTTCAAAAATCGCGTATACAATCTTTGGGGACTTGACAACTAGCTAGCTCTTGGTTTTCCTTTTCCACGTAAGCCCGAGTGATTGCGGCGCTTGGTGCGAGTATTTGGATCATTGTCCAGTCGAGATGGAAGCGGGGATCTTCATAATCGTCGGCTAGGAAGAACTTACCCTTGAGTACCTCTGCTCGGGCATGGCTCGAAAGGTCCGAGAGTTGCTCTACATCTCTGAGATACGCCTGCAATCGATCTGTGACCAAGTTGTAGTCGAAGTAGTAACCAGGTGTGCCTTTGTCTGATTCCTCGGCAAGGCATTTTCGAACATTTCTGACTGCCTTAGCATATCTCGGTGGAGAAGTTTTCCCACCTTCATTCTTCTCTAACCACACAATCTCCACCTTCACCAGTTCATGCAATAAGGCCCAAAGGCTGTGAATTACTAGTGCTGGCGATGGGAACATTAGGTCTTGGTCGTTTCCGCACATGTCGCGAATGTAGAAGTGCGCGCGATAGAGATTGTGTGCTGCTCGGCCAGCTTGACGATACAACAAAGATTTTTCTGTTGATTTTTTAAAATAGTTTTTTCGGCGTATGTTCGATATCACCCTCCATGTGCGCGTGCGCCCAGCCAGCCAGTGCGCAAAAAGTAGACTTCGAACCGTGCTTGGAACCATGAATTTAATCGGTGGAAATTCAATTATGGGAAAGGTGTTGATGCATGGTTCCTTCGGCTGAATGCGGAAGCAAAGTGCGCGTTGCCACATGGTGACAAATACGAGCTTTTGTGCGAGAAGAGAGAAATTCCATTCTGCTACTTCTTCGGATATGTCTTTTTTTGAAGTTGTTTTTTTGAGGAATTCGGGTTCTTTGCTTGCCCAGAATTTTAGGATTCTATCTGCAGTTTTGCATTCAGTAATAAATAGATCGTCAATGTTGCGGGCGCCAGGTCCAGGTTCAAGCTCATCAATATCTTCGAGTTTTTTATCCAGGTTTTCACATTGTTTTTTGATTTCTTTTTTGGTGTTTTCTTCGTCGCTTTCTTCGTAATTTATTGAGCTTTTTTCAATCCATGATGAAATATCTGAATGCCAGATTTTCCACCAGGCATCAGAGAATGCTCCTCCATGAACCGATATTGCATTTCGCATAGCTGCTTTGCGAATGCTGGATAGCCATTTCTCGGAGCAACGCAATGCATTAGATGCTTCTTTTGAGAGAGGTTTTCTTGGCTTGACTTCATTCAGTGCAGTGAAAGGGATGCATTCAGTCAGGCACGCCCAAAGGCTAATTAGTTTAAGATAAGCAATCGTTGCATGGTAGTTTAGTCCGTGACGTTCAAATCGCTGAGCAGAATAGAGTATTACGCCGAATACGAGTCGAAGATCTGGGCAGCTTGGTGGGTCGTATCGATTCGAATACCTGTCTAGCAAAGCGTTGCGTAGTCGATCGATGGCTTCATCGGTTAGTTGTCCGTCGTTGGATACGAATTTAATCAGTTGAGAAATCCCCCGGCTTTGCCGGGGAGACCGTAGAAGTTTGACATTTACAAGAGTCCA
>NZ_JBHUHX010000021.1:0-127972 GCF_042682685.1 Thiorhodococcus fuscus
AGGACTGGGCTGAGAAACGCCCCGAACTATTCAAAAAACGCGTATACAATCTTCGGGGACTTGACAGCTAGGTGCCAACCGGCGACCGGCGCTGGTCAGTTCCAGCCGCGTTCCAACGCGGCGCAGCAACTCGACACCGAGCATGTCTTCCAGTATGCGCAGCTGATGGCTGACCGCCGAGGGTGTAACCGCGAGTTCCAGGGCCGCATCCTTGATCGAGAGATGACGCGCGGCGGTCTCGAAGGCTCGCAAGGCATTCAACGGGACAGGGATGCGCATGGGGGATTCGCCCTCCTGGAGTTCATGGGTCGTTCATGGACGCATTAAACGGTTTGGGGTTGGCCCACTGCATCGGGGTAGGGCCGCACCGAGGGAGGTATCCGGCTGAAACGGACGCTGTTGCACACCATGAACCGACACGGAGACGGACTCGCGAGAGAACAGGCACGATGTCATGCAGGCCGGTTTCATGCGCCTCCCAGGCACTCGCGCAACTGCGCGGCGAAGCGTGCCGCGTCTGCCGGTTCGAGCGTCGAAATCGTGACGCGCAGCGCGGGGAGGGCGGGCGTGATCGCAAAGGGATCGCCCGTTCGCACCGACCAGCCCCGTTGTGCCAGCGACTGCACGAGGCGGGAGGCGTCGCTGTCTTCCGGCAGCGGAATCCACAGGTTGAAACCATCGCAGGGTTGCTGGGCGGCGATGCCTTCGGCACCCAGGGCGTCGATCAGGGCCTTGCGGCGCACGGCATAGACATCCTTGGCCGCGCGCAGGCGCGCCCTGACCTCCTCCGACCCGAGCAGGCTCCGCACTGTCGTCTGCAACAGGTGGCTGACCCAGGTCGTGCCAGGTGCCAGCCGCATGCCGAGCCTCGCAGCGGTGCCTGCATCGGTGACGACGAAGGCCAGCCGCAGGTCCGGGCCGAAGCCCTTGGAGACCGAGCGCACCAGCGCCCGGTGCGTGGTGGAAGACGGAGCGACGGAGAAGAACGGCGCCTTGGCCAGCAGCGCGAAGTGATCGTCCTCGATCACCAGCACATGCGGATGACGGGCGAGCACAAGACGCAGTTCGCGCGCACGCGTCTCGCTCAGGCAGCAACCGGTCGGGTTCTGCGCCCGTGGCGTGCACAGCACCGCCTGAGCGCCGTCGGCCAGTGCCGCTTCCAGCGCGTCCGGGCGCATGCCTTGTGCATCCATCGCCACCGGAGCCGCTGTCAGGCCGGCGCAGCACAGGATGTTGAGGCTGCCAAGGAAGCACGGATCTTCCACCGCCACCTTGTCGCCGGCCACGAGGTATGCGGCCAGCAGGCGCTCGACCGCGTCCACCGCACCATGGGTCAGCACCAATCCGTCCCCTTCACGAACATCGGGACCGAACCACTGGCGCGCCAGCCGTTCGAGCGCCGGGTCGAGCACCGGTTGGCCATAGAGCGTGGGCCGGTAGCCGCTGGCGGCCAGTGCCTGTAGCGGATCGGGCAACCAGGCCGGGTCCGGATTGCCGCTGGCCAGGTCCGCCAGCGCCGAGCCGGGCGCCAGGCCTTCCTGCTCGGCGAGGCGCACCGCTTGCCGGATCACCGTCCCGTTGCGGCCCAGCGTTTCGGCAATGCCGGCGGCCACCAGCTTGCGATACGCGGCGGCGACCGTGTTGCGGTTGACGCCCAATTGCTCGGCCATCTCGCGCACGGGCGGCAGGGACTGGCCTGCGGCAAGCCGGCCAGCATGCGCCTCGCGGCGAATGCGCTCGAAGATGTCCGATGCGGTGTTTCCGGTCATTTTCATTTGTCCCGTGACAATGTATATTTTGTCATATGACAATATTAGCGGTGCGGAGAACCCATTGTCCATGAACCAGCAGATCGCTTCCTGGCCGACTGCGCACGGCGTCGATGACTTCCGGCGCAACCTGGCGGCGGTGCGCCAACGCATTGCCGATGCCTGTGCCCGCGCGGGGCGTGACCCGGCCGGTGTGCGCCTGCTGCCGGTCAGCAAGACCGTGCCGGAGGAACGCATACGCCTGGCCTACGCCACCGGCTGCCGTGAACTGGGCGAGAACAAGGTGCAGGAGGCGCAACGCAAGGCCGAGGCGATGGGAGACCTCGCCGACCTGCGCTGGTCGGTCATCGGCCACCTGCAGACCAACAAGGCCAAGGTCGTGGCGCGCTTCGCCAGCGAGTTCCAGGCCCTGGACAGCCTGCGCGTGGCCGAGGCGCTGGACCGCCGCCTGCAGGCCGAGGGCCGTGCGCTCGATGTGCTGGTGCAGGTCAACACCTCGGGCGAGGCCAGCAAGTTCGGCCTGCCGCCTGCGGAGGTGGCGGCCTTCGTGCGGGAGTTGCCGGCGTTCTCCGCCCTGCGCGTGCGTGGCCTGATGACCCTGGCGCTGCTGTCCGCCGATGCGGCGCGGGTCCGTCCCTGTTTCGTGCTGCTGCGCGAACTGCGCGAGCGCCTGCGCCAGGAGGCACCGGCCGGCATCGGCATGGACGAGCTGTCGATGGGCATGTCCGGCGATTTCGAGCTGGCGATCGAGGAAGGCGCCACCGTCGTGCGCGTCGGCCAGGCCATCTTCGGCGCCCGCGCAACGCCCGACAGCCACTACTGGCCCGACGACCGGGCCGCCACATCGACTCCATCGGAGCAGACCGCATGAAGACCGCACTGGCCCTGCGCCACATCCACTTCGAAGACCTTGGCACCCTGGAGCCGCTGCTGCGCGAGCGCGGCTTCGAGGTGCGCTACCTGGACCCCGCCGAGGACGATCTGTCCGGCTTGGATGCGGACGCGAGCGACCTCCTCATCGCGCTGGGCGGGCCGATCGGCGCCTTCGACGAGGCGGCCTACCCCTTCCTCGCGAACGAGCTGCGCCTGCTCGAACGCCGCCTGGCCAGCGGACGGCCGCTGCTCGGCATCTGTCTGGGTGCGCAGTTGATCGCCCGCCTGCTGGGCGCCGCCGTGACGCCCATGGGCTTCAAGGAGATCGGCTTCGGTACGCTGACGCTGACCGACGAGGGGCGGCAGTCGGTGCTGGCTCCGCTGGCCGGCGTGCCGGTGCTGCACTGGCACGGCGATCGCTTCGACTTGCCGGCGAACGGCCGGCTGCTGGCCGGTACGGATCGTTGCGCGCAGCAGGCCTATGCGGTCGGCGATCGGGTCCTGGGGCTGCAGTTCCACCTGGAGGCCGACGCCGGCCGCATCGAGCGCTGGCTCGTTGGCCATTGCGGCGAACTGGCGCAGGCCGGCGTCGATCCGCACGCCTTGCGAGCCGATGCCGATGAGCATGGCGCGGCACTCGCTGAAGCGGCACGCCGCACGATCGGCGCATGGCTGGACCGGCAGCGGGACGCAGAGGCGCTTGCGGAATGACGCCGACCCGTCCTGTTCCCGTCGATGTCATCAGCATCCAGTCCCAGGTGGTCTATGGGCGCGTCGGCAACAACGCGGCGATTCCCGCGCTGGAGGCATGCGGCCTGCTCGCGGCAGCGGTGCCGACCACGCTGCTCAGCAACACCCCGCACTACCCCTCGGTCCATGGCGGAGCGGTCCCCGAGGCCTGGCTCGCCGGCTGGCTGGACGACCTGGAGGCACGCGGCATCCCCGACCGCGCTCGCGTCGTGCAGATCGGCTTCCTTGGAGATCCAGCACAGGCACGGATCCTCGCGTCCTGGTGGTCGCGGATACACGAGCGCCACCCACACCTGCGCCTGCACCTGGACCCGGTCATCGGCGACTACGACCACGGGGTGTACGTGGCCGACGGCATGGCCGAGGCCTTGACCACACGCCTGGTTCCCGCTGCCCACGGCCTCGTCCCCAATCGGTTCGAGCTGGAGCAGCTCACCGGTACGAGGCTGCGCGGACTGGACGATTGCCGGGAGGCCGCCCGTGCGCTGTTGCACGGGGCAGCCCAATGGATCGTGGTGACCAGCGTCCAGGGCGATCCCGAAGGCGCCGTCGTCCAGACACTGCTGGAGACGCGCGACGGCACATCGACCCTCTTCGAGCATCCTCGGGTGCCCTGCGCGGTGAAGGGCGTCGGCGACTACTTCGCCGCGCGCCTGACCGGTCATCTCCTGCTCGGCTGCGAGGTCTCACAGGCCGTCGATCGGGCCTGCCGGGAGACGACCGAGCGGCTCGACCTGACCCGGCACCTGGGTTGGGAGGAATTGGCAATCCACGCGCCGGGCAGGAGTGCCAAGCCATGAACGCCTACCGCCTTGTGATCTACCGGCACGGACGGCTGCTCGGCCGGTTCGGCAGCGAGACGCCCTGGGCGAAGGCGGCGGCTCACATCGGCGAACTACCTGCGGGCATTGCGAAGACACTGCGATGAGCATGCCTGGTTGATGATGATCGACGAGGTGCAGACTGGTCTGGGCCGCACCGGCGCCTGGTTCGGCTATCAGCATGCGCAGGTGCGCCCCGACGTGGTGACGATAGCCAAGGGTCTGGGCAACGGTATTCCGACGGTGCGCTGCCCGGCGTCATCAGCGTGGGACAGCCCGAGCATCCGCATGCCTTCCGTCCAGGGCGTCGCACCCTGAATGGAGCGTCAATCGATGGAGCTGCACATATCACGCGGGCGAACGTTTTGTGAGGAGTCCATCCGATGAATTCACACGATGCGCTGGGCGCACTCTGGTCCCTGGGCGAGCTGCCACCCGAGGCGCTGGCCGAGATCGACCTGACGGGACAAGATCCGGTGTTTCCGTCCTCCTTCGCCGTCGGCACCGCCGCGCAGGTGAGCATCGCCGCGGCCGCACTCGCCGCCTGCGAACTGGGCCATGCACGGGGGGCGCCGCGCCAACGTGTCGCCGTGGACATGGCACAGGCCGCCGCCGAAAGCACGGGTTGGTTCACGCTGGATGGCAAGGAGTCCGAGTTGTGGGACCCGTTCGCGGGTCTGTACCGCTGCGCCGACGGCCAGGTGCGCGTCCACACCAACTTCCGACACCACCGCGACGGCGCGCTGCGTCTACTGGGCCTGGACCCGGCGAACGCCACGCGCGCGGATGCGGAGCAGGCCATGCGCGGCTGGAGGGCGCTGGACTTCGAGCAGGTCGCCACCGATCACGCCCTGGTGGCCACCGCGTTGCGCCGCTTCTCCGAGTGGGACGCCACACCCCAGGGCCAGGCCGTGGCCGCGCAGCCACTGATGACGATCGCCCGGATCGGCGATGCGCCGCCGCAGACACTGCCGGCGCTGGAAGCCGATACCCGTCCGCTGACCGGTCTGCGCGTGCTCGACCTCACGCGCATCCTCGCCGGCCCTGCGGGTGGGCGGGCGCTCGCTTCATTCGGCGCCGACGTGATGCTGGTGAATTCGCCCAACCTACCCAACATCGCGGCCATCGCGGAGACCAGTCGGGGCAAGCGTTCGACGCACATCGACCTGCGCACCGAGGCCGGGCGCGAAGCGCTGTGGAGACTCGTCGAAACGGCCCATGTGTTCTCGCAGGGCTATCGGCCCGGCGGTCTGGCCGGACTCGGCTTCTCGCCCGAGACGCTGGCCGCGCGCCGCCCCGGCATCGTCGTCGTGTCGCTGAGCGCCTACGGCACCCAGGGCCCTTGGGCCGGCCGACGGGGTTTCGATTCGCTGGTACAGACGGCGATGGGGTTCAACCACGCCGAGGGCGAAGCGGCGGGCGACGGCAAGCCACGCGCGCTGCCGATGCAGATCCTCGACCAGGCCAGCGGCTTCCTGATGGCCTTCGGTGCCGCCACGGCGTTGTGGCGCCAGCAGCGCGAAGGTGGAAGCTGGCACGTGCAGGTATCGCTGGCGCAGACCGGGCACTGGCTGCGCGGACTCGGGCGCATCGACAATGGACTGCTGGCTAGCAGACCGGACCTCTCGCCCTGGCTCGCCGATGAGCCCTCCGGCTTCGGCCTGCTGCGCGCCGTGCGCCCCAGCGCGCGACTGTCGCGAACGCCGGCCGGCTATGCGCGGCCGTCGGTGCCGCCGGGCACGCATGGTCCGAGCTGGTGACGCCAATGCAGCCTCAGGTGGTCATTTCGGGGTGCTCCGGCGGCGGCAAGTCCACCCTGCTCGTGGAATTGCAGCGGCGCGGCCATGTCACCGTCGCCGAACCAGGCCGGAGGATCATCGCCGAGCAGATCCGACAGGGCGGCGATGCCGTGCCATGGGCCGACATGGCCGCCTTTCTGCGTGAGGCGCTTCGTGTCGCCGCAGCGGATCTGGAAGACGTGGCGGGGATCGCCGCCCCGGCCTTCTTCGACCGAGGGCTGATCGACGCCGCCGCCGGGCTTCAGCGACTCTGCCGGGTGCCATTGTCGCAAAGCCTGGGCGAATCCCGTCCCTATGGGCGGCTCGTGTTCCTCGCGCCCCCCTGGCCTGAGATCTATCGCGCGGACGAGGAGCGGCGGCATGGCCTTTCCGAGGCAGCGGCCGAATACGCCCACCTGGACGCGACCTACCGGGCACTCGGCTACGAGGTCAGGTTGCTTCCGCGCACCGGTGTGGCCGAGCGCGCCGATTGCGTTCTCGAAGCGATTCAGTGCGGCTGAGGGCGGACGAGATTGAGGTTCATCCGGAATATCGTCTTCCAAGGGTGACGTAAGCTGACGTCTACATTGGAGACGAGGATGCAGAGACTCCCAGGCAGGCGTACACCTCTGAGGAATTGCGATGTACCGGTTTTGACCGGCTGTCAGTGGATTTCGCTGGAGGGCGCTGGATCGGGGTATGGAGGAAAATGCGCCTTGATACTAAGGCTCAACAGTCCCTGGGACTCCAGGGTTGTCGGGATTGGAGCGGGTGATGGGAATCGAACCCACGTTAGAAGCTTGGGAAGCTCCTGTTCTACCATTGAACTACACCCGCGACAGACGAGTAGTTTATGCACTTACCGCCCGCTAGGCAAGCTCAACTGTCCATGCTGTACATCGCTTCGATGGCGTCGCGATAGCGTTCGACGACCTTGTTGCGTTTGATTTTGAGCGTGGGGGTCAGTAGCCCGTTGTCGATCGACCAGGGTTCGAGCGTGAGGGTGACGCGGCGGATCTTGGTATAGCCTGGGAAGTCTCGCAGGGCGAAACGGATGCGCTTGAGAATGGCCTTGTGCAGTTGCGGGTCGTCGAGGCTGTCGGCGCTTTCCGGATTGAGGCCGTATTCTCGGGCGAGGCCGCTCCATAGGTCCGCGTTCAGAACCAGCAGTGCGGTGAGATAGGAATGGCCCTCGCCGAGGACGACCGTCTGGTCGAACAGCGGGTCCAGACTGATGGCCAGCTCGAGATCTCCAGGCGGAACCTTCTCGCCGTTGGAGAGCACCAAGATGTCCTTGAGCCGACCGGTGATGTAGACGCGCCCGTTCTCGATGCGCGCCTGATCTCCCGTGTGGAACCAGCCGTCCTGCGACAGCACCTTGGTGGTCGCGGCGTGGTTGTTCCAGTACCCCATCATGACGCAGTGCCCCTTGATCTGAAGCTCGTCGTCGGCACCGATGCGGACCTTGATGCCTCGGATGGGGGGGCCGACGCTTTCTGGGACGTTCGCTTCCAGTGGATTGACGCTCACCACCGGGCTGGTCTCGGTCAGTCCGTAGCCCTGGATGAGCGGCAGACCCAGTCCGATGAAGGTGCGGGCGACGCTGCTTGGCAGGGCGGCGCCGCCGCTGACGGCGGCACGTATGCGTCCGCCGAGTCGCTCCATGACCGGGGTGCCCACCTTGTGTCTCAGGAACGGCCAGAGCAGCAGCGTCGGGTGCCAGCCGGCACGTCCCTGCGTGCGCTGGAAGGAGCGCCAGCCGACCTTTACCGCCGTGTTGAACAGCCAGCGGATTGGAGCCGGTTTGGCCTCCAACTGATCGGCGATGCGTTGATAGATGCGCTCGAAGACGCGCGGGACGGCGATGATGACCGTCGGGCGGATGGTCTGCATGTCCTCCGCGAGCTGGGCGATGGATCGGGCGTAGGCCACGGTCGCGCCCGCCATCAGCGGCAGGTAGTAGCCGCCGGTGCGTTCCAGCATGTGCGAGAGCGGCAGGAAGGAGAGAAAGACATCCTCGCGGTAGACGTTGATGAGCGTGATCACGCCGTGCGCGTTGGCGAGCATGTTGTGGTGACTGAGCATCACCCCCTTGGGGCGTCCGGTGGTGCCGGAGGTGTAGACGATGGTGGCCAGGCTATTGGGATCGCCCATGCGCGGCTGTAGTGCGGGGGCGGATTCGGGCAGCCAGCGCTCGGCGACCACCACGCGAGGGTCTTCTTCGGCGAGTTCGTAGGCGGCT
This sequence comes from Thiorhodococcus fuscus, assembly GCF_042682685.1. Taxonomy (NCBI): domain Bacteria; kingdom Pseudomonadati; phylum Pseudomonadota; class Gammaproteobacteria; order Chromatiales; family Chromatiaceae; genus Thiorhodococcus; species Thiorhodococcus fuscus. Next base: position 8,234 of record NZ_JBHUHX010000021.1, read on the forward strand.
GGGCTGGGTTCGAGAATGACGACCCGCAGCGGCCAGGTGGCGTCGCCGACCACCTCGGCGAGCCGGCGCCAGCGTCCGGCGTCCTGGATCAGCAGGGTCTTGACCGCCGCGTCTTGCAGGATATAGGCGGCGTTGTCGGCGCGGTCGTCGGTATAGAGCGGGACCGTGACCAGACCGAGCGAGAAGGCGGCCTGATCGAACATGATCCAGTCGGGACAGTTGCGCAGCAGGATGGCGACGCGGTCTCCAGGCTCCAGGTTTTCGGCCGCCAGCGCCTGGCGCCAACGGGCGACCCAGGTGCCCATTTCGCGCCAGGTGAGCTCCTTCCAGCCGTTGCCGCGCTCATGGTAGCGGTAGGCGACGCGCTCGGGCGATCGGATAGTCCGCTGCAGAAAGAGTCCGTCCAGGGTTCTGGCGCGCTCGATCGCAATCAAATCCTCGGACCATGGGTTCACTGGGCTATCCTCATGTGGTTATGGGCCATACCTCGACGGGCTCCATACTCATGGGCGTCAGGGGTCCTGCCGTATCGGTTCATGCGGGCTGGAATGGCGAGGTCCAGCAAGCGGATGCCAAGTGTAAAAGGCCGTCATCGTTTTGCAATGCTTGCAGGTCAACGCGATAGCGGAGAGGTGCTCGGGCTTGAAATGCCGTCGGTTTATGCGATATTAGAAAAATCTAATTAAGAGACGGCTAATATATTAAGGAAGCCATCTACATGCGTTCGATCAAATATCTTGCGGTGCTGGCCGCATCGCTCACATTCGGTGTTCAGCCGTTTGCCGCCGAGCCACTGGAAACCGCCCTCGCCAGCTATCACACGCTGCCGCGCGAATACCGCCTCGACGGGATCGTCGAGGCGGTCAACCGCACGACAGTTTCGGCCCAGACTCAAGGCCAGGTTCAGGAAATCTTCTACGATGTCGACGACTTCGTGGAGAAGAACGCGCTGCTCGCCCGCCTCAAGGACACCGAGCACCGTGCCCGTGTCAGCCAGGCGGCGGCGGATCTCAAATCGGCAACGGCGCGTTTGCAGCAGGCCAAGGATGAGCACGAGCGGGTCGCGGGCCTCTATCGCAAGAAGAACGTCTCGGATTCGGCCATGGACAAGGCGACGGCCGATCTGGCCAGCGCCCAGGCCGCACTCGATGCCGCCGCCGCGCGCTTGGAGGAGGCGCGCGAGCAATTGGCCTATACCGAGATCCGCGCACCCTACTCGGGGATCGTCACCCACCGTCATGTCGAACTCGGCGAGATCGCGAGTCCTGGTTCGCCCATCATGAGTGGGATCTCGCTCGACGAGCTGCGAGTCACGGTCGATGTGCCCCAGAGCATCATCCCGGCGATTCGGCGCTCTCACTCGGATGCCGAGCCGAAGCCGCTTGCGCGGGTCTATCTATCAGAAGGAGAGATGATCGAAACCAGCAAGGTGACCGTCTTTCCCTATGCCGACCTGGGCTCCAACACCTTCAAGGTGCGCATCGATCTGCCCACCCAGTCGGGAGACAGGCTGCGTGCGCTCTTTCCGGGTATGTTCGTCAAGACCAGTTTCATCGTCGGCGAGAAGTCCGAGCTGACCGTGCCGCGCAAGGCCGTCGTCCACCGCTCCGAGGTGACCGGCGTCTATGTGGTCGGCGCGGATGGGCGCGTGCATTTCCGTCAGGTCCGTCTGGGCCGCGCACTGCCGGACGCCTACGTGGTCCTGGCCGGTCTAACGGCGGATGAGCGGGTAGCGCTGGACCCGATCGCAGCCGGGGTGCTGCTGAAGGAGCAGGCTCAGATGCGGATCGATGCGGCGGGGGAGAGCGGTCATGACTGAGCGACTCGGCATCGCCGGCCGGATCGCCAGTCGTTTTCAGGCCACAGAAATCACCCCCTTGCTGGCCCTGGTGGGGCTGTTGCTGGGGCTCTTCGCGGTGATGGTGACGCCGCGCGAGGAGGAACCTCAGATCGATGTCACCTTCGCCGACGTCTTCATTCCCTTGCCGGGCGCGTCGGCCTCCGAGGTCGAGAATCTGGTCGCCGGTCCGGCCGAGCAGGTGCTCTCCGAGATCAAGGGCATCGAGCACGTCTATTCGGTGTCGCGAACCGGCATGGCGGTTCTCACTATCCAGTACAGGGTCGGCGAGGACAACACGGACGCCGTGGTGCGTCTGTTCAGCAAGGTCCTCTCGAACCAGGACTGGCTGCCCGCCAACCTGGGCGCCGGCACGCCCATCGTCAAACCCAAGGGTATCGACGACGTTCCCATTTTGACCGCTACGCTCTGGTCGAAGGATGACCAGGTCGGCGCCTTCGAGCTGGGGCAGGTCGCGCACGCCATCGAACAGGAACTCAAGCGTGTTCCGGGCACCCGCGATGTCTATACCCTCGGCATGCCGGAACAGGTGGTGCGGGTGCTGTTGCAGCCCGAGACCCTGGCCGGCTATGGCATCGATCTGGCCGGTTTGCGCAACGCCCTCCAGGCGGGGAACCTGACCCGCGACGATCTGGCGGTGACCTCGGACAATCAGGAGATCCTGGTCCAGGCGGGGACCTTCCTCTCCAGTCCCGAGCAGATCGGCGATCTGGTCGTGGGGCTGCACGGCGGGCGTCCCGTCTTTCTGCGCGATGTTGCGACCATCGAGCGCGGTCCCGAACAGCCCGAGACCTATGTGCGCATGGGGGCCGGGCCGGCGGGCACCCTGACGGGAGTGGATCTGGCCGGCTCCACCCCGGCCGTGACCATTGCGGTGGCCAAGCAGGCCGGCGTCAACGCGGTCGAGGTGGCTCAGGACCTGATCGAGCGTTTCGAGCAGTTGAAGGGCATCGTCATTCCCGAGAATGTCGAGGTGACGGTGACCCGCGACTATGGTGCGACCGCCGACGCCAAGGCGAAGAAACTGATCAGCAAGCTGACCTTCGCGACCGCCTCGGTGGTGCTGCTGGTGCTCTTCGCCATCGGCTGGCGCGAGGCCATCATCGTCGGCGCCGCAGTCATCGTCACCCTGGCCCTGACGCTCTTCGCCTCCTGGGCCTATGGCTTCACCCTCAATCGGGTCTCGCTGTTCGCGCTCATCTTCTCGATCGGCATCCTGGTCGACGACGCCATCGTGGTGGTGGAGAACATCCATCGGCACATGGCGATGGGCAAGGGGCGTCTGCTGGATCTGATGCCGCGCGCGGTCGACGAGGTCGGCGGTCCGACCATCCTGGCGACCTTCACCGTCATCGCCGCCCTGCTGCCCATGGCCTTCGTCAGCGGTCTCATGGGGCCCTACATGAGCCCTATCCCGATCAACGCCTCCATGGGCATGCTCATCTCGCTCATGGTCGCCTTCGTCTTCACGCCCTGGATGACCAATTTCATGTTGGGGCGCGCCTCGATGGCGCACGCGCACGCCGGACATGAGGGCGCTGACGCTGAACGGAATTGGCTGGACCGGGTCTTCTCCGGGCTCATGACCCCCTTTCTCGTCGGACGGCGCGGTATCGTCAACCGCTGGCTGCTGCTCGCCAGCGTGCTGCTGCTGATTGCGGGATCCATCTGGCTCGCGGTCAACCGCACCGTGGTGCTCAAGATGCTGCCGTTCGACAACAAGAGCGAGTTCCAGGTCGTGCTCGACATGCCCGAGGGGACCAGTCTGGAGCAGACGGCACGGGTGCTCGCGGAGATGGGCGACTATCTCTCGGGCGTGCCGGAGGTCACCGATTACCAGACCTATGCCGGCACGGCGGCGCCCATCAACTTCAATGGTCTGGTGCGTCAGTACTATCTGCGCGAGGGCGCCAACCTGGGCGATCTACAGGTGAATCTGATCGACCAGCATCACCGCGACAAGAAAAGCCACACCATTGCCGGAGAGCTGCGTGGTCCGCTGCAGGATATCGCCAGACGCTACGATGGCAATGCCAAGATCGTCGAGATTCCGCCCGGGCCGCCGGTGCTATCGCCGCTGGTCGCCGAGGTCTATGGACTCGACTACGCGGGTCAGATTCGGGTCGCAAAGCAGGTGCGCGATGTTTTCGAATCGACGCCCGACATCGTCGATGTCGACGATTCGGTCGAGTTTCCCTCACGCAAGCTGACCCTGGTGGTGGATCGCGCCAAGGCGGCGCGTCTCGGAGTCGAGCAATCGAGTGTCGCGACCGCGCTCTCGACCGTGTTGGACGGCGAGGACGTGAGCTATCTGCACGGTGCCAACGTCAAATACGCGGTGCCGATCCGGGTCGGCTACAGCGAGGCCGACAAGGCCGATCTGGAGCAGGTGCTGGCGCTACGGGTGCGCGCGTCCTCCGGTCAGTTGGTGCCGCTGTCTGAGATCCTCTCGATCGTCGACGGCACCCGCGAGCACAGCATCCATCACAAGGATCTGCTGCCCGTGGTCTATGTGACCGGGGACATGGCGGGGCAGATCGACAGTCCGCTCTATGGCATGTTCGAGATGGCCGGCACCCTGAGCCACGATATGGGGTTGCAGCAATGGTACCGTCAGGCGCCGACCAACCCCTATGAGTACAGCCTCAAATGGGACGGCGAATGGCAGATCACCTACGAGACCTTCCGCGACATGGGCATTGCCTATGGCGTTGGGCTGATCCTCATCTATCTGCTGGTGGTCGCCCAGTTCCGCAGCTATCTGGTGCCGCTGGTGATCATGGCACCCATTCCGCTGACCCTGATCGGCATCCTTCCGGGGCATGCGCTCCTCGGTGCCCAGTTCACCGCGACCTCCATGATCGGCATGATCGCCCTGGCCGGCATCATCGTGCGCAACTCCATTCTGCTGGTCGATTTCATCAATCAGCAGGTCCGCGAGGGCAAACCTTTAGAGGAGGCCGTCATCAGCTCCGCCGAGGTGCGCGCCAAGCCGATCGCCCTGACCGCCGTCGCCGCCATGGCCGGGGCCGTCTTCATCCTCGACGATCCCATCTTCTCCGGGCTGGCCGTCTCGTTGCTGTTCGGGCTCTTCGTCTCGACCCTGCTGACCCTGATCGTCATCCCGGTGGTCTACTACGGCGTCATGCGCAAGCGGGTGGACTGGATCCGCACCTCGACCGCCTGAGATTGCACGGCGTCTCGTCGCCCGGATGGAGCGATCGCTCCATCCGGGGGCACCGTCATGTCCGGCTTCGAGGGTGTTCCCGGGTTTCGCTGTGCTGCCCCCGGGTTACGTTATTGGCGTTGCGCGTTGCCTTTGTAGATCCGGCGCCCTGTCGGGGTGTCGGTATTGCTCGGCGAGGGTCTGTAGCCGCGCCGGCTCGGCGGGGTGTCGTTGGAGCGATAGGAGCGGTCGTGGTTTCGTGGGCGTTCGGTTGGTGTCGGGCGCGGTTTCCGATCGCCGCCGTTGTCGTTGCGCGGTGGGCGACGGTCTGGATGTCGGCGATCGTTTCGATCTCGATCGCCATGACCCCGGTTGCGGTCCCGATCGCTCCAACGATGGTCACGGTCGCGTCGATACCGATAGCGTTTTATCCGATAGTCACGATATGTCGGGTAATACCAGGGCGAGCGGTAATACCAGGGGCTGGGGTAATACCAGAGCGAGGGGTAGTAGTAGAAAGGCGAGTCGTACAGGAACATCGGCCCGTAGCCGAAGTAGAGGTGCGTGCTGATCCGGGGCGAGTCGTCCGGATAATAGGCCTCGTCCCGATCGCCTTCATCCGGGGCCGTGGTGCCGTCGACCAGATAGGCGTCGTATCCGCTGGGCCAGGTTTGCTCGACGACAGGCGGGGCGACGACACAGCCGGCGAGCCCGCCGATGATGCCCAGGAGCGTCACGCGTGTCGCGACCGTTCGGAGGATGTGCGTCAGCATGGGTGAGGCCCCGCGTGGAGGTGGTCTTGCGTCGTTTTCCGATGCCATTGGGACAGCGGTGCCTGGTCCGAAGATCCGGGATTCGCGTGCAGGCAGCTAAGGCGTCAGGTTTGAGACGCTCATCGGGGTGTTCCAGGAGTGGAAGGGAACGACCGCGAGCAGATGCAGGTCGTTTCCCTGATGTTCGCCGAGGATGCGAAAGCTGTAGAGACCGTACTCCATGATGCCCTCCCGTCTCGATTCTGGCGGCAGGGATCCCAGCGCGGGCTGGACCAGAAGACGCTCGCAGGTGTCGACCAGTTTCTCGACGAAGCGTCTGGCCTGGACCTGGGAGTCGCGGGCGATGAAGGCGACGATCGCCTCGGAATCATCCAGGGCGGTGCGCGACCAGATCAGCTCTCCAGCCATCGATCCAACCGCTGCTTGGCCTCGGAGTTGAGATAGCCGCGTCCGAGGGCGATGTCCTCGCGGCCCTTGCGCAGCTTCTCCATGACGTAGAGATGGTACTGGATATCCTCCAGCGTGCAGTCGTCCGGCAGGCGACGCAGCAATTCGGTCACTTCCTGTTTCGCGCTCAACATGCCTCTGACCCTCTTGACGCAGATCGATCGTCAACTGAATTTCGAACGCACATAGCCTGCCTGATCGGCCCGGTCGGGGCAATGGCGCCGAGCGGCGATCTCAGCCGCCGGTCACCGGCGGGAGGAAGGCGACCTCGTCATCGTCGCCGAGTGTGGCGTCCGGCCGGACGAGTTCCTGATTGACCGCGTAGAGCAGGGACGCCTCCGAATCGAGCGCCTCGGACCAGATCCCGCCGCGATCGCGCAGATGATCGCGCAATTGCTCGACCGTGAGGACCGAGTCGGGCCGCGCGAGCGACTCCCCCTCGGTCTGAAGGCGCTCGCGCAGACTGGCGAAATAGAGGATGCGCAGCATGGCGTCAGTGCAGCAGTTCGCTGAAGGAGAGAAAGTCGACCAGATCGCCGCGTTGGAAGGTCCGTCCGGGCGGGATCTCGACGAAGCCATCCGCCCAGGCGACCGAGGAGAGCACGGCCGATGAGCGGGTGGGATAGACCGCCAGCTCGGGTTCGCCATCCGCGCCGGTCTCGATGCGGGCGCGATGGAACTCGGTGCGCTTGTCCGGTTTGGGCCAGTCGAATCCGGCGCGGATCTTGAGCGTCCGAGGTGCCGCATCGCCCGTCAGTCCCTGCAGACGTCGCACGATGGGGCGGCCGAAGAGACAGAAGGTGACGAACAGCGAGACCGGATTGCCGGGGCTGCCGAAGAAGGGCGTGCCCTCGACCCGGCCGAAGACGACCGGCTTGCCGGGTCGGATGGCGATGTTCCAGAGCTCCAGGGTGCCGAGCGCCTCGACGGCGGGTCGGATGTGATCCTCCTCGCCCACCGAAACCCCGCCGCTGGCGACGATGAGGTCCGCCGACGCGGCACCTCGGCGCAGTGCCTCCTTGGTCGCCTCCAGGGTGTCGGCGACGATGCCCAGATCCACGACCTCGCAGTCCAGGGACTGGAGCAGGCCGATGAGCGCGAATCGGTTGGAGTTGTAGATCTGGCCCGGTCCCAGGGGCGTGCCGGGCATGACCAGCTCGTCGCCGCTCGCCAACACGGCGACCCGCAGACGGCGATAGACCCGCAACTCGGCGACGCCGACCGAGGCTGCGAGCCCCAGATGCTGCGGGGCCAGCCGGGTTCCGGCGGCGATCACCGTCGATCCGGCCTCGATGTCTTCGCCGGCGCGGCGAATGTTGCCGCCGGGCTTGATGTCGGTCGGGATGATGACATGGTCGCCATCGCGCTCGCAGACCTCTTGGACCACGACCGTATCCGTGCCTTCAGGGACCGGCGCCCCGGTGAAGATGCGCGCGGCCGTGCCGGGAGCGAGCGGGGCGCCGGCGGTTCCGGCCGGGATGCGCTGGGCGACCGGCAAGCGGCCGTCGTGCTCGGCGAGGTCGGCATGGCGGATGGCATAACCGTCCATGGCGCTGTTGTCCCAGCCGGGGACCTGGATACTGCTGACGACCGGTTCCGACAGCACGCGTCCCAGTGCGGCCTCGGTCGCCAGGGTTTCGGTGTCGGCGATCGGCTCGACGCGGGAGGCCAGGAAGTCGATGGCCTCCTGCTTGGTGAGCGTGCGTTTCGCTTCGGGTGCGGTGTCGCAGTCGTTGCCTTGGCTCATGGGCGTCGTCTCAATGCTCGCGCAGGCGTGGAATCAGCTGGGCGAAGTTGCAGGGGCGGGTGCGGATGTCCAGCTGGGGCAACAGGATTTGGTCCCAGGCGGTGCGGCAGGCGCCGGTCGATCCGGGCAGACAGAAGAGGAAGGTGCCGTTGGCCAGTCCGGCGAAGGCCCGCGACTGGAGCGTGGAGGCGCCGATCTCCTGAAATGAGATCTGGCGGAAGAGTTCGCCGAAGCCCTCGATCTCCTTGTCCAGCAGGGGATGCAGCGCCTCGGGCGTGCTGTCGCGCCCGGTGACGCCCGTGCCTCCGGTGCTCAGGACGACGTTCACCTCCGGATCGGCGATCCAGCGCGAGACGACGGCGCGCAGCCGGTAGATGTCATCCGGCACGATCTCTTTGGCGACCACCGTATGACCGGCCGCCTCGGCCTGTTCCTTGAGCAGCTTGCCCGAGGTGTCCTGGTCTTCGCTCCGGCTGTCGGAGACGGTCAGAACGGCGATCTTGAGAGGCAGGAAATCCTGCTCGACGAAGTGTCCGCCCATGGTCATCCACCTTTAGTTATTGGTTTAGCGGTCGGTCGCCAGCTACCCGTATTCGAGAGGTGCTCATTCTGCCGCAGTGCGTAGGTGCGAATTCATCCGCATCGACATCAAGGGTGTTCGACAGGCTCAGAGCCATTTGGGCACCAGGATGAGTGCCCACATGAGCATGCACAGGGCGATGCTGCTGAAGACGGCGGCGGAGGCGATATCCTTGGCCCGTCCCGAGAGCTCGTGGCGCTCCAGTCCGATGCGGTCGACATTGGCCTCGATCGCCGAGTTCAGCAGCTCCACGATGGGCACGATCAGCAGGCTGCCCACCAGGATGGCGCGCTCGACCGGCGTCTCGCCGAGCCAGAGCGCCAAGGGGAGTAGCGGGACGAGTATGAAGACCTCCTGCCTGAATGCCTCCTCCAGTTCGAAGCAGGCCTTGAAGCCCTTCATCGAGTAACCGAAGGCATGGACGACACGGCGCCATCCCTTGGCGTTCTGATTAGCCATTGATGTTCTCGCTTGCGCTGGGGCGCCAGGCCAGATCCAGTTGACGGGCAGCGCGGACGTCGTCGAGACGGCGTACTGGCATCGTGTGGGGCGCGCCCTTCACCAGATCGGGGTTCTCCTCGGCCTCGCGGCGGATGGCGATCATGGCTTCGACGAATCCATCCAGATCCTCCTTGCTCTCGGTCTCGGTCGGCTCGATCAGCAGACACTCCGGCACCAGGAGCGGGAAATAGGTGGTCGGGGCGTGATAGCCGTAGTCCAGCAGACGCTTGGCGAAGTCCATGGCGTTCACCCCGAATTGCCGCGATTCGGGCTTGAGCGTGACGATGAACTCGTGGCTGGCGCGACGCTCGGGGTAGGCAGCCTCGAATCCGGCCTCTTTCAGTCGTGCCATCAGATAGTTGGCGTTCAGTGTGGCGAAGTCGGCGACCCGCCCCATGCCCTCGCGCCCGAGCATGCGGGCATAGACATAGGCGCGCAGCAGGATGCCCATGTTGCCGCCGAAGGCGGTGAGACGGCCGATGCTCTCCGGGCGCTCGGCTTCGGTCTGCCAGTGATAGGTGTCGCCGTCGAAGGTGACCAGAGGGACCGGCAGAAAGGGTTCGAGACGCGGCGAGACGCCCACCGGACCCGCGCCCGGTCCGCCGCCGCCGTGCGGGGTGGAGAAGGTCTTGTGCAGGTTCATGTGGATGACGTCGAAGCCCATGTCGCCAGGGCGGACCTTGCCGAGGATGGCGTTGAGGTTGGCGCCGTCGTAATAGAGCAGGCCGCCGGCATCGTGCACGGTGCGGGCGATGGCCTGGATGTTCCGATCGAAGACGCCGACCGTGCTCGGATTGGTGAGCATGATGCCGGCGGTCTGGGGGCCGACAGCGGCCTTGAGTGCGTCCAGGTCGACGTCGCCGTCGTCTCCGGTCGGGATCTCGCGCACCTTGAATCCGCACATGACCGCCGAGGCCGGGTTGGTGCCGTGCGCCGCGTCCGGGACCAGGATTTCGGTACGGGCATGGTCGCCGCGCGCCTTGTGGTAGGCGCGGATCATGGCGACGCCGGCGAACTCGCCCTGGGCGCCGGCCGAGGGCGCGAGCGAGACGGCGTGCATGCCGGTGACGGCCTTGAGGATCTCCTGCAGGTCGTGGAGACAGGCCATCAGGCCCTGGCCGTGGCTGTCCGGCGCCAGCGGATGGCGGCCGAGGAAGCCGGGCAGCATGGCCAGACTGTTACAGGCCCTCGGGTTGTACTTCATGGTACAGGAGCCGAGCGGGTAGAAATGGGTGTCGATCGAGAAGTTCTTCTGCGACAGCCGGGTGTAGTGACGCACCGCCTGCATCTCCGAGACCTCGGGCAGGGCGGGTCGGGAGCGTCGACGCAGTCCGGCCGGGATGTCCGAGATCTCGGGTTTGGTGAGCGGTGCCTGGGCGCTGGCCCGGCGGCCCGGTCGGGATTGATCGTAAATCAGCATGGCGGTTCGGCGGTCGGTGAGGAAATGAGAGCGGCGGACGCGGCATCGGCCGGCGTCCGCCGACGGTTCTATCAGAGTGCGGCCAGGGCGGCCTCGTAGTCCGGTTCCTGGGTGATCTCGGGCACCAGCTGGGTGTAGATCACCGTATCGTCGGCATCCAGGACCACGACGGCGCGGGCGGTGATGCCGGCCAGCGGACCGTCCTCGATCAGGACGCCGTAGTCCTTGGCGAAGTCGTGCGAGCGCATCATCGAGAGGCCGATGACGTTGTCGACGCCCTCGGCGCCGCAGAAGCGGCCCATGGCGAACGGCAGATCGGCCGAGACGACCAGCGCGACGGCATCGGCCTTGGCGGCCATGGCCTCGTTGAACTTCTTGGTCGAGGTGGCGCACACCGGGGTGTCGAGACTGGGCACGATGTTCAGCAGCTTCTTCTTGCCGGCGAAGTCGGCCAGCGACTTGTCGGCCAGGTCCTTGTCGACCAGCCTGAAGTCGGGCGCCTTGCCGCCGACGGCGGGTAGATCGCCGCTGAGGGTGACGGGGTTTCCTTGCAGTGCGGTTTGAGCCATGGGAATCTCCGATTCGAGTTGTGATGGATCCGAAACCTGTCCTGGTGAGCCAGTGTCCGACGGGAGTCGAGGCGTTCCGTCCGGTCATCCATGTGGTGTCGGACTCGGCCAAACAAATGCCCCGAAACCTGATGAAGGGCGTCTGCGGCTGCTGCGCGGTCGATCAGAATAGCCCGCCCCCATCGTTCGTCAACTGTTCGGCCGCTAGCCTTCAGCGCGTGGCGAGGATGCGTGCCAGGGCGTCGGCATAGCTTCGCATCTCGTCCTGGGTTCGGGTCTCGGTCGCGCAGACCAGGAGCGCCGAGCCGAGTTCGGGATAGTCCGCGCTCAGGTCGAGTCCGCCGAGCACGCTGTGCTCGGCCAGCGCGCGGAGCAGATCGGCAGCGGGGGCCGGGAGGCGCAGCACGCGTTCATGGAAGACCGCGCCCTCGAATACAGGTTCGACACCGGGGATCGCGCACAGCATCTCGACCAGCGTGCTCGTGTTGGCATGGCAGTTGGCCGCGACCCGTTCCAGCCCTTCCGCGCCGAGCAGTGCCATGTGAATCGTGGCGGCCGTGACCAGCAATCCCTGATTGGTGCAGATGTTGGATGTCGCCTTGGCGCGCCGGATGTGCTGCTCGCGCGCCTGGAGCGTGAGGGTGAAGCCGGGCTTGCCGTCCAGGTCGAGCGTGCGTCCGGCGATGCGCCCGGGCAGTTGGCGCACATGCTCCTGCCGGCAGCAGAGAAAACCGGCGTAGGGTCCGCCGGACGACAAGGGCATGCCGAGCGGCTGGGCCTCGCCGCAGGCGATATCGGCGCCCTTGGCACCCCAGTCGCCGGGCGGAGACAGCAGGGCCAGGGCGATCGGGTTGACCACTCCGATGACCAGCGCGTTGCGGGCGTGAGCCCAGTCGGTCATGGCGTCGACGTCTTCGAGGACACCGAAGAAATTGGGCTGGGCGACGACCAGTGCGGCAAGGTCGGCGTCGCCGGCGGCGGCCTCGACGCATGCGATCGGGGTCTGTCCGCTCTTGGGGTCGAAATCGACCTCGATCAGTTCGATGTCCTGGTTCTCGACGATCGACCTCACGGTGCGCCGGTAGGCGGGGTGCAGCGCCTTTGGCATCAGAATGCGGGTCGATTTGTTCTTGCGATTGGCCCGCACCGCCATCAGCACCGCCTCGGCGAGCGCGGAGGCGCCGTCGTAGAGCGAGGCGTTGGAGACGTCCAGTCCAGTGAGCGCGCTCATCATCGACTGGAATTCATAGAGCACTTGCAAGGTACCCTGACTGGCCTCGGCCTGATAGGGGGTGTAGGCGCTGTAGAACTCGCCGCGCGTGGCGATCTGCCACACGGCGGCGGGGATGTGGTGATCGTAGGCGCCAGCGCCAATGAAGCAGATCGGCTGGCCGTCGGCGCGTGCGCGCGACTGCATCAGGGCGGCGATCTCCATCTCGGACATCCCCGCAGGGATGTCCGCCAGCTCGCCAACCTGCAATTCGGCGGGGATCTCGTCGAAGAGCGCCGCGATCGAATCGGCGCCGATCGTCTGCAGCATGGCGGCGATGTCTTCGCTGGTATGGGGTACGAAAGGCATAGATGAGTTCCAGGGTCCGCGAGGCGGACCCGTCAAGAAAGTGCGCGGCAAGCGGTTCGGTCAGGCCTCGTCTTCGACGACCTTTTCGTAGGCGGCGGCATCCAGCAGGGCGTCGAACGCGCTCATGTCGGCGGGCGAGATGCGGAAGATCCAGCCGTCTCCGTAGGGGCTGACGTTGATGGCGTCCGGGGTGTCGGTCAGCGCGGCATTGGACTCGATCACCTCGCCCGCCAGCGGGCTGTAGATATCGGAGGCGGCCTTGACCGATTCGACCACGGCGCAGGCCTCCTCGGCGTCCAGGGCACGACCGGCCTCGGGTGCCTCGACGAAGACGATGTCGCCGAGCGCCTCCTGGGCGTGATCGGTGATGCCGACGGTCAGGGTGCCGTCGCCGTTGTCCTTCACCCACTCGTGGGTCTTGGTGTATCGCAGTTCGTTTGGCAGGTCGCTCATGTCGTTCTCCAGTATGGTCCGGTCGGGACCCGTCGATATTTCAATGGGGCGGCATCGGCGCTTGGAATGGGGTCGATGCCCTGGTCGTTACGGATCGATGCGGATCTTGCCGTTGCGTACGAAGGGCGGCTTGACCAGACGCGCCGCGACGGGCTTGCCACGGATCTCCACTTCGCAGGTCTCTCCGATCCCCGGTGCGACCCGCGCCAGGGCGATGGAGCGCTCCAGGGTGGGCGAGAATCCACCCGAGGTGATCTCGCCGACCTCGCGCCCCTCGACCAGGACCTTCTGGTGGTTGCGGATGACGCCGCGTTCGGTGAGCAGCAGGCCGACGAAGATGCGACGCTCCGGGTCCTGGCGCAGCTTGGTCAATGCCTCGCGCCCGATGAAGTCGCGATCGGCGGGCTCCCAGGCGAGGGTCCAGGCCAAGCCGGATTCGAGCGGGCCGATCTCCTCGTCCATGTCCTGGCCGTAGAGGTTCATGCCGGCCTCCAGGCGCAGCGTGTCGCGCGCGCCGAGTCCGCAGGGTTGCACGCCAGCCTCCACCAGTGCCCGCCACAGATCCGCCGCCTCGCTGGCCGGCAGCATGATCTCGAATCCATCCTCGCCGGTATAGCCGGTGCGCCCGACGAACCAATGCGCGCCCTCGGCGCCGAAGAACGGCTGGAGTTCCATGGCGGCGGCGCGCACGTCCTCGGGCAGGAGCGGTTCGGTTCGGGCGCGGGCCTCGGGGCCTTGGACGGCGATCATCGCCAGATCGTCGCGGGGACGGATGTCGAGCGCCGCCCCTTGGGCGTGCTCGCGCATCCAGGCGATGTCCTTGTCTGCGGTGCCGGCGTTGACGACGAGGCGATAGCGGTTCGGGCCGCGCGCGTAGACGATGAGGTCGTCGACGACTCCGCCGGTCGGATTCAACATGCAGCTGTAGAGCGCCTTGCCGGGCGACTGGAGCTTGGCGACGTCGTTGGCGAGCAGGCGTCTCAGGAAGGTCTGCGCATCCCCGCCCTCGATGTCGACCGGGCGCATGTGCGAGACGTCGAACATGCCGGCGGCGCGGCGCACGGCATGATGCTCCTCGATCTGGGAGCCGTAGTGCAGCGGCATGTCCCAGCCGCCGAAGGGAACGATGCGGGCGCCGAGGCGCTCGTGCTCTGAAAATAGTGGGGTCTGTCGTCCCATTCGACTCTCCAAGTGGACCTGGTCAGGGGTCGTCCCGGCCCGTTGGGCGGCGACGACGACACGAGGCCGAGGTCCGCTGACCCCGACATCGCCCCTCTGTCCTAGACCTGAGAGTTTGCAGCCGGCACCTCGAGTGCCGAGCTGCTGCCCCGTCGGTGGGTGGCGGCCGATGATGCCGTCACCGCTCTCCAGAGTCGGTCGTTATTCCAGCGGTCCTTTTGCCTGAGCGATTCCGGGCGGCGTTGCGCCTTCGGCGCCGGCTTCGCGAGCCGGTCTCTCCCGCGGGACATGACACGAACCGGAACTATAAGCGCGGATCGGCCGGATTTCCAGCCGATCCGCCCGACGTGGGATCAGTTCGCAGTCGTGTCGTCCCTGTCGTTCGGGTCGCTCTGGCGGCGGAACACGGTACCGCCGCAATCGGCGCAGGGGGGGATGCGGCCAGCCTTGACGAAATGGGTCTCGGCGCCGCAGCGGTCGCAGACCAGCGTGCCCGGCCCCGTGATCTCGCCGGCCTGATAGAGGCTCATCTGGCGCGCCGATTCGGCCCAGCGCGCCAGCTGCAGGCTGGTCTGATCGGCGACCATCCGGAACATGTCCATCATCCGCTTTTCCATCAGCTCCAGGTCGAAGCGCCACCAGTCGCGGATGTCCTGGCCGGTCTCGGCGATGTAGTTGGCCGCGTCCTCGATGTCGCGGCGGATGTACTCGGAGACCTTCTGGGCCTCCTCGCGGCTCAGCTCGCCGAGCTCGACCATGTTGTCGCGGGTCTTCTCGAGGATCTCGCGGAATTTGGGTGCGGATTCCTCCGCCTTTTCGATGGCCTCGTGCGTCTGCTTGAGCATCCGCTCGTAAGCCTGCACCAGCTTGTCGACCGTTTCGTTCTTCTGATCCTGGGTCATGTGCTACCTCCGGATGCTCCAGTGGAGAATCGACCGCTCGGCGGCCGTCGAGGCTAGGATAGCAAAACCCCCGCTCGGTCTCGGCATGATTCGGTCGTCGAGACTGTGGCCATGCCTGGTCTCGGGCGTCGTCGCGGTCGCCGTGCCCGGGGCCTCTGCGTTATCCTTGAAAAGATCGAATCCAACCCTCGTTGTCACAAGACCGGAATTCCATGCAGACCGATTACGATCCGCGCTCCATCGAGGCGGCGGCCCAGCGCTATTGGGAAGAAAACAAGTCCTTCAAGGCGGTCGAAGACCCCGCCCGCGAGAAGTTCTACTGTCTCTCCATGTTCCCCTATCCATCGGGGAAGCTTCACATGGGGCACGTGCGCAATTACACCATCGGCGACGTGATCGCGCGCTATCAGCGGATGCTCGGCAAGAACGTGCTCCAGCCCATGGGGTGGGACGCCTTCGGTCTGCCGGCCGAGAACGCGGCCATCCAGCACGGCATCCCGCCCTCGCAGTGGACCAAGTCGAACATCGCCTACATGAAGGGACAGCTCAGGCAGCTCGGCTTCGGCTACGACTGGGAGCGCGAGCTGGCCACCTGCGACGCCGACTACTACCGCTGGGAGCAGTGGCTCTTCACCCGCCTGATCGAGAAGGGTCTGGCCTATCGCTCCACGGCGACGGTCAACTGGGATCCGGTCGATCAGACCGTCCTGGCCAACGAGCAGGTCATCGACGGCAAGGGCTGGCGCTCGGGTGCCCCGGTCGAGAAGCGCGAGATCGAGCAGTGGTTCGTGCGCATCACCGATTATGCCCAGGAACTGCTGGACGCGCTCGACGGGCTGGAGGGCTGGCCCGAGCGGGTGCGCACCATGCAGCGCAACTGGATCGGGCGCTCCGAGGGCGTGGCCATGGATTTCGGCATCCAGGGCTCGGACGAGACGCTCGGCATCTATACGACCCGTCCCGATACCCTGATGGGCGTCACCTATGTCGCCGTCGCCGCCGAGCATCCGCTGGCCCACCGCGCCGCCGAGACCAGCCCCGAGCTCGCCGCCTTCATCGAGGAATGCCGCCAGGGCGGCACCTCTGAGGCCGAGATCGAGACCATGGAGAAGAAGGGCTTCCCGCTCGGGATCGACGCCGTCCATCCCATCAGCGGCGAGCCCGTGCCCATCTATGCCGCCAACTTCGTGCTCATGGGCTACGGCACGGGCGCCGTCATGGCGGTGCCGGCGCACGATCAGCGCGACTGGGAGTTCGCCGAGCGCTACGGCATCCCCAAGAAGGCGGTCATCCGCTCGGCCGACGGCAGCCCCTGCGGGATCGAGGAGGGCGCCTATACCGAGAAGGGCGTGCTCTTCGACTCGGGCGAGTTCGACGGCCTGACCTCCGTCGACGCCGTCGACGCCATCGCCGCCTGGTTGTACGAGCGCGGAAAGGGTAGCAAGACGGTCAATTTCCGTCTGCGCGACTGGGGCGTCTCGCGCCAGCGCTATTGGGGCTGTCCCATCCCGGTGGTGCGTACCGCCGACGGCGATCCGCGTCCCGAGACCGATCTGCCGGTGCGTCTGCCCGAGGACGTGGTGGTCGACGGTACCGGCTCGCCGCTCAAGCAGATGCCGTCTTTCTCGGACATCGGCAACGGCGAGACTCGGGAGACCGACACCTTCGATACCTTCTTCGAGTCGAGCTGGTACTACGCCCGCTACTGCTCGGCCGACTGCGAGACCGCCATGCTCGACGAGCGCGCCAAATACTGGCTGCCGGTCGACCAGTATGTCGGCGGTATCGAGCATGCCGTGCTGCATCTGCTCTATGCGCGCTTCTTCCACAAGCTGATGCGCGACGAGGGACTGGTCGACTGCGACGAGCCCTTCGCCAACCTGCTGACCCAGGGCATGGTGATCGCCGAGACCTGGTATCGCGAGGGTGCCGACGGACGCAAGGAGTGGTTCAATCCGGCCGACGTCGAGGTCGAGCGCGACGACAAGGGCAAGGTGATCGGCGCCAAGCTCGCCGCGGACGGCGAGCCGGTGATCTTCGGCGGCATCGAGAAGATGTCCAAGTCCAAGAACAACGGCGTGGATCCCCAGGTGCTGACCGAGCGCTACGGCGCCGACACGGTGCGGCTCTACACCATGTTCACCTCGCCGCCCGACCAGTCGCTCGAATGGAACGACGAGGGCGTCGAGGGCGCCTTCCGCTTCATCCGTCGGCTCTGGTCGCTCGCCATCGGCGAGGCCGAGGCCATCCGCGCCGCCGGCGTCCCGGCCGATCTCGACGAGCCGGCCCAGGAGGCGCGCCGCGAGATCCATACCGCGCTCAAGAAGGCGCTCTACGACTACGAGCGCCAGCAGTTCAATACGGTCGTCTCGGGCTGCATGACCATGGTCAACGTCCTCTATCGTCTGGAGGAGGGGCCGGCGCGCGCCGCGCTGATCCGCGAGGGCGTCGGTATCGTGCTGCGTCTGCTCGGACCCATCGCGCCGCACGTCACGCACCATCTCTGGCGCGCGCTGGGCCTCGGCGAGGACATCCTGAACGCCGACTGGCCCAAGGTCGACGAGGAGGCGCTCAAGCAGGACTGCATCGAGTACGTGCTCCAGATCAACGGCAAGATGCGCGGCAGCGTCAAGGTGCCCGCCGACGCCGACAAGGCGGCCGTGGAGGCGGCGGCGTTGGCCAGCGAACCGGTGCAGAAGTTCGTCGGCGACAAACCGGTGCGCAAGGTGATCGTGGTGCCCAACAAGCTCGTCAACATCGTGGCCTGAGGGAGGCGCTGTCCCATGTTCAGCCGTCGTGTCGAGACCGTTCGGTCCGGACTCCCTGTTTCGGCACGGGGCTGGACCTGGTTGTTGATCGCCCTGCTCGTCGCCGCGCTGGCCTCGGGGTGTGGATTTCGGTTGCGTGGCGAGGTCGAGATCCCGAAGGATCTCACGCCGATCTATGTCGACTCGAACCCCGGCTCGCCGGTGCGGAGCGCGATCGGGGATCTGCTTGCCGGTAGCGAGGTGCACCTGACCGAGAACCCCGCCGAGGCCAGGCTGCGGCTGCGGATCCTGTCCGAGAGCCGCTCCTCGCGCGTCGCCGCCGTGGACGCCAACGGCAAGACGCTGGCCTACGAACTCCACTATGTCGTCCGCTTCGATGCCGTCTCCCCGGATGGAGCCCAGAAGGTGCCGCCGCAGACCATGGATCTGGTGCGCAACTTCGACAATCCGGACGTCGAGGTGCTCGGCAAACAGCTCGAAGAGGATCTGATCTATCAAGACTTTGCGACCGATGCGGCCGACCGCATTCTGATGCGGCTGCGCGCGGTGTTGAATTAGGCGATTTCGGTGCAGGTCAGATTCAATCAGCTCCAGACGCATTTGAAGTCGGGGCTCGCACCGGTCTATCTGGTCTGCGGCGACGAGCCCTATCAGTTCGGCGAGTCCGCCCGTCTCATCCGCGAGGCGGCGCGGCGCAAGGGATTCGATGAGCGCGAGGTGCTGGATGCCGAGACGGGTTTCGATTGGCGCGCCCTGGCCGCCGCCTCGGCCTCCATGTCGCTCTTTTCGGCGCGCAAGCTGATCGAGCTGCGCGCGCCGGGCGGGAAGCTCGGCAAGGAGGGGGGGGCAGCGATCCGCGACTATTGCGCGCATCCCTGCTCGGACAATGTGCTCCTGCTGCTGGCGTTGGGCTTGGAGCGAAAGGATCTGCAGACGCAATGGGCCAAGGCGCTCGACTCCGTCGGTGCGGTGATCCAGGTCTGGCCGCTCAAGGAGCAGGAGCTGGAGTCCTGGATTGGGCAGCGTCTGCAGGCGGTCGGCTTTCAGCCCGCGTCCGGGGTGTCGGCCCTTCTGGCCGAGCGTTCCGAGGGCAATCTGCTGTCCGCCGTTCAGGAGATCGAGAAGCTGCGGCTGCTCCATGAGGGCGGCCCGCTGGTCCTGGACGATCTGTTCGGCAATCTGGCCGATAGCGCTAGATTCGATCTCTTCGCCCTGACCGATGCCGCGCTGAATGGCGAGCGGGCCCGAGTGCAACGCATCCTGTCCGTTCTCCGAGCGGAGGGGACCGCCGACGTCCTGGTGCTCTGGGTCATGGCGCGCGAGCTGCGCATGCTGGCCGAGGCGGCCGGCGCCGTTGCGCGCGGGGACTCCCCGTCCGGCGTCTTCGCCCAGCATCGCGTGCCCCGGCAGCGTCTGTCGGCGCTCGAACGCGCGCTGCGACGACTGCCGCTGGCGTTGCTGCATGGGTTGTTGCAGCAGTGCGCCGAGGTCGACCGTATTATCAAGGGCTATGCCCAAAGCGATTCATGGCGGCGCCTGGCGATCATTGCCGATAGGCTGGCCGCCGGGCGTTAGTCCTGAACCGGATCGGCCGGCGGCGTCTAGATCCCTTCCGGACGGCGATTCACGCTCGTCTATAATCGAACATCTTTCGCGTCTTTCCATCGGTTTGCGATGTCTGTGCGGACAGGGTCTTGTGGTGGGCGCGCATCTTCATTCGAACGGGTTTTACCGATGACTGCAGAACAGATCGACGACGTCGTTGGCTATATGAACGAGGTCGGGCGGCGTGCCCGAGTCGCGGCGCGCGCCATGGCGCGTGCTGGAACGGGCCAGAAGAACAGGGCATTGATCGCGATTGCGGACCTTTTGGATCGCCAGCGTGACGCCATCGCCTCGGCCAATCGTCAGGACATGGACGCGGGCGCGGCCAAGGGGCTGGACGCAGCGCTGCTGGACCGGCTCGAACTGACGCCCGCCCGGATCGATTCCATGATCGAGGGTCTCCGGCAGGTTGCGGCCTTGCCCGATCCGATCGGCGCCATCACGGATCTCGACTATCGTCCGTCCGGGATCCAGGTCGGGCGGATGCGGGTGCCGCTCGGTGTGGTGGGCATCATCTACGAATCGCGTCCGAACGTGACCGCCGATGCCGCCGCGCTCTGTCTGAAGTCGGGCAATGCGACCGTGCTGCGCGGGGGCTCCGAGGCCTTCGCCTCGAATCAGGCGATCGCGGACTGCATTCAACAGGGGCTGGTCGAGGCCGGGCTTCCCGCCGAGGGTGTGCAGGTGGTGGCGACTACCGATCGCGCTGCGGTTGGCGCCATGATCACGATGCCCGAGTGTATCGACGTCATCATTCCCCGTGGCGGCAAGGGGCTGATCGAGCGTATCAGCCGCGATGCGCGGGTACCCGTCATCAAGCACCTGGATGGCATCTGCCACGTCTACATCGACGCGCACGCGGATCTCGACAAGGCGTTCGCGATCGCCCTGAACGCCAAGACCCAGCGCTATGGCACTTGCAACACCATGGAGACCCTGCTGGTCGACGCGCCGGTGGCGGACGTCATCCTGCCCAGACTGGCGGCGGCCTATGCGGAGAAGGGGGTCGAGCTACGGGGCTGCGTCCGTACCCGCGATCTGATTCCGGATGCCATTCCGGCGACGGAGGCCGATTGGGATACCGAGTATCTGGCGCCGATCCTTTCGATCCGCGTGGTCGATGGGTTGGACGAGGCCATGGATCACATCGCCCGTCATAGTTCGGCACATACCGAGTCGATCGTCACCGAGGACTATTCGCACGCTCGACGCTTTTTGCGCGAGGTCGATTCGAGTTCCGTCATGGTGAATGCCTCGACGCGCTTTGCCGATGGCTTTGAGTATGGGCTGGGCGCGGAGATCGGTATCAGCACGGACAAGTTCCACGCCCGTGGTCCAGTCGGGCTGGAGGGGTTGACCTCGCTCAAGTTTGTTGTGCTGGGCAACGGAGAGATTCGCGTCTGAGGGAACCCCGGGGTCGGATTCGAGTCTCTTGGATCGAAAAAACCTTAGTTCGTCCTCGACAATTGTCAATTCAGTTGTTAAGAATGCGGCAGTGGTTCCGTTCGGTGCGGCTGTCAGGGTTTTCAAATCGAAGTTCATCAGGTTTCCGTCATCCAACTACTAAAGATAGGGAGGAGTGTCTCTATGGCACGTGTCGTGATTCTCGGAGCAGGCATCTCGGGTCATACGGCCGCCAGATACCTGGGTAAATGGATCGGCAAGCAGCACGAGGTGATCGTGGTTTCGCCCAAGCCGAAATGGAACTGGATCCCCTCGAATATTTGGGTCGCAGTGGGTGAAATGACGGAATCCCAGGTCACTTTCGATCTGGCCCCCATCTACAAGAAGATCAATGTCGCCTTCCATCAGGCGAAGGCGCTCTCCATCAACCCGGAGGGCAGCGCTACGCGCGATAAGCCGTTCGTGAGCGTGGAGTACACCGAATCCGGCCGCGAGGGCGAGCTGGGCGAGATCGAGTACGACTATCTCATCAACGCGACCGGACCCAAGCTCAACTTTGGTGCCACCCCAGGTCTAGGTCCCGATGGGGGCCATTCGTTGTCGGTGTGTACGTCCGAGCATGCCTTGGAGACCAATGCGGCGCTTCAGGAATGCGTCGAGGCCATGAAGGGCGGCGCGACCAAGACCTTTGTCGTGGGAACGGGGCATGGCATGTGCACCTGTCAGGGTGCGGCCTTCGAGTACATCTATAACGTCGATCACACGCTGCGCGGGGCGGGTGTGCGCGATCGTGGCCGCATCGTCTGGATCAGCAACGAGTACGAGCTGGGCGATTTCGGGATGGGCGGAGTCCATATCACCCGTGGCGGTTACCTGACCAACGGCAAGGTCTTTGCCGAGTCGCTGATGGTCGAGCGCGACATAGAATGGATCACCCGCGCGGCTGTGACCAAGGTCGAGCCCGGTAAGATCCACTATGAACAGCTCGATGGAAGCACGCATGAATTGGAGTTCGATTTCGCCATGCTGATTCCGCCCTTCGCCGGTGTGGGAATCAAGGCTTTCGACAAGTCCGGTGGCGACATCACCAGCGAGGTCTTTGCGCCCAATGGCTTCATGAAGGTCGATGCGGACTACGCTCCCAAGGCCTATGAGGATTGGAGCAAGAACGATTGGCCGAGGACCTATCAGAATCCCACGTACAAGAACATGTTCGCTGTCGGTATCGCCTTTGCGCCGCCGCATCCGATCAGCAAGGTGATGAAGAGCCCTGGCGGTACCCAGATCAGCCCGACGCCTCCGCGTACCGGCATGCCCTCGGCGACGATGGGAAAGGCGGTCGCCGGCAGCATCCGCGATATGATCAATGGCGCCTCGGGTCCGACCCATACCGCCTCCATGGCCGAAACGGGAGCGGCCTGCGTGGCCTCGACCGGCATGGATCTGTTCAAGGGATCGGCGGCGACCATGACGGTCTTTCCGGTCGTGCCGGATTACGAGACCTATCCGGAGTACGGTCGCGATATGAACCTCACCTTCGGTGAGATCGGTCTTGCTGGGCACTGGATGAAGTATCTGCTGCATCATGTCTTCATCTATCAGGCCAAGTTGCGTCCAGGCTGGTCGATTCTCCCGGATTGATCCGAACGAAAACCGAGGCGAAGAGGTAACTGAACCATGGCAGTCAAGAACAAAGAACCCTATCAGCAGGCCTACTATCCGCCAGTCCCGACCGGTTTCACTAAATACATGCGTACTTCGGTCGTCTGGCAGTTCTATCGCTTCTGGGTCATCAACCTGAAGATCCTGAAACTGATGATCAAGTCGCATAACTGATGCCGGTTTAGCGATCGATGTCCAGAACTGCCGCGACTGGGTCGCGGCAGTTTTTTGGCGAGCGGCGGTGTCGGCTTTGATGACGCAGGACAATCCGAGCGGATTCTGCTAACGTGCGCTCTATCCGCCAACCACCACCTTAATCGTGGGCAAGGGGATCTTGCTTCAAGTTAGGCTCGTCATCTCAATGAGCTCCAGCGTCCCAAATGGGATGGTCGGCTCGTGCCGGTCCGTCGGGGTCGTCCAGACACCCGGTCACTTCGAGTTGCAAACCCCCGTTCCGAAACTGGCCGCCATGCATGCGAATGCTGTCGTTCGGGTTGCGCGTGACGCATGATCGGCATCCTTGGCGGTACCTTCGACCCAGTGCACTACGGACATCTCCGGCCTGCCTTGGACTGTCTCCAGGGGCTCGGGCTGGAGCGTGTGTCGTTCGTTCCGCTGAAGGTCGCGGTGCATCGTGAACAGCCGCGCGCCGATGCCCAGGCGCGGCTGGCCATGCTGGAGGCGGCAATCCAGGGTGAGCCCGGTTTTGCGGTGGATCCGCGCGAACTCTTGCGTGAAACGCCTTCCTATACCTATGAGACCCTCATGTCGCTGCGCGACGAACTGGGGCCTCGGAGGTCGCTCTGTCTTTTGATCGGTGCCGACGCCTTTGCAGGCTTTCTGAGCTGGTATCGGCCGATGGAGATTCTGGAGATGGCGCATCTGGTGGTGATGCGTCGGCCGGGACACGATCCGGCCGAAGAGCCGGCGTTGCGCGATCTCTATCGGGCACGGGGGTGCGAGGATGCGGCGGCGCTGGCCGCTTTGCCTTCGGGGCGGATTCAATTTCAGGACGTGACCCAGCTGAGGATCTCGTCTACGCGGATTCGCCAGCTGATCGCGCAGGGCAAGCGTCCGCGCTATCTACTGCCCGATCCGGTGCTCGACTACATCGAGCGTACCGGATTGTATCGTGCCGGCCCCGGTGGGTGACGGCCGACGGGCATTTCGTTTTTCAGACCGGTGCCATGGCACCCCCTTACCTTCCGCAGAGGAGATCGCATGCAGCTTGAACAACTCCGGCAACTCGTTCTGGATACCCTGGCCGATATGAAGGCCAAGGATGTTTCCGTCATGGACGTGCGTGGCAAGACGTCGGTGACGGATTTCATGGTGGTCGCCTCCGGGAATTCCGACAGGCACGTGAAGGCGATCGCCGAGACGATCGCCTTTCGCTCCAAGGAGGCCGGCGAGACTCCGCTCGGCACGGAGGGGCTCGCGGAGGGAGAATGGGCGCTGGTCGACCTCAATGGGGTCGTGGTCCATGTGATGCAGTCCAAGGTGCGCGATTTCTATAATCTGGAGCGTCTCTGGTCGGCTCCGGCCGAGGTTCCCTCGATCGCGGCCTCGGCTCACTGAGTCCATGGCGTTCGATCTCTCGCGGTCGGCCGGAGCGCCATCCGGTCGACCTCTGTTGTCTTTGGTGGCGGCCGTTGCCGAGAATCGGGTGATCGGGCGGGACAACGATCTACCCTGGCGGCTTCCGGCGGATCTGGCCCATTTCAAACAGTTGACGTTGGACAAGAGCATCGTCATGGGACGGCGGACCTGGGAGTCCCTGCCCGGGGTGCTGCCGCGCAGACGTCATATCGTGCTCTCGCGGGATCCGGGATTCGCGCCCGAGGGCTGTGAGGTGGTGAACAGCCTGGACGCGGCGATCGCTCTGGCCGAGGGCGAGTCGGATCTGATGGTAGTGGGTGGTGCCGCGCTCTATGCGGAGGCCATGCCGCGCGCCGATGCGCTGTTCCTCACGCTGGTACACACCTGTGCGCGGGGTGATGTCTTCTTTCCGGACTGGGACCCGCGCGAGTGGCGCGAGGTCGCTCGTGTGGAGCGATCTGCCGATGAGCGCAATGCGTTCGCCATGACCTTCGTCGAATGGCAGAGGACCAGCAACCCCGCAGGAGTCCTGCCGGGCTGATCGTATCGCGTGCCCGAGAGATCCGAACGACGATCAGTCGGCCCGGTCCGGTCTGAGATGCCCTTGGCAATCGAGTTGGACGCTTTCCATGGGCATGCGGTCGGTGCGGATCGCGGTCAGGGATCCGCCCCAGAGGCAACCACTGTCGATCGCCCAGACGTTGTCTCCACTCCAGTAACCCAAGGTCGACCAGTGTCCGAAGATGATGCGGTCGTTCTGCGTGCGTCTTCCGGGCGTCTGGAACCAGGGTATCAGACCGGTCGCCTGAGAGCCGATGTCGCCCTTTTCCTTGAGCGCGAGCGTGCCGTCGGTCGAGCAGAAGCGCAGTCGAGTCAGGCAGTTGGTGATGAATCTGAGCCGGTCCATCCCGGTGAGGGCCGCTGACCATCGGGCCGGTTTGTCGCCATACATGGCAGCGAGGAAGTTTCCGTAGTCGTCGCCCCGAAGGACGTCCTCGAGTTCGCTGGCGTAGGTTCGGGCCTCGGTCAGATCCCATTGGGGCGGAAGTCCCGCATGGATCAGCGTCAGGCCTCGCTCCCTGTCGTGATGGAGCATCGGTCGGTGGCGCAGCCAGTCGAGCAGCTCATCGCGGTCTGGCGCCTTGAGCACCGGGTCCAGGGTGCTTTTCTTGGCGTGCTTGCTGTTGCCGTTGGCTAGCGCGAGCAGGTGCAGGTCGTGGTTTCCGAGCACGCAGACGGCCGTTTCGCCGAGGTCGCGCACGAAGCGGAGCACGGCGAGCGAATCTGGACCTCGGTTGACCAGATCCCCGGCGAACCAAAGCCGATCATTGGCCGGGTCGAAGTTGAGGCGGTCGAGCAGTCGACGCAACTCCGAATAGCATCCTTGGATATCGCCGATGGCGTAGGTTGGCATGCGAAGGGCTTCTCCAGGAGGCTGCGAGCCCCCGACAAGCCGGGGGCATCGCACGCGCGTCTTTCTAGCGTCTTCTAGTGAAGGCTGGTCGATGCGAGCGAGAAGGCGGGGATGCGGGCTTCGAATCGCGTTCCGTCCTCGGCGAGCATGCCGTAACTTCCGTGCATGCTTCCCAGCGGGGTCGCGAGGATGGCGCCGCTGGTGTACTCGAAGGATGCCCCGGGCGCGATGCTGGGTTGCTCGCCGATGACGCCTTGGCCGCGCACCTCCTGAACCTGTCCGTCCGAATCCGTGATGATCCAATGCCGATCCAGGAGCCTAGCCGGAGCCTCGCCCTGATTCTCGATGACGATGGTGTAGGCGAACACATATCGCCCCTCTTCGGGCGATGAGCGGTCGGGTTGATAGTGGCTCCGTGCCGATATCTTGATGGGGTAGTCTTTCACCTGGGTCTCCACGGCAGACAATGGCTTCAGAAGTCGTGATAATACGTGCGAGAGGTCAACCCTGGATGCGGAAAGGGGGTGGACTTATGGGGTTTCTCCATAATAATGAGACCGAACATTAGACACTTGTTGACAGTTTACGCGAAGCGATCTCAGCCATGTTGATAATGACGAAACGCAGTCACCGGAAGACCGATCCGTTTTTGTTGCTTGTGCTCTTCGTCGCGATCAGCATGTTCGCGACCCTGGCCTACCAGGTCTCCGTCTACTCTGGAGGCGATAGGCCGCCGCTCGCGGGGGAGTCCTCAGGTCCGCCGTCACAGATCGGCGGTTGACGGTCGACACCTGCACTGGCGCAGGGCATTCTCCGGCCCGGCCCGCTTTCTTTTCATCCAATCTCGCTGGTTTTCCCGAATGTCAGATCAATCCCCGCTCGACAAGCTTCGTGTCGCCGTCATCGGCGTCGGCTATCTCGGTCGCTTCCATGCGCTCATCTACTCGCGCATGCCGAATGTCGAATTGGTCGGCGTCTTCGATACGGATGCCGAGCGGGCGAGGAGCGTCGCGGAGGAGTCCGGTTGCGCCCCTTTCTCCACGATCGACGATCTGATCGATCGTGTCGATGCGGTGAGCGTGGTGGTGCCGACCTCGGCCCATTTGAAGGCCGCAGAGCCCTTTTTGTCGCGCGGCATCCATGTCCTCCTGGAGAAACCGATCGCCGTGACCCATGAGGAGGGCGCCGAGATCGTGCGGCTCGCCAGGGAGAACGGCGCCATGCTCCAGATCGGTCATGTCGAGCGCTTCAATGCCGGCGTTATGGCCCTGGCCGAACGTATCCGCTCGCCGCTCTATATCGAGGCCCAGCGCATGGGCGGGTTCGTCGAGCGTGCCACCGACGTGGATGTGGTTTCCGATCTCATGATCCACGACATCGACATCATCCTGTCCCTGGTCGATGCCGAGATCCGCAACATTTCTGCCGTGGGCGCCTCCGTGCTGACCGAGCACGTCGATATCGCCAATGCCCGTCTGGAATTCGACAACGGAACCGTGGCCAACGTGGTGGCAAGCCGGGTGTCGGAGAAGACGACACGGCGCATCCGGGTGTTCCAGTCGCGCACCTATCTCTCGCTCGACTTCGTCGGTCAGAGCATCGATGTGGCCGAAACCCAAGCTGTGGAGGGCGAGTCCAGGCCGGCGATCGTGCGCGATCGCATCCATGTCGAGCCGATCAAGCCGCTCGACCGCGAGATCGCCGAATTCGTGCGCGGTGTCCGCGAGGGAACCTCTCCGCTTGTCGATGGGCGGGTCGGGCTCAAGGCCCTGGATGTGGCGCTGGAGGTGCGCGCCCGCATCGAGGCGGCGGGCGAGTTGCAGAAGCGGTCTTGACGTCCCTGTAGGCGGGCCTCTTTTCAGGTCCGCGCCGTCTTAGGCGGCTTTGGACAGGATCCGTTGTTCCCCGAATCCTGTCCCATCAGTCCTCTCGATCCCGTCTCGTGCGAGCCATCTCGATCGCGATGCCAACCGCCGTTTCCAGACTGCCGAGATCGGCCCGGTCGGTTCCGGCAAGGTCCAGTGCGGTGCCGTGGTCGACCGAGGTGCGGACGATGGGGAGTCCCAAGGTGATGTTGGCGGCCTGGCCGAACCCCAGATGCTTGAGGACCGGCAATCCCTGGTCGTGATACATGGCGAGGACGGCATCGGCCTCGGCCAGGCGTTTCGGCACGAAGGCGGTGTCGGCGGGCAGGGGGCCGATCAGGTTCATGCCTCGATCTCGAAGGTCGGCGAGTACCGGCTCGATCACCTCGATCTCCTCGCGTCCCAGGTGTCCCCCCTCGCCGGCATGCGGATTGAGCCCGCAGACCAGAATGCGCGGCCGCGCGATGCCGAAGCGCTGTCTGAGATCGCGGTGCAGGATCTCGATGACCTCGCTCAGATGGGGGCGCGTGATGGCTGCGCTGACCTGACTCAGTGGCAGGTGGGTGGTGACCAGCGCGACCCGCAGGCCAGGGGTCGCCAGCATCATGACGGGCTCGCTGCCGCAGCGTTCGGCGAGGAACTCGGTGTGTCCGGTGAAGTGGACGCCGGCCTCGTTGATGACGGCCTTGTGCACGGGTGCCGTGACCAGCGCGTCGAAGCGACCGGCCAGACAGCCGTCGCAGGCCTGACTCAGCGTCTCCAGCACATAGCCGGCATTGCGCGGGTCGAGCGCGCCGGGATGAACGGGGACCGCGAGCGGGACGGCCAGCACCTTGATTTCACCAGGCTGGGACGGAGCGGGCGGGGCGTCCGGGTCGAACGGCGACAGTGCGAGTTCGAGTCCGAGCGACTGGGCGCGGTCGGCGAGCAGGTCGGGGTCGGCAATGGCGACCAGCTCGGCCGCCTGGGCCTGCTGGGCGAGACGCACGACGAGGTCGGGGCCCACGCCCGCAGGTTCGCCAGGTGTGAGCGCGAGACGCAATGGAGATGGCATGGTCGTTGGCGCGTGCTTGGTCAGGAATTGTCGTCGAGACGGATCTCGACGTAGGCCTCGTCGCGCAGCTGTCTCAGCCATTCCTCCGTGGCCTCCTCGGCCTTGCGGCGTTGCAATGCCTCGCGCGCCTTGATGCGCATGATATCGCCGCTGGTGTCCTGGCTGCGTCGTTCCTCGACCTGAACGATGTGCCAGCCGAATGGGCTCTTGAAGGGTTGGCTGATCTCGTTGATCTCCAGTCCTTGCATGTTCTGCTCGAACTCGGGGACGGTATCGCCCGGGTTGAGCCAACCGAGCTCTCCGCCCTTGAGCGCGGAGCCGGTGTCGTCCGAATGGGCGCGCGCCAGCATGCCGAAGTCGTCCCCTCCTTGGATGCGGGTACGCAGCTGCGACAGTCGACGCTTGGCATCGGAGTCCGAGACGATCTCGTTGGTGCGGATCAGAATGTGGCGCGCCTTGGTTTGGGTGACACTCTTGGGCGCAGCGGCCTTGATGTCGGTCAGCTTGATGATGTGGAAGCCGCTCGGGCTGCGCAGCGGATCGCTGATCTCGCCCTTGGCCAACGAATAGGCGAGGTCGGACACCAGGCTCGGCACCGCGCCCATCTCGAACCAGCCGAGGTCGCCTCCTTCCAGTGCGTTGCGACCGTCCGAGTCGCGTGCTGCGAGGGTGGCGAAGTCGGCGCCTCCTCGCAGTTGGGTCACCAGTCGCTTGGCCTTGGTTTCGGCGGCCTTGACCTGCTGCGGCGTGGGATTGTCGGGCAACGCGATCAGGATGTGCTGTAGCCGCACCTGCTCGCGCTCCACCAGCCGGCTCGATTCCTTGGCGAGAAAGCGGTCGATCTCCTGATCGGTGACCTGGATCTTTTTCACGACCTCCTGGCTTTGGAGGCGGCTGGTGAGAATTTGGGATTGCGTGTCCTTGCGGAAGTCGTCGAAATCGATCCCGCCCGCCTCCAGCGTCGCCTGGAGCTCGGGGAGTGTGAGTCCGTTGCGGTTGGCGATGTTGTTCAGCGCCTCGTTCACCATGGCATCGCTGACCTTGATGCCAAGCTCATTGGCCCGTTGTTGCTGCAGGTGTTTGAGGATGAGGCGGTCGAGCACTTGCTTGCGCAGTTGAGGTTCGGGCGGCAGGGGCGTTCCGCGCTGCTTCATCTGGGGGATGACCAGTTGGATTTCCCTGTCGAGTTCGCTGTTGACCACCACGTCGTCGTTGACGACGGCAACGATGGCATCCAGCTCTTCCGGCGCAGCCTGGGCGCTGAGCGTCCATGAGAAGGAGAGCAAGAGCAGGGCGCCGACGCTGCAGGCGAGACGCGCATACCGCGAGAGACGGCGGTTAGTCGCTGTGATAACCATAGATTCCTCGTTCCAGGAGCTTGTCGATCTGATTGCCGAAGGACCCGAGTCCGGCAAGCTCCAGTTGTAGCATGACGCTTGTGCTTCCGTTGCTGTCGGCACTGCGTTTCAGGTGTTGCCCCAGGATGCGCAGACGCCAGCAGCAACGGCCGAATTCGATGCCCGCGAACGCCTCGACGGTTTCGTCGTTCAGCATCGAATAGAGCCAGCGGCCCACGACTCTGACCTTGGGGCCGAGCGGCATCTGGAAGGACAGGTCGGCGTCCTCGTATTCCTCGGTTTCGTTATCGCCTAGGTTATAGCGATAGGCTAGGTTCAGCAGACGCGTGTCGCCTGGGGCATAACGGATTTGGAAGACCTGCTTTTCCCAGGGTTGTTCCGTCTGGTTCGGATTCCATTGCAGGCTGGCCAAGGCGGACCAGTTCTTGTGGAATCGGGCCGAAAATTCTCCGGCGACCGATGAGGAAATGTCATTTTCGGCCTCGTCGCTGGTGAGCTGCACCTTACGTTTGTCGAAGTAATAGATCTGTCCGAGGCTGGCGCGGAACAGTTCCTGGCCCGATGCGTTGGCGATGGTGCGGGAGGTTAGGCCGACCGTGAGGCGGTTCTCGTCGCCGATGCGGTCGTAACCGGTGAATCGATTGGAACGGAAGAGGCTTGCGAAGCTGAAATCCAGTGCCGTGGTATCGAAGAGCGGCAGATCGGATTGGTCTTCATAGGGGGTCAGAACATAGTAGAGGCGGGGTTCGAGCGTTTGCATGGCGCTATGACCGAACCAGTCCGTCTCGCGCTCGAAGACGAGCTTGCCGTCCAGATCCAGGCTCGGGATCAGGTCGTTCGGCTGTTCCGGCAGCCCTGCGTCCTGATCGACCAGGTCGTAGTGCTTGTAGAAGACCCGGGCGCGTGGAATGAAATAACCGAATCCGCGCCGGATGGGTAGGCGCAGCGAGGGGATGGCGACCAGCCGGCTGCCGTGAACCGCCGCGCTATGTTCGAAGTAGTCGTACTGGGTATCGAGCCCGTACTCCAATCCATACCAGTTCTCGGGCGCGACCTTGAACTCGATATGCGGCAACTGACCATAGGGACGGTCCTCTGGGGCGATGCTGGAGTCGACCGTTTGGAAATCCTGGAGACGGGTGAGTAGGCTCCAACCGTTGCCGGCATAGTGCAGGTCGGCGCGCTGGGTGAGGTTTCTGATACTGGTGACGTCGAGTCGATTGCCGAAGTCCTCCATGTAGGCGTCATCCGAGACGGCGGCGTAGTCGATGTTCGTCGACCAGCGTCCACCGAAGCGGCCATTCTGGGTGACCCGCAGCGCGCCGCGCGCGCCCTCGTCCGGCATCTTATCGTCCCGGGGAAGCACTTCGCCGTCGACCTCCAATTCCTGGAAGCTGGCGAGATGGCGGACCTGCGCGCCGAGCATGAGTCCGCGCAGACTCATGAATCGCGGTGTGATGGTCGCGTCCAAATTGGGTGCGATATTCCAGTAATAGGGGATGCTGAGGTCGGTTCCGGTCTTGTCCGACGACCCGATGGTCGGAATGAGCAAGCCGCTGCGCCGGCGGCTGTCGATCGGGAACCGGAGGTAGGGCGTATAGAGCACCGGGATGTCGGCGATGCGGATGCGCGCGTGCCGGGCCGTGCCCATTCCCTGGGCCTGATCGAGCTCCAGATCGCTGGCCAGCAGCGACCAATCCGATTGGCCTGGGGGGCAGGTCGTGTAGAGGATGTTGTGATAGCGCGTGACCTGATCCGACAGCATCCAGGCCTGATCCGCACGCCCGCGTAGATTGGCGTTGCCCGACATGCGGTAGCGGGTGTTCTCGATGGTTCCCTTCTTGGTTTCGAGATTGTATCGGGTTCTATCTCCGGTGAGACGGACGCCCGGATAATCGAGAAAGACGTGCCCGGAGGCATCGACCTCGCCGGTGCGGCGATCGTAGTTGGATTGGTCGGCCTCCAGACGCCGATCGCCCTGCTGGTACTCGATGCCGCCCTCCAGATGGATCAGGTCCTTGTCCTGATCGTAATCCACGCGATCGGCCGTGATGTCGATCGGAATCTGGTCGCCGATCGGTGCCTTGGGACCCAAGTGCGCCATCCCTGGACGGGGGCCGCAGAACTGCCAGCTCAATCCATCGTGCAGGCGCTTTTCCGCCTGCTGGTCCTCGAACCCCGCGACTTCGGTCGTTTGCGGGCTCCTCGGGGGCAGATCCTGGTCGGCGTTTGGCGCGAGCCTCTGTGGTGGCAGTCCCTCCAGGCCCGTGGCGGTGTGCGAGGGCTTGTCAGGCTGCAGCGGCTTCAAGGTCGGACGTGTCGCGTCGAGCTGGGTCGGGGCGAACATCGCTTTGCGCTGCTGCTGGGCCGATGGATCCGGCTGGGCCGGTTGCGGCTCCGCGTTCAAACGGGTCTTCGGCGACGACTCATCCGGCCGCGAGGCTGCGGGACCGGCCGAGCAGTCGGTCGTCTGGCCGTTCTCCAGGGGCGGGCAATCCTCTCGACCTGCAGGGGCAGTGAGATCGTCCGGCCAGACCGGAGAAGCGAAGAGGATGATCTGAAACAGGGCGCCGAGGCAGGCGCTACGTTTGAGGTCGGCCGTGGTCGGCATGCGTCTGGCGGACTCGTCGCTGAGTGAGTGGACGGGTTGGGTTGAACCTGTAACCATGTCATATCCCGGCCGGGGCAGCAATCGCAAAGATGTGCGGCCGCGCTTTCCGGTCGCTCCGATCCTTGAATCCTATCCACCATCGAGTTTGCCCGAATCCAGTCTAGAGATCGGGCTGTGCGGGTGTCTTCGTGTCCGAACGCTATCAGATGTTGCAGAAATGGCTGGCCGAGGTGCTGGCCAGCGAGTCATTCGAGCTGACGCCGGCCTCGTCCGATGCCAGCTTCCGGCGCTATTGGCGCGTCGCCCTGGATGGGGCGACCCTGATTGCCATGGACGCGCCGCCGACCCACGAGGACTGCGGGCGTTTCGCCGACCTGTCGCACCGCTTTCGCGGGATCGGCGTCAATACGCCCGAGATCCATGCCGAGAATCGTGAGCAGGGTTTTCTGCTGCTCTCCGATCTCGGGAATCGCGTCTATCTGAGCGAGCTCGATACCGATACCGTCGATCGTCTCTATGGCGATGCGTTGGGTGCGCTGCTCACCATTCAGTCCCGCGCATCCGTCGAGGGGCTACCGGTCTATGACGCACCCTTTTTCCAGCGTGA
Organism: Thiorhodococcus fuscus; assembly: GCF_042682685.1. Classification (NCBI taxonomy): domain Bacteria; kingdom Pseudomonadati; phylum Pseudomonadota; class Gammaproteobacteria; order Chromatiales; family Chromatiaceae; genus Thiorhodococcus; species Thiorhodococcus fuscus. The sequence continues at coordinate 41,355 of NZ_JBHUHX010000021.1, forward strand.
GATGGATCTCTTCGGCGAATGGCTGCTCGGGCGTCATCTAGGCCTGGAACTCGACGCGACCGAGATGGCGATGTTCGACAAGGTGCATGCCGCACTGATCGACAGCGCCCTGGATCAGCCGCAGGTCTGTGTCCATCGCGATTTCCATTCGCGCAACCTGATGTTGACCGAGACGGCCAACCCTGGCGTGCTCGACTTCCAGGATGCGGTGCTCGGACCCCTCACCTACGATCTGGTCTCCCTCCTGCGCGACTGCTACATCGCCTGGCCGGAGGCGCGGGTTCGGGATTGGGCGCTCGGCTATCTGGAATTGGCGATTCAATCCGCAATCCTGGAGGACGTCACCCCCGAGCGCTTTCTGCGCTGGTTCGACCTCATGGGCATGCAGCGTCACCTCAAGGCCTGCGGCATCTTTGCGCGTCTCAATCATCGCGACGGCAAGCCGCACTATCTGGGTGACGTGCCGCGCACGCTCGGCTATGTCATCGGCGTGGCCGAGCGTTATCCGGAGTTTGGAGATCTGGCCGAATTTCTGCGCTTGCGGGTTCTGCCCGGGGTTTAGCGCCATGCGGACAATCGTCGTGGGGCAATGTAGATGTAGTCTACGGCACCGACGTCGAAACCGGCGCGCTCATGGCCGACCTCGGACAATGCCGCGACGAAGATTACCGGAATGTTCGTGGTCGAGGGATTGGCCTTGAGGGCTCGGCAAACGGCGTAGCCATCCATCCTGGCATCGGAATGTCGAGCAGGATCAGCGCCAGTTTGGACTTGAGGGCCGCCATGAGCGCCTCCGAGGGGTTGCGCACGAAGGCGAGCGGGTGCTCGGCAACGAGGATCTGCTGCATCATTCCAGACCTTGCGGGTCGTCGTCGATGACGAGGATGGGGGCGTGTGTCATGGCGCAATTCCTCGTGTCAGTCATCGAGCACAATGCCGAGATCGGCGGCCAATCGTTGCAGCGCCGCCACGCCGGCGGAGGCATCGAACGCTTCGGCGGCCAGACGGGCCGGCGCAAGCCACGATGAGGGCAGGTGGATACGCAAAGCTTCGACCCGTTCGCCGGCCGCTACGGGGTCGTAACCTTCGAAACAGGCCACAGCCTCTCGAATCAGAACGGCGACCTCATCGCGCACCGATTCGGGCAAGCGAAACGCCGTTTTCTCTGCCTTCGCCGCTGCATCCTCCGGCGTCTCCGGGGCCAAATGCCGGATGGAGACGATCGCGGCTTCGATCGCTGAGCTGAGGGCGTCGATGCAGATGTTGCGCTCCGAGGCCGCGCCGGGAGCGTCCTTCATCAGCTGCTCCAATTCGCCCGCCCGCGCCGCGACCTCGACGAGCCCGAGATTACCTGCGCTGCCCCTGATCCGATGCGCGATCTGTCGCACCGAATCCGTCTCCGCCGAGGCAAGGTCGGCGATGTCTTCCAGGCCGGTGTCCGCGAACCGTTGTAGATAGCGACGATAGACTGACTGATTCGTCCACCTGGACATTGCTTGCGCGTATTCGAGTCCGGGCAGATCTGGCAGGTGGGCGGCGCTCGAGCGGTCGGTCGGGGATCTGTCCGTCGGCTGCGCGAGTTCCCCGCCGACGGACGCTGGTGCCCCATCTCCGGGCGACCCGGAGCGATCGGTCAGGCGCTGAATCAAGGCCACGGCCTCATCCACGTCGAAGGGCTTGGACAGAAAGGCCGTCATTCCCGCCGTTAGAGAGGCGTTCTGCTGGTCGGTCAGGACATCCGCCGTCAACGCCACGATAGGAAGCTGCGAAAGCCCGAGATTCTCGCGGATATGCCGCGTGGCTTCGTGGCCATCCATGACGGGCATATGGATATCCATTAGGATGATGTCGACGTCATCGGCATGCGCCCCGAGCCACTCCAGCGCTTGACGTCCATCGTTCAAGCAGTGGATTTCAGCCCCTTCGGCGGAAAAGATCTGATCCGCCACATCTCGGTTGATGTCGCTGTCGTCGACGACGAGCAGCCGCCGTCCGCGCAAGCGGTTGTGTGAGTGAACGGCAATGGATTCGACGGACAAGGTCTTGTGTTGTCGGCGCCGGTATTCGCGCAAGACGCTGTCGTAGAGCGCCGAGGAGGTGAGGGGTTTGGATAGCGTTGCGTCCACGGTTCCAAAATCCGGCGGATTCGGCCGCTCGTCGAAGGGATGGGCGCTGAACAGGAAGAGCAAGGGGTGGGAAGGATTCGGCAGCGCCTCCCGGATTGCCTTGGCCGTCGCCAGACCGTCGAGGTCGGGCATCTTCCAGTCGATGAGAACCAGTGCCCTGGGACCATGGAAGCGCTCGTCGTTCGTCACGATCCGCAATGCCTGCGAGCAAGAATCGACGGCCAGCGCCGACCAACCCAGGGATTCGACCGTGGCGATCGCGGCCTCGCGGACGACCGGGTTGTCGTCCACGATCAGAACCCGCATCGACGGCACCTGGAGATTGGCGCTCGGCGGCGCCTCCGCCACCTCGACGGTGACTTCAAACCAGAAGGTGCTCCCCTCGCCAAGCCGGCTCTCAAATCCGATGCGCCCGCCCATCAGCTCCGCCAGGCGCCGAGAGATGGCCAGCCCAAGGCCCGAACCGCCGAAACGCCGTGTCGTGGAGGCATCCGCCTGGGTGAAGGGCTGGAACAGAGAGTCGCGATCCCGTGGATCGATGCCGATCCCCGTGTCCCGCACCGCAAAACGCAACTTGATCCAGGACTCTCCTCGTTCGAGCAGCTCGACCCGCACCTCGACCATCCCCTCGGGCGTGAACTTGATGGCATTGCTGGTGAGATTGATCAGGATCTGACCGATGCGCAACGGATCTCCGATCAGGGTGGTGTCGAGATCCTCGAACGGATGGATGGCGAGATCGATCGGCTTGTTGGTGGCGCTCGTGCGCATGATGGTGGCGAGATTCTCGAGGATCTCGGTCAATTGGAAGGGCACCCGCTCGATGGCGAGACGGCCCGAGTCGATCTTGGAGAAATCGAGAATGTCGTTGATGATGTTGAGCAGGCTGCGCCCGGACTGATGGATCTTGCGCGCCAGGTTGCGCGCCGTCTCCGGCAGCGGCTGTTGATCGAGCAGATAGGCAAGCCCGAGCACCGCGTTCATGGGGGTGCGAATCTCGTGGCTCATGTTCGCCAGGAACTCGCTTTTGACCTGGGCCAGACGCTCGGCCTCGGCGCGTGCCTGTGTGAGCTCGGTCGTGCGCTCGGCCACCAGCTCCTCCAGGTGATGGCGGTGGCGCTCGAGTTCGGCCTCCGCTTGTTTGATCCGGGTGATGTCGCGGGCAATACCCAATACTCCGATCACCTCACCGGAGGTATCGTAAAATGGCGTTTTGGTCACATACAGCCGCTCTCGATGTCCATCGCTCGCGAAGGTGATCTCCTCTTCAGAGTTTTGGGGGCCGCCGGCCGCGATCGCCGCGCGATCCGTCGCACGAAATCGCTCGGCTAGAGTCGCCTCGACGAAATCGTCGTCGGTCTTGCCGACGATCTGCGCCTCCGACGCGCCGTAGAGCGTCTCGAACCGGGCATTGCAGGTCAGGAACACGCCATTCGGATCCTTGAGCCAGACGAGGTCCGGGAGCGTGCGCAAGAGCGTTCGCATATGCTCCTGACTCTCCTGGAACGCGAGTTCGATTTCCTTGCGGGCCGTGATGTCTTCGGCGAAGATGACGATCCCGCCAACCTCACCGTCACTTCGGTACCAGGGACGTACCTCCCAGCGCAGCCATTGGCGCTGCCCATCGAGGCGCTCGAACAGATCCTGTTCGGTGCGGATCACCTCACCCGCCATTCCCCGTTGATGTAACTGTCTCCAGCGTTCGGGGATCTCGGGAAAGGTCTCGTAGTGAGAACGGCCGAACAACTCCTGATCGCCGAGGCTGAAGTCTTCCCGCCAGCGGTGGTTCACGGCCAAATAGCGCATCTCGTAATCGAACATGGCCAACGCGGCGGGGGCGTGCTCGATGAAGAGCCGCAGGCGCTCCTCGGTTTCCTGTAGCTCGCTTTCCATGCGTTTACGTGCATCGATGTCCTCGACCACGGCCACGAAATAATCGGGCGATCCACTCTCACCCCGGACGAGGGAGACGCTCAGATTGGCCCAGACGCTGACCCCGTCCGAGCGCAGATAACGCTTCTCCATGCTGTAGCGCGGAATGCTTCCGTCAAGGAGCTGATTCAGATTCGCCAGATCGGCGTTCAAATCCTCGGGCTCGGTGATTTCCTGGAAGGTCTTCGCGAGCAGTTCGGTCTGGTCATAGGCGAGAAATTCGCACAAGCGCTGGTTCACTTGCAGAAAACGCCCATCCGGAGACACGAGGGCAATCCCCGAGGCCGCTTGCTCGAAGGTGGCCAGAAATCGACGCTCAGTCTCGACCAAAGCGGATTCGGCCTGTTTGTACGCCGTGATGTCATGCAGGGTGACGAAGACGACGCTGGCGGATCGGCCCGGCAGGGGAGGTCTGGGAATGGCGTTGACAACCAGCCAAAGCCAGGTCTCCCGTCTTGGGTTGAATAGGCCGACGACCCGATCCCGAACGGGCTCCCCCGACGCGAGCGCCACCATCGAGGGATGATCCTCCGCTCGCAGGGGCTCTCCCGTCTCGTCGACGACCCGCCAAGCCTCGCAATGGGAGGTGCGGCTGAGGAATTCCTCGCGCTCGACGCCGAGCAGATCCAAGGCTGCCTGGTTGACGTCGATCAAGGCGCCATCGGCGCGCTGGACGAAGCCGCCTTGCGTCATGGTTTCAAAAAGCTCGCGGCAGCGTGCCTCAGCGTCGTGAGGCGTCGAATCCGAAGCTTCATCGTTGGCGGGTTCGGCGATCCGCCGGCCGTTGGATTCGCCTTCCCGCAAGGTCAAGACCTCTTGTTGTCTAACGAGAACCTGCGCACTGGTTGGCTCGATGGTTGCGGGCCGCTCAATAGGTCGAGAGATTTCGTTGGGTCGTTCGCCAGCGTGGATCAGTCCAGCACGGCTTTTCGCCAAATCCCTGGCCACCGACAGACAGGTTTGGTGAAGCTCCTCCTCGGAAGCACCGTCTAGGCGCGCGCGAAACAGCCGAGCGGCGGCGGCAGAGACAGCGTCCGCCCATTGATCGATGTCGAAACGGTTGGTCATCAACACAAGCTCAATCAGGTATGGTGCCGCTGAGAGTCATTCAGGCTAATGGATACCGTATCCGCTACTTGGTACCGATTCTTTCCCGTTTTCTTGGTCAGATACATGGCGTGATCGGCCTGACGTAACAACCCTCGCCCCTGACGCGATGGCCGCTTGGTTGTTCGCCACCGCCCAGCACGTGCAGCGGCGCAAGTACCGCAAGCACTCACGCGGCCGTAAGAAGCCCGCTCCAGCGCGGATCCATGATCCGACCAAACCGCATGTCTCCGTCGCGCGCATCCTCGCGCAACGTTGAAAGATACGGCGAACCAGAAGGGATCGATCGGAGAAGACGCTCATGATCACGATTTGTGACCTTGAAAGCCGTTGTGAACACGTCCTAGCGAGCTAGCGACAGCGCTTCCAGCAGCCATGATACGATCACTTTTTGTGTGCTGGCGAGTCAGTTTCGGTTGCCCCAATCGTGGACTGCAGATACCTTTAGCTCGACCTGCGCGATCCTTGCCTTTCACTCCGATGCCGGAGGCGCAGCGCTCACGTGCCGTGACCGCTCATCAAGTCAACAACGGATTGGATCATCGTGAGCTCGAATCTCTTTCGACCCGAGGCGATCAAAGGGCTGCGCAGCCCGGAGCAGCTCGACTCGCTGCTGCAACTGACGCGTCCGGCGGGCTGGGTGGCGCTTGCGGTACTGATTTTTATCGTGATCGTTACGCTGGTCTGGGGCGTTCTGGGACGGATTCCGGTCCAGGTGACCGGGCTGGGCGTGGTGCTACCCGCCGGCACCGAGGTCTATCAGGTCCAGTCTCAGGTTAGCGGTCTGATCAAATCGACCGATGTCGCCCCGAATCAGTCCGTCACAGAGGGACAGCGGCTGGCGGTCATTTCATTGCCGGCCGACCAGACGGGATTGCGGGACGCGCAGCGCGATCTGAAGCTGCTGCGCGCTCAATATTCGACCCAAAAATCCTTCGCGCAGCGGGATATCGAGCGCCGCCGGAACACGGTCGCGCAGCAAAACGCCACCCTGCAGAAGAAGATCGAGGACAGCCAGAGCTATCTGACCTATCTGCGCGACCTGCTGGCCGATCAGGCTGCTGAACAAAAGCTGGGCTATCTCACGCGGCAGCAGACCGAGGCAACCCGTACCGGGATCTACAGCGCCGAACAGACCATCGCCGAGGCGCACGATGCCGTGGCGCAAAACGAACTGAGTCTGATCGAGCTGGAAAACACCCGCGAACAGGAGCTCGACAACCTCCAAAACCAGGTCGAGCAGGCCGAGGATAAGGTTCACGAGCTGACCGCGACCCTGAGCAGCGAACGCGAGATATTCAGCCCCGTCGCCGGGTTGATCTCCGAGATCGACGTCAAGCCCGGCGCCTTGGTCGAGCCCGGCGCGACCATCGCCATCATCGAGCAGCGCAGTCAGACGCTGGAGCTGATCGGATTCTTCGAGATCGGCAAGGGCAAGCGCCTGGAGCCGAACATGGCGGTACGGGTTTCGCCCGCCTCGGTGGAGCGCGATCTGTACGGCAGTATCGTCGGCCGGGTCGAGACCGTCAGCGATCTGCCGGAAACCGAGGCGGCCCTGCTCGATCTCCTGGGCAATGCGGCCCTGGTCACCCAGATGATGGGCGCCGGCGCGCCGATCCGGGCGACCATCGCGCTCGAGGCCGATCCGAGCACGCCGAGCGGTCTGCGCTGGACCTCCTCGCACGGCCCCAAACTGAAGATCACGGCGGGCGAGACCGCCTCCGCCTCGGTCACCATCGAAGAGAAGCGCCCCCTGGATCTGGTGATCCCCATCTTCGATGCCTGGTTGCGCTGAGCCGCTGCCTCATGTCTCTGCTGAGCCTCAAACCCAAATCCAAGACGACGGCCTATCCGCGACCCGTTCGCACGCCGCCATTGCTGCAAATGGAGGCGGTCGAGTGCGGCGCGGCGGCCCTCGGCATCCTGCTCGGCCACTATGGACTTTGGGTGCCGCTGGAGACCCTGCGCGTCGACACTGGCGTGTCGCGCAACGGCGCCAATGCCGCCAATATCCTCAAGGCCGCGCGTCAGTACGGCATGGAGGCGAAGGGCCGCAAGCTGGATCTGGACCAGGCGCTGAGTCTGCCGCCACCCTATATCGCGTTCTGGAATTTCAACCATTTTTTGGTCGTGGACGGTGCCGATGCCGCCCATGTCTATCTCAACGACCCGGCGATGGGGCCGCGCAAGGTCACGCACGAGGAATTCAGCCAGAGTTTCACCGGTATCGCCTTGGAGATGACGCCCGGCCCGACCTTCACCGAGGGCGGCGAGCGGCGCAATCTGTTCGGTGCTCTGGCCCGTCGGCTCGAACACACCCGGCCGGCCATGCTTTTCGTCTTGCTCGCCAGTCTGCTGCTGGTAGTTCCCGGCCTGCTGGTGCCGGCGCTGCTGAAGAATTTCGTCGACTATGTGCTGGTGCGCGACAGCAACGATTGGATCCTGCCGCTGCTGGTCGGTCTCGTCATCGCCGCCATCTTTTCGGCTGTGGTCACGGCCCTGCAGCAGCGCTCTCTGCTGCTGATCCAGACCAAGCTGGCGATCACCTCGGCGGGCGAATTCTTCTGGCATGTGTTGCGCGTCCCGGTAGTCTTCTACACCCAGCGCTATGTCGGCGATGTGGCCTCGCGCGTGCAGTCCTGCCACCGCCTCGCCGCACTGCTGTCCGGGCCAGTATCGACCGCAGTGGTCAACCTGCTGATGATCGGCTTCTATTTCGCGGTGATGCTGATCTACAGCGTCCCCCTGGCCCTGCTGACGGCGGGCCTGTCGGTCGGCAACGCCCTGGCCCTGTTCCTGGTGCGCAAGCGCATCGGCAACCTCAACGGACGTCTGCTCCAGCAGCGCGCCAAGCTGTCCGGTGCCTCCATGGCCGGACTGCAGGCCATCGAAACCCTCAAGGCGACCGGGACCGAGGGCGATTTCTTCGCCAGTTGGGCCGGCTATCAGACCAACAGCGTCAACGCCCAGCAATCGCTGAGCGCCATCTCGTCCGTCCTCTCGGCCGTACCCTCGGGGATCAACCAGCTGCTCACCGGCCTGGTGCTGGGCGTTGGCGGTCTGCTGATCATCGACGGGCAGCTCTCGGTCGGCGGTCTGGTGGCCTTCCAGAGCCTGATGGGGCGATTCACCGGACCCGTTCAGCAGTTCGTCGGCTTCGGCTCCCAGTTGCAGGAGGTCAAGGGCGATCTGCAGCGGCTCGACGACGTCCTCCACTATCCGCTCGACCAGCTGGCCGAGGATCCGGCGGCCGACGCGCCGGCCGCCGAGACAGAACCCGAGACGGCGCCGCCCGGTCTGCTATCGGGTGCGGTCGAGGTGCGCAATCTCAGCTTCGGTTACGATCGTCTGGGACCGCCGCTGATCGAGAACTTCAGCCTAAGCATCGCGCCGGGGCAGCGCGTGGCCTTCGTCGGTGGCTCGGGCAGCGGCAAATCCACGCTCGCGCGCCTGTTGCTTGGTCTCTATCAGCCGACCGGCGGTCAGATCCTCTACGACGGCCGTCCTTTGAGCAAGATTCCGCGCGAGATCTTTACCGCTTCGGTCGGTGCCGTGGATCAGGAGATCCATCTCTTCGGCGGCACCGTGCTGGATAATCTGCGCATGTGGGATTCGACCATCGCCGAGGACCGTGTCGTTCAGGCGGCGAAGGATGCCTGCATCCACGACGAGATCGCACAGCGCGCCAACGGCTATCGCAGCGAGGTCGGCGACGCCCAGGCCCGGTTCAGCGGAGGTCAGGCGCAGCGTCTGGAGATCGCCCGCGCGCTGGCGCGCGACCCCGCCATCCTGGTGCTGGACGAGGCCACGGCCGCGCTCGAACCCATCACCGAGCAGCGCATCGACGACCATCTGCGCCGTCGAGGCTGTACCTGCATCATCATCGCCCATCGTCTGAGCACCATCCGCGATTGCGACGAGATCATCGTGCTCGACCAGGGGCGGATCGTCGAACGCGGCGATCACGACCGTCTGGTCGCCGCCAAGGGGCATTATTTCGCCCTGGTCAGCGCCCAATGACCGATAGCGATCGCCCAGATTCACCCACTGGAACCGATTCCGGCGGCGAACCGCTCGGCTTGCCGTCGTCCGTTCCGGCGAACCTGGCCCCACTCCTGGCGGCGCTGGACCTCGCGACCGACACGGCACCCTGGCTGGGCGCGCGCGACAGCTTCAATCTGGTGGGCGCCGAGCGGGTGTGGATGCTGCTGGCGGGCACGCTCGACCTCTTCATCTGCGATCCAGCACCCGATGGAGGGGCTGGCCGGCGCCGTTTCATCCTCAGCCTGCCACCCGGCGGTCTCTGCATCGGATTCCGTGACGAGCCGGGGATGCCGCCGGTGATCGCCGTCCCACGCAAGGACACCAGGCTCGTCGCGACCGATTTGACGGCGCTGATGGCGCTCGGCGGAAAGCCGGACCTGACGGCCCCATTGGCCGCCGCCCTGGATGCCTGGATCAGCCGCCTTACGGCGGCGGACAGTCGCGCCAGGCCGCCCGCGACCTGCCGGGTGCAGCAAGATTCGGAGGCCATCGAGGTCGGCGAGGGCGATTCCATTCAGGCCGATGGCGAACGGGTGTTCTGGCTCCAGGAGACCAGTGCGCAGGTGCTGATCCGGGGGGAGACGGAGATGCGGCCAACCCCCGACGCTGCCTTGCCCGTGACCGCCGATAATTGGATCCGTGCAACGGTGGCGGATACCTGGACACTGACGGAAACCCTCGACTGGCTCAAGGACCAGCCCGAGGTCGGGCTCTTGGCATCGCTCCAGGCGTTTCAGGCCAGGACCATGACGCGTTTGCGGTCGGTCAGCGCGGTGCAGGCGACTGCGAGCGCCCGCCGGGCGCTCGCGGCGAACGTTGGCAGTCGCGCCGAATTGAGCCAAGGCATCGGGGCGCTGGCGGCGGTCTTTCAGCGCGGGCGGCGACTGGGCAGGGGGCGCGCCAGCGATCCTCTGATCGCGAGCCTGCAGATCGCCGCCGATGCGATCGGACTGGAGCTGCCTGCGGAGGCGGAACTGGAACCCGCCTTGGCCAGCCAGGATCCGCTGCTGATGATGGCGCGTCGCGCTGGATTCTCGGTGCGGGGCGTCGATCTGAACGGACGCTGGTGGGACGACGATCATGGCCCCCTGATCGGGACCCTTAAGGAAGACGGTCAGCCGATCGTGCTGTTGCCAGGACGTCACGGGCGCTACGAGTGTCTCGACCCGGTCTCGGCGCGCGTCCAGCCGGTCGATGCGTCGCTCGCCGAAGGTATCGACAGACAGGCCCGCATGCTCTACCGCCCGCTGCCGGAGGGCGTGCTGCGGCCCGCCGAACTCCTGGGGTTCGGCTTCCGAGGCTCGCTGCGCGAGGGTCTGATCGCCTTCGCGCTGCTGCTGGCGATCGGTCTTCTGTCGCTGGTGACGCCGATCCTCACCGGCTGGATCCTGGATCCCATCATCCCGCAGGCCGAGCTGGGCCAGCTCCTGACCCTGGTGGTCGCGATCCTGATCGCCGGGCTGGCGCAGCAGATCTTTTCGCTGGTGCAGTCGTTGATTCTGTTACGCATCGAGGGACGGGTCGCCAACAGCGTGCAATGCGCCGTCTGGGACCGGCTGCTCAGACTGCCGGCGGCCTTCTTCAACCAGTTCTCTGCGGGCGATCTCGCCAATCGGGCGATGAGCATCGACGCGCTGCGCCAGGCGCTGTCGTCCTCGGCCATCACGGCCCTGACGCATGGCGTGGTCGGCGTCTTCAGTCTGGGGATGATGATCTACTACGATTGGCGTCTCTCCCTGGCGGCGAGCATCGTGGTCGCCATCTACGCCTTCATCGTCATCTACGCTGGCCGGAGGGTTCTGCGCCTCAACCGCGTCCAACTGCGTCTGGGCGGCCAACTCCAGGGACTGGTCCTGCAACTGCTGGGCGCGGTGGACAAGTTGCGCACCACCGGCAGCGAGCGTCATGCCTTCGGCCGGTGGGCCGATCTGTACGGACAGCAGCAGGCGAACTCCTTCGACCAGCAGGTCCTCAACAACCGGCTCGTGGTCTTCAAGACGGTCTTCCAGAACTTCGCCACCTTCGCCATCATCCTGGTGATCGCCTGGCAGGGCGGCGAACTGCTGGCCTTCTACCGCTCGCCCGAGACCTGGAGCGAGATCGACAGTCTGAAGCTGCAGACCCTGATGCCGACGGGCGTCTTCGTCGCCTTCTACGCCGCCTTCGGCCAGTTCCTCGGCGCCGCCTTCGGGCTTTCGGAGCAGGCCATCCAACTGGCCAACATCCCGGCCTATTACGAGCGCGTGGCACCGATCCTGAGCGCGGCTCCGGAGAGCATGGACGGCGTCGATCCCGGTCAGATCCAGGGGGAGATCACGGTGCATGAGGTGCAGTTCCGCTATGCCCCGGACACCCCGCTGGTCCTGCGCGGCGTTTCGCTGGAGGCGAAGGCCGGCGAGTTCATCGCCATCGCCGGGCCGTCTGGCGCCGGCAAGTCGTCGCTGGTGCGCCTACTGCTGGGGTTCGATGCGCCGGAGGCGGGCTCCATCTATCTGGACGGCCAGGATGTCGCCGCCCTGGACAAGCGTGGCATGCGCCAGAACTTCGGCGTGGTGCTGCAGAACGGCCGGCTACTGGCCGGCACGCTGCTGCAGAACATCGTGGCCGGCGCCCAGCTCACCCGTGACGATGCCATGGCGGCGGCGCGTCTCGCCGGTCTCGACAAGGATATCGAGGCCATGCCGATGGGGCTGGATACCTATCTGAGCGAGGGCGCGTCAACACTCTCCGGCGGACAGCGCCAACGTCTGATGATCGCACGCGCCATCGTGCGGCGACCGCGAGTCTTGATCTTCGACGAAGCCACCAGCGCCCTGGACAATATGACGCAGGCCGTCGTGACCCAGAGCCTGGAGCGTCTGAACAGCACCCGGATCGTGATCGCCCATCGACTCAGCACCATCATCCGGGCCGACCGTATCTATGTCATCGATAAAGGCCGGGTGGTCGAGTCGGGAACCTACGAGGAATTGATGGCCAGGGACGCGTTGTTCGCGGCCATGGCCCGGCGACAGGTGCTCTGATGAATCGGCATTCTCAAGATCAGGCGGAGGTCTCTTCCAGGATGTGGGCCAGTCTCTGCCCGCTGTTGGATGGTCTCGCGCTGGGCTGCATGATCGAGGCGCTTGAAGCGGCTGGCGCGTTGGCCGAGCTGCGGGGCCTTCCGGCGCCCGAGCAGATCGATCGACTGGCCCGACGCTGGGGGGCGAGACCGGGGTATCTGCATCTGGTTCTGCGTGCGCTCGCACAGCTCGGGCTGATGGCGCTCGACACCGATGCGGATGGCCGAAGACGCGTCTCCCCGACCACGGCAGGCCGGGACTGGCTGGTGCTGACATCGGCCTATCGGGGGTTCGCGCAACGTTTGAGCGAGGCGGCCGCCATGCCCGACTGGGCCGAGGGGCGCATACCGCCGCCAGAGGCTCCGCCGCCGCTGCCGCCGCAAGCACAAGGCGGCTCGCGTGCGTCGCGCCTGGTTGCGAGCCATCTGTGGGGGCCGCTGATCACCGCCTTTCTCACGCTCTGCCATCGGCGTGCGAATCGGGCCGATCCAGCCATTCAGGCCAGTGCCTTCGCTATGCTGGAGGCTGCCGGCACCGTTCGCCAGTATGGCGAGTCGTTGCTCGTCGCCCAGGGGTGGGGAGGGCGTTGCGGCGAGGACTTCGTCCTCGATGCGGTGGGCGAGCTGGCGCTGCTGGCCGCGCCCCAGTGTTTCCATACCCTCAGCTATCTGCCGACCCTGATCCGCTCGGATCGACTCCTCTTCGGCGAGGATGCGCGTCCGCCCCAGCCGACCGCCGACGGGCGCGAAACCCATCTCGACCGTGCACTGGACATCGCCTTCAGCGGACTGGTGTTTCGCCGTGGCTGCGGCGCCCCCTTCCTGCGCATGCTCCTGCCCCTGTTCAGCGAGACCAGTCCGCCGACCTGCGTGGTCGACGTCGGCTGCGGCGACGGGACCCTGCTGCTGGAACTCGGGCGCGGACTGCGCCAGGCGGGATTCGATACCGACGCCGTCACCCTGGTCGGCGTCGATCCGGCACCGGAGGCACGTGCCGAGACCGGCGACCGGCTGGCGCGCGAGGGGTTGCGTCATCTGATCCTGGACGGCGATATCGCCGCGCCCGAGGCGATCGCCGCGCAACTGGCCGAGAAAGGACTGGCGTTGCACGAGGGGCTCTTCGTCAGCAAGTCGGTGTTCCACGATCGTCGTTTCGAGCCGCCCGCCGCGAACACCCCCGAGCCGACCGGCGAGGCCTCGCGCTGCGTCTTCATCGACGAGGACGGCGGTCCACTGGCGGCGCGGGCGGTCGAGCGCCATCTGATCGAGCTGCTGCTGCGCTGGCGGCCTTGGATCGGTCGTCACGGGATGATCGTGATCGAGGCGCACACGGCCGACCCGTCCCACGGAGCCGCCCATGCTGGACGCCACGTCCTGGTCCCGCTGGAGGTGACCCATGGGTTGTCGCATCAGTATCTGCTGGAGGCCGAGCGCTTTCGCGCCCTGGTCGCGCAGGCCGGTTACCGATCGGTCGCCAGCACGGATCTGAATACCTGGCTGGTCGGTCGTCCCCTGATGACGATCGACCGCTATGTCGTCGACGTTTCCAGGAACGACCGCATCAGTGCGCCGACACCCTCGCTGTCGTAGACGAAGGCACCATGACCGAAGGCGCTGTCGAGGGTGCGATGGCTGACCGGCCAGCCGCGCTGTTCGAGCGCCAGGCGGATCTTCTCCATCTCCGCCGGGGGATAACGCCAATCGGAGCGGTAGCTGACCAGCAGGGTCGGCACCGGCGAACCCTCGAAGGCATCGGCCAGCGCGCAATGCCCGCGCGCGAGATCGAAATAGTCCATGGCTCGCATCAGATAGACGAGCGCCAGCGGATCGAGTTGGGTGACATCGCCGCGTCCGACCTTCTCGAACAGCGCCTCGACCTCGAATTCCGGGTCGAAACCGTAGCCGAGCCGGTCGGCATCGCCGATCAGTCGATTGCCGCACCGCTGTTCGAGTGCCTCGCGCTCCATCCAGATGAGCGCGCCGATGCGCGACATCAGTTGGAACCCCCTCTCCGGCGGCGCCTGCCCCTGATAGCGTCCGTCGCGCCAGGCTGGGTCCAGGGCCAGGGCCTCGCGCATCACCTTCCAGAGGGCGATGGTGTAGGCGGCCACCCTCGACGTCGCGCTGATGACGACGGCCCGCGCGAGCCGCTGCGGGTGACGCGACATCCAGGTCAGGACCTGAAAGCCGCCCAGACAGCCGCCGATGGCCGCATAGAGTCGTTCGATGCCGAGGGCGTCGAGCAGCCGTGCCTGTGCATCGACCATGTCGGCAAGGGTCACGATCGGAAAATCCGGCCCGTAGGGTTGGCCGCTGGCGGGGTCGATGCTGGCGGGACCGGTGCTGGCGCCGCCGCCGAGCACGTTGGAGGCGATGACGCACCAGCGCTCGGTATCGATCGGCTTGCCGGGACCGATCGCCTGGTCCCACCAGCCGGGCCGAGGATCCTCGGCCCGGTGACGGCCAGCCGCATGCTGATTCGAGGTCAGGCCATGACAGACCAGGATCGCGTTCGAGCGCGTGGCGTTCAGCTCGCCGTAAACCTCATAGACGATCTCGACCTGGTCCAACGTCCGACCGCATTCCAGCGGCAGCGGCTCGGCGAGCCGAATCCCGCGAGGTTGAATCAACATGGGGAATCGAGGCGGTATAGAGCCAAGGACATTAGTCGATGTCGGTGCCGAAGAGCCGGTTGCGAACTGCTTCGACATAGGATTCGGCCCCTAGTGGTTCGATCGCCAGACCGAGCCCGCGGGGGTTGTAGCGGCCCATCACCTGGAGCAGGTTGACCTGGCCCATAAAGAGGTCGTAGCGGGCCTGGAGCTGTTGTTCGAGCGCGCTGTCGAGACTCTGTCTGGCATCCAGCACGTCCTTCATGGTGCTCAGTCCGTTTTGAAACTGGCGATAGAAGCCGTCCAGCGTTTGCTGCATCGCCTTGACCTCCAATGCCACGAGTTCGGTACGCGCCCGGGCCATCTCCAGTGCAGCCCAATCCGCCTCGACCGTACTCATGAGCTGATGATAGGTATTTCTCATCAGATTTTGGGACTGGTTGAAGGTGGCATGGGCCTGACGCACCTGCGAAGAATGCTTGCCGCCACTGAAGAGCGGGACGTTGAGTTGGATACCGACGGCGAGATCTTCCTCGGGCTGAAAAACCGTGGCGCTTTCTGGGCTGGTGTAACGATAGCGATCCCAGATGCGCAGATAGGTCGCATAGAGATCGACCGTTGGTCGAAGGCTGCTTCTGGCCACCGCGATATCCGAGCGGGCGCTGTCGACGCTGAAACGGGCCGCGCGCAAGGCGGGATTGCTGGCCTCGGCGATTTCTTTGACCTCCTCCAGTGTTTTTGGCAGCGACGGCAGACTGGGCCAATCCTTCAAGTTGTCGGGCGCCTGACCGGAGAGCGCGACATAGTTGCTGCGTGCCGCAGCCAGGCTGGCCGACAGGCTGGTGCGTTGCGAGGCAGTGTTCGCGACCGAGGCGCTGGCCTGGGCCACGTCGGTCAGCGTTCCGAGTCGTTTCTCGAACAGAGACCGCGATTCCGTCTCCAGTTTACGCAATTGACGTTCGACGTCGTCATTGAGCTCAAGCAGCGCGTTCAGCCGCAGTACATCGGCATAACTGCTGGTGACGGACAGCAGCACTTGGCTGACCGTCGCGTCGAGCGTGGCCAGTGCCGCCGCCACGTTGGCCTCGGCCGAGGCCAAGCCGGCGCGAGTGGCGCCACCCTCGTAAACGTTGAGTGTCAACGCCAGCTCTAGGGATCCATAGGATTGCGTGTAATCTGAATCGCTCTGCCGAGTTCCCGTGGCGGCTTTGGTCCGTGTGGTCTGGCTGCTATTGGTTTGGGTTCCGACGCCCTGGAGCGACAGGTTTGGCAAATAGCCGGAACGCGCCTGCGGCAGCAACTCGGCCGTCGCCTTGACACCGGCTAGCGCCGCCTGGATCGAGGGATTCTGCCGATAGGTGCGCGCCAGCGCGCTGGTGAGCGGTTCTGCGTCTGACGGCGGGGAGACGAAAAAAAGCGCAAGCATGAGACCTAAGGCAATAAGGCTCGAATAGCGGCGACCAGCTCGGGCGACCGCCAATGGCAGGAGCGCCCGGTCTGATGGTTTTTTTCTTCCGAACCTAAAAACGTAGTCCATTGGAAAAATAAGTCCAGCGGTACGAGTGAAATGAATAGGGCTTTCGGGTATTTCACCTTGAGAGATGATGCACGTCAGAAGGCAGGATCATACTACTTAACTGTCCATTGCACATAAAGTCGATTCTAGGCTAAATTTGAGACACCAGGGTGATCGCGCAATCAATGTTCATCGTATTGCGCAACGCATTAAACAATAATCATATAAGCGTTTCTTGATGCAGTTGCCCTGGTGCAAATCCTGATCCAAATGTCAAGCTGTTGATGGTTGCCCCGGCGCTGGATGATTGGTCTCGTGCGTTAAGTATTCTCGATCTTTCATGCTTATATAGCGATCCATGGTGCCGATTCATGTCGATGATGCATTCATTCGATACGGCTCCAGCGGTGAATTTGGGGTTTGTTAAAAAGACTCGTTTTCGACGTCGCCGTATCGGAGGCTCGGCGCGTTACGCCTTGATCCAATTTCAGCCAACGACGGATTCACTCGCCCTCATTTTAGGGATCCTCAATATGAGTTACTCAAAAAAGAATCGTGCCGTTGCCGCAGAGTTGATCGCAAAAGCGACCCAGGACCTACAATTTCGCAAGGGGTTCATCGATAATCCAAAGACATTGTTGATGAATGCCGGAGCCGAATTCGACGATGATGTCGAGATTCGAGTCGTCGAGAATACCGACAAGATTCGCTACATTCTGTTGCCTGCGCTGCCTTCTAGCGTCGGTGACCTCACCGATGAGCAACTGGCCCTGGTTGCCGGCGGTGGTTCGACTGCCGCCAACGCGAATGTGGTGGGCAATGTCGAGGCGGTCGCCAATGCCGTTGGCGCAACTGAAGGTGCCGCAGTCAACGATGCTGGCGTTGCGACCGTTGTCGTTGCGGCTGGCGCTATCGTTGCCACTTGATAAACGAACGATCTTTGACTAACCAGGAGCGAGCAAATGGGCTATTCGAAAAAAAACCGTGCCGTTGCAGCGGAACTGATCGCGAAAGCGACCCAGGATCTGCAATTCCGCAAGGCATTCATCGATAATCCGAAGACGTTATTGGTCAATGCCGGGGCTGAATTCGACGACGATGTCGAGATTCGGGTCGTTGAAAATACTGACAAGATTCGCTATGTCTTGCTGCCGGCCTTGCCATCCAGTGTTGGGGATTTGAGCGATGAGCAACTGGCTCTGGTCGCCGGTGGTGGTTCGACCGCCGCCAACCAGAATGTGGTCGGCAATACCGAGGCGGTGGCCAATGTCGTCGGTGCGACCGAGGGCGCGGCCGTCAACGATGGCGCGGTCGCGACGATTGCAGTCGGTGTGGTCGTCGCGACTTGAAACATGCACAAATGCGACTGGATGCGGTTTGATCCGCATTCATGTCGTACCGAGACGGGATGCATGATGCGAGTCATGGCTCGTAGCGGATTTTCACGGCCAGCAACGATCATTGGGAACCCGAACATGGGATACAAGCCCCCCGAGGGATGACGCCCTCTCGATTCAGTCCATGCATTGTCACGTCGCGTCGGCTTCAGTGCTTCCCGATGGATGATGACCTGACCGATCGGTCGGAACCGCGCATCGCCTCATGGGCGCGACCTCATCATTGCTTCCATTGATTCAGGGTTTTTTCGATGCTGCAGAAGACCTATCTCCCCGACATGCGGCAACAGTTCGATGCCCTGCTTGAGAAGACCGCCGGCACCTGCCAGTCCATCCTCGATACTCGACATCCCTCCAACGACCAGGACTATCTGTCCGAGGTCGCGCACGTCAAACGTTTTCTGGAGATCTGGGACGCCGATTATGAGTTTCGCCAGGCGATCGAGACCGACCCGGATCAGGCCGCAGCGGGGCGCGGTCTGCGCATGGACCCCGGGCATCTGCGCTATCTGTGGGATCACGACTATATCCTGAAGGCGCGAGAGGCTCAGGAGGTCCCCAATCGCACGGTGATCCGCTATCGCGCCTTCATTGCCGAAAAACTGCTCTATCGCGACGCCCTGCGAGAGGAGCACTGCGTTCCTCGACTTCATCGGCACCGCGTCTGGCGCGAACGCCAGATCAACCGCTGTTTTTCCGAGCTGGGCGAGACCACCGCGCGCGCCATCGTTCACGCACCCTTTGCGATCGAGTTGAGCAAGGGGTGTTCCGTGGGCTGCTGGTTCTGCGGGCTAGAGGCACCGCGCAAGGAGGCCGATTTTCTCTACACGTCGGCCAACGCGAAGCTCTGGCGCGAGGTACTGAACGCCCTGCATTTCATCATCGGTCCGAACGCCTGGTCGGGCTTTCTCTATTGGGCGAGCGATCCGCTCGACAATCCCGACTATGAAAAGCTCATCTTCGATTATGCCGATATTCTCGGCAAATGCCCGCAAACTACGACCGCGCAGGCGCAGAAGCATATCGAACGGCTGAAACCCTTTCTGCGAGAGTCCTTTGCGCGGGGCTGCGAGGTCAATCGCTTCTCGGTGCTCTCGCTGGGAATGCTCAAAAAACTCCACCAGGCATTTACTGCCGAGGAGTTGCTCCATACCGAATTGATTCCGCAGAATCCGGAGTCCCGTTCCATGCTCGGCAAGACAGGGCGGGCGAAGAACTCCAAGCACCTGCAACGCAAGGCGGACTTCCTCGGATTCGATCTCGACCAGGTGATGCAGGGCACCATCTCATGCGTCAGTGGTTTCCTGCTCAACATGGTCGAGCGGACGGTCAAGCTGGTCTCGCCCTGTAATTCCAGCGAGCGCTGGCCGCACGGACACTGGACCTACGAAGAGGCGGTCTTCACCGACGGCGAAGACCTTGCGGGAATCCTGCAGGGCATGATCGACCGGCATATGCAGGATTCGCTGACGCACCGCGATCCACTCGCCTTTCGCGAGGATCTGCGCTTCGCCATCGAGGGTGACAGCTTCACCCTGACCAATGCCATGGTCAAACACACCATGAATCCTCATCCGGGCATTCAGGCCATTGGCGAGGCCATCGCGGCGGGCGTCTCGACGGCTGGCGAGATCGCCTTTGCGCTGGAAGCCGAGCAAGGTATGGAATTGGACGAGACTTTCATCATCCTGAACCGGATCTACCAAGCCGGTCTGCTGAACGAGGATCCCGATTTCTTCGCCCACAAGAGGTCGCTGTGATCGCCGCCGGGCAGGGCAGGGGTTCGACCCGATGAGCGGACTACAGCCACTGGGCAGCGTCGATATCTGCTTGGTCACCATGCCTTTCGTCGATCTCTGCCGACCCTCGATCGCTCTCGGTCTTCTGAAATCGGCCTTGAAGTCATCGCCCTATCGGGTGTCCGTGAGTTACGGCAACCTGTTGTTCGCCGAGAAGGTCGGCGTCGAGCGCTATGGGTTGCAGAAGTTCGGTCGCCAGACACGGTTGGCCGGCGACTGGGTGTTCGCACAGGCCGCCTTCCCCGAGCATGTCACCGACACCAGCGATTTCGCGCAGCAGATCGCCCAGGACATCCGCCGGCTCGCCGGACTCGACAGAGATCCCGAGACCCTGAACCGGCTCGCCGAATTGGTCCTCGATTTGCGCGACCAGGCGACCGCCTTCGTCGATGAGATGGTCGAGTCGGTCTTGGCTCAGACGCCGCGAATCGTCGCCTGCACCTCTGTTTTCCAGCAACATACGGCGTCGCTCGCGCTCCTGCGCAAGCTCAAGGAACGCGACCCGGAACTCATCACCATCATCGGCGGGGCCAACTGCACCGGCGTCATGGGCGTGGCCAACATCGAGTCGTTCCCCTGGATCGATGTCATCTTCTCGGGCGAGGCCGACGATCAGTTCGCGCCCTTGATCGATCATCTCATGCGCTCGGGGCTCGCCGGACTGGATGCGGCCTGCCTGGAGGGTGTCATCACCAAGACCTCGGCGATTCAATTGCGCGATGTCTCGGGCAAGGATCTGCCGTGCGCCTTCGTCAGCGATCTCGTCACGTCGCCGCAACCCGACTACGAGGATTATTTCACCACCCTGCGACAGGTCTCCTACCGCGATCAGATCGTTCCAGGCATCCCGCTGGAATCGTCGCGCGGCTGCTGGTGGGGGCACAAATGCGGCTGCACCTTCTGTGGGCTCAACGGCCATAACATGCGTTACCGCGCCAAGCGGGCGGATCAGGTGCTGAACGAGATCCGCTCGCTACGCCAGACGTATGGCATCGAGCGCATCGAGTTCGTCGACAATATCCTCGACATGGGGTTCTTCGACGACCTGCTGCCGCGTCTGGCCAACGAACCCAGGAAGTTCAACATCTTCTTCGAGACCAAGGCCAACCTGACCAGGACGCAGGTCGGGCGGCTCAAGGCGGCGGGGGTCGGCTGGATCCAGCCCGGCATCGAGGCGCTGCACGACCAGATGCTGAAGCTGATGAACAAGGGCACTACCAACGCGATCAATCTGCAATTGCTGAAATATGCCTGCGAATTCGGATTGCGCGTGATCTGGCATGTGCTCTATCGCCTCCCGGGAGAGGAGGACGCCTGGCACGGCGAAAGCGCCAAGCTCGTCCCGCTGCTGCATCATCTGATGCCGCCGACGAATTTCGTCCCCGTGACCGTGCAGCGGTTCAGCGCCTACCACGACGATCCGGAGAAATACGGCCTCAAGCTTCAGGTCGCGCCCGGTTACCTCGACATCTATCCGCTCGACGTGGAGCGGATCGGGCAACTTGCCTATTTCTTCGATAGCAATCTCGACTATCCCTCCGCGCACGACCGGCACGATGGCTTTCTCGCATTGAACAAGGCCATTCGTGATTGGAAGCGTGCCTTCGCCAATGAGGATGCGCCGCCGATCCTCGGCATGCGCGACGAGGGAGAGTCCATCTTCATCCTGGACACGCGTGCGTGCGCCACCGAACGGCGTTTCCGCCTGGAAGGCATCCAGGCCGATGTGCTGCGCTGCTGCGATCCCGCGCTTCGCTCCGAGCGGCTGGCCCCGGTACTGGCCGAACATCATGGCCGGCGCTACACCGAGTCGGCCATCGCCCAGGCGGTCGAGGCGTTGCGCGAACGGCGTCTGCTGGTCGAGGTGAGCGGCAAACTGCTCCAGCTCGCCGTTCCTGGCGAGATCCCGGATCTGCCGGCACGCTCGACCTTTCCGGGCGGCATCGATGCGCCGCCCAATCTCGCCGCCTTGATCGGGGCCAGCGCGAAGACAGCGGTCGCGGCATGATCGAGCGAGTGCTCGACGAACTGCTGGCCAAGGCCATGCCGCGCGAGGAGACGGATGTCTTCCTGGTTCGCATGCCCTTCCCGTCGCTGGAATATCCCTCCATGGCGCTCGGCCTGCTCAAGGCCGCGATCGCCGACCGGCCGCTCGACTGCCAGGTGGTCTATGCCGATCTGTTCTTCGCCGAACTGATCGGGTTACCCGCCTATCGCATGCTCAATATCGGCGACCGTTACGACATGCTCGGCGAGTGGGTCTTCGCCGGCGCCGCCTTCCCGGGTTTCGAGCCGGACAACAGCCGGCACGTCGAGCATTTCGCGACGGCCTTCTGCCGCAAGTTCACGGCCGACCCGGCGGCCGATCTCATCGCCGAGATCGTCGACGAACTCCACCTGCTGCGTCAGGCGGCGACCGGCTTTGTCCAGGCGCTGGCCCGCTTCATTGTCGCCAAGCGGCCGCGTTTGGTTGGATGCAGCTCCACCTTCGAGCAGCAGGTGGCCTCGATCGCATTGCTGCGGGCCATCCGCGCGCGTGACCCGAGCATCGTCACGCTGCTCGGCGGGGCCAATTGCGAGGCCGAGATGGGGCTGGCCACAGTGCGCACCTTTCCCTGGATCGACTATGTCTTCTCGGGCGAGGCCGATCTGGCGTTTCCGCACTTCTGCGATCTGCTCGTGGCGGAAGGGGCCGCCATCCCCACCGAGTCACTGCCGTTTGGCATGCTGAATCGCGAACTGGCCGAGCGGATCGCCGCGCAACAGGAGGGGGGCGAACAGGTTCCGGTTCCACGCGCCATCCTGCGGGAGATGGACCGCTCGCCGGTCCCGGACTACGCGGACTATTTCGAGCAGATGGCGGCGATGTCCTACCACGACCGGATCACGACCGGGATGCTGCTCGAGACCTCGCGCGGCTGCTGGTGGGGCGAGAAGAAGCCCTGCACCTTCTGCGGACTGGCCGGTTGCGGCATGACCTATCGCTCCAAGTCCCCGGCGCGCGCCTTGTCGGACTTCGACCGCGTGACCTCCAGTTACCGCAAACGTCGCTTCGCCCTGACCGACTCGGTGCTGGACATGGGTTACTTCCATACCGTACTGCCCGAACTGGAGTCGCGCGGCGCGCCCTACAGCATCTTCTGCGAGGTCAAGGCCAACCTGTCCCGCGCGCGGATGCGTCAGCTGCATGCCGCCGGCATCCGCTGGTGCCAGCCGGGCATCGAGGGTCTGCACGATGCCATGCTTCGGCTGATGAACAAGGGGACGGGGACGCTGATAAATGTCCAGTTCCTCAAATATGCCTGCGAGTTCGGCATCTACCCGATCTGGCACCTGCTGGTCTGTTTCCCCGGCGAGGACGATGCCTGGCATCTGGAGACTGCGGCCTGGCTGCCATTGATCTTCCATCTCCAGCCGGTCCAGGGGATCAAGCCGATCCGCTATGACCGCTTCAGCGCCTATCAGCGCCATCCCGAGCGTTATGGCATCGATATCGTCCCCTTCGATTGCTATCGAAGCATCTATCCCGAGGACGACGAGACCATCGGCCAATTGGCCTATTATTTCCAGGATGCCGATCCGACCCGCCAATTCCAGTTCGGTGAGATCGACCGCCCGGGCGTGCAGGCATTGCTGCAACGCGAGCGTGAATGGGGTGCGGCGCACCTGATCGGCGATCTGAAACCCATCCTGGCGATGACCGATCGTGGCGATGAGATCGCGATCCTCGACACTCGGCCTTGCGCCCCGCAGCGACGTTGCACCCTGACCGGTGCGCAGGCCCGGGTCTATCGTCTGTGCGAACCGGCGATCAGGATGGAACGTCTGATCGAGCGACTCGGCGAGGGCGACGGGCCGGTGCTCGGCGAGACCGAGGTCCGGTCCATCGTCGCCGATCTCGTCGAGCGCAAACTGTTGCTCATGATCGCCGACGAGATGCTGGCCCTGGCCGTCGAGGGTCCGCTGCCCGACACGGAGCATCGCCGCCAGTTTCCTTCCGGGGACGCGCCATTGCCGACGCTGGTCGGGCTGCGCGCCGAGCGTCGACGCCGATCATGGGGTGTCATCCAGCGTCTCGATTGATCGACGTCGTTCCGAGGGGCTTTCCAGTCAACAAACGAGGGAGTCGATTCATGTCCGCGAAACTCAGCATTACCGGCGAGACGCTCTGTGTCGAGATGATCGGCTGGCACAAAATCTGGTCCTTCAAGGGCCAGATCAGCGTGCCGATCGGTCATGTCGAGTCGATCCGGATGGGTGGCGAGGAGGCGCGCGACTGGCTCTCCGGCATCAAGCTGATCGGCGCACGGGTACCAAAACTGATCAAGGCCGGAACCTTCCGCACCCATGGCGAACAGGTGTTCTGGGATGTGCGCGACCCCGACAAGGCGGTCATGATCGACTTGCATGATGAGAAATTCGCCAAATTGATCATCGAGGTCGCGGACCCACAGGCCGCGATCGCCGAGGTCGAACAGGCGATCGCCCAGTCGGGTAAGAGCGGCACCGAGGGCGGGCAGTGAGTTGGAGCGGCTTCAGGACGCTCTTGATCGACAGCGGCTATCTGGCCTTCTATCTGGCCTGGGGAGAGGGCAACCGGCGGCGCGACGCCTGGCGCGAGCGCCATGCCGCGCTCGAATCGCCATTGCGTTCACTGGTGGGGCTGTTCCTGTGCGGCGAGCCGGTTCCGAGCGAGGAGGTTGCCGCGCTGCTCGACCCGGATGTCAGTGAGCGCCTGCACGCGGCAGGGATCATCCGCACCCGCGATGGCCAGACAGAGAGCAACGGTTTCACGCTCGTCGTCGTGCGCTCGCTGCTGATCTTCTGTCAGGGCGGCATGAATCCGGCGGTCTATTTCGGCCGCGACAGTCTCGCCCTCGCTCTGTTTCAGGGCAGGCGCGACGGTGGCCGAACGCTCGATCTCTGCGCCGGGGGCGGCATCCAGGCCATGCTGGCGGCGCAGTTCGCGCGCGAATCGCATGCCGTCGAGGCCAATGCGACTGCCATCGCGCTGGCCCGGCTCCATCTGGAGCTGAACGGCCTGGCGGGACGTGTGATCCTGCACCAGGCACGGGTCGAGACGTTCGCGCCCGAATCGCTCGGCCCCTTCGACCTCATCACCTTCAATCCGCCCCTGATCCCGCTACCGTCGGCGTTGCCGTTGGCCGTCGTCAGCGACGGCGGTCCCGATGGTCTGGACGTGACTCGCGCCATCCTGCGCCGCTACGCCGCGTCCCTGGCGTCGGGCGGTGCCTTCGAGTTCATCGGTCTGGGCCTGGGGCGGGATGGCGTGCCCACCTTCGTCGAGCAGTTCTCCCAGGACGTTCTCGGCTATGCGGTCGAGGGCTTCGTCACCCTGTACGGACGCGAACCGCTCACCCTCGACGCCCCCCTGTACCGCAAGCTGCTGGTACAGCTTGCGCTCTATCACCGCCTGCCGGCAGAGATCTGTCACGCCATCTGCGACTATCACTGGGAACAGCTCGCGGCCAACGAATGGTGCCTGTTCTTCGCCCATCTGCGCCCCGGACCGACGCAGCGGCTGCAGGTCCATGATATCGCCCAAGACCGCTGCAACTGGTTTCGCTGAATGGACGCGTCGCGGCCCAGGGTCATCCTATTGAATGGCGTGAGCAGCGCCGGCAAGAGCAGCATTGCCCGGGCATTGCAGGAGACGCTGGACGGGCTCTATTTCTTCGTCGAATTCGACGGCTTTCTCGGCATGGCCCCAGCGCGTTACAAGAGCGACGCCGTGCTCTGGTCCGCGCATCAGGCGCGGATCATGACGGCCTATGGCACCGCTTTGCTCGCCTATCTGGACTGCGGACTGAACCTGATCCTCGACAATGTCCTGCCTTGCGGAAGCCACCTCTTGAGTCGACTGACCTGCATCCTGTCGCCCTACGAGGTCTATTTCGTCGCCGTACACTGCCCGCTCGTCGAATTGGAGTCGCGCGAACTGCGCCGTGGCGATCGTCCGGTCGGTCAGGCGCGCCTGCAGTTCATGAGCTATGGCGTTCACGAGCATGGCCACTACGATCTGCAACTGGATACCTCACGGTTCGGTCCGGTCGAGGCCGCCGCCCATATCAAGCAACGCGTCGAATCCGGACCCGCCCCCGAGGCGTTTGCCGCCTTGCGCGCCGAGGATGCGTGGATCGAAGGGCGGCGGATGGCGGCCGATGGAGACGATCAGCGCGACAGTCGCATCAGCGGTCGGTCGATGCGCGCCTGATCCGTCGACCGCCCCATCATGCGAAAGGTCGTGAAATCGGTATTCCATTCCATCAGGTTGAAATACCAAGCGAACTCCTGGCCATTGTGACCCTCGATATAGAGCACGTCGCAGCGTTGCGCGATCTCTGAGAGGAGCTTGTTCCGGTCTCGGAACGGGCTGGTATAGAGCACGGCCAACAGCAGGATGGTGTCGTAGCGCTCGTCGAGCACATCGGTCGCAAAAATGTCCTCGATATCGGCGCAGATGAAGCGAATGCCAGCGCGATGGCGGTCGTTGAGCGCCTCGGCCCGCTCGATCAGCGCCGGCTCGAACTCGACCCCCGTCAACCGGGTCGCCCCCAGACGCCCGGCCTCGAACAGCATACCGCCCAGATTGCAACCGAGATCGAGTACCGATTTGCCAGCGAAATCCACGGGGTCGAACATGCGTATCCGTTGCGCGCAGTCACGCGCACCGCTGATCTGGCCCAATTCCGGAAAAGACTGGTAGGTCTGTTCGCTGTTGCCGACAAAGTCGAAGAGCTTCTTCTTATTCGCAGACATGATCGAATCCTGTGGTTTCGGCTGTTGCAAAAATCAGGTGGTATGAACATTGACAGAAATCGCCTAAGGTCAAGCGATGCCAGTCAAATTCGCCCGAGTGCCCTTTGCCATCATTCTTCTTGCTCTGTCTCTGCCGGGCTGCGAGCGCGCGCCCGAGGGCGATGGGCCGCCGATCCTCGGCTGGTACGTCTTCAAGGAACAGTCCGGCGCCTTCGAGCAGGCGGCCGAGCGCTGCTCCAATCGATCCCAGGGACGCTACCGCCTGACACTGGAATACCTGCCCACCGACGCCGATCTGCAGCGCGAGCTGCTGGTGCGGCGTCTCGCGGCGGGCGACCGGGATATCGATCTCATCGGCATGGACGTCATCTGGACCGCCGAATTCGCCGAGGCGGGCTGGATCCTGCCATGGCCCGGCGACCGGGCGGATCGGGTGCGAGAGGGGCGCATCGCCGGTCCGCTCGCCAGCGGTTCCTACCAGGGGCGTCTCTGGGCCGCACCCTTCACCACCAACACCCAGCTGCTCTGGTACCGCACCGACCGGGTGTCGGCACCGCCGCCGACCTGGGACGCCATGATCGACGCGGCCGAGTCGATCGGCCGAGGCGGTCTGATCCAGGCCCAGGGCGAGCGCTACGAGGGACTGACGGTCTTCTTCGTCTCGCTCCTCGCCTCGGCCGGCGGCTCGGTGCTGGACGAGAGCGGTCGCCGGGTCTCGCTGGAGACGTGGCCGACGCGCCGGGCGCTGGAGGTGATGCGGCGTCTGGCCCGTTCGTCCGCCTCGGATCCCTCCCTGGCGAGCCGCCGCGAGGACCAGTGCCGTTTGGCTTTCGAGAGCGGCGACTCGGCCTTCATGCTCAACTACACCTATGTCTGGCCGAGCGCCCGGGCCAATGCGCCCGAGGTCGCCGAGCACATGGGCTGGGTGCGCTGGCCCGCCGTGGATCCGAGCCGCGCGAGCCGGGTGACCGTCGGTGGAATCAACATCGGTGTCGGCGCCCACGGACGGAATCCGGACCTGGCCTTCGAGGCCGCCGAGTGTCTGGTCTCGGAGGCGAACCAGCGCCTGGCCGCCCGGCTGGGCGGTCTGCCGCCGACCCTGTCCAAGCTCTACGACGATCCCGAGATCCGGGAGGTCTTCCCCTTCGCCGAGGTGCTGCGCGCGACGCTGGCGGACGCGGTCCAGCGGCCGCGCACCCCGCTCTACAGCGACATCTCCATCGCCATCTCCCGCACCCTGCATCCCCTGAACGAGATCGATCCCGAGCGCGACGTCGAGCGGCTGCGCCAGGCGGTGCGGCGCGCGCTCAACTCGGAGGGGCTGCTGTGAGCCGATCCGATCGGGACGAACGCCGGCTCGGCTGGCTGCTGTGCGCACCGGCGGTGCTGGCGATGCTGCTGGTGACGGCCTATCCCATCGGCTATGCGGTCTGGCTGTCGCTGCATCGCTACGATCTGCGCTTTCCCGACCGCCAGTCATTCGTCGGGCTGGCCAACTATGCGAGCGTCCTGACCTCGGAGGTCTGGTGGCGCGCGGTCTTCAACACACTCTTGGTTACGGTCGGCTCAGTCGCCGTCGAGCTGCTGCTCGGCTTCGCCCTGGCCCTGGTGATGCATCGGGCACTGGTCGGGCGCATCGCGGTGCGGACCGCCTCCCTGGTGCCCTATGCCATCATCACGGTCGTGGCGGCACTAGGCTGGCGCTTCGCCTTCGATCCCACCACCGGGTTCGTCAATGCCCTGCTGGGGATCGACCAGGCCTGGCTCTCCGAGCGCTGGTCGGCCTTCTTCGTCATCATCGCCACCGAGATCTGGAAGACGACCCCGTTCGTCGCCCTGCTGCTCCTGGTCGGGCTGACCCTGGTGCCGCCGGATCTCATCCGCGCCGCCCGCGTCGACGGGGCGACGGCCTGGCAGCGGCTCCGCTACATCACCTTGCCGCTGGTGAAGCCGGCCATCCTGGTCGCCCTGCTGTTCCGCACCCTGGACGCCTTCCGCATCTTCGACACCATCTATGTCCAGACGCGCGGCGCCCAGGACACGGAATCGGTGTCCATCCTGGCCTATCAGGCGCTGATCGCGCGGCTCAACCTGGGGCTGGGCTCGGCGGTCTCGGTGCTCATCTTCATCGGGACACTCCTGATCGCGCTCTTCTACGTGCGTCTGTTCGGCTCCGGCGTGCTCGGACGGGCAGGGGGGAGGCGATGAGCGGGACGCCCGTCGAGCCCCAGGGTTCGCTGTCCGAGCGTCTCTTCTGGCGCTTCACCGTGCTGGTGCTCGTTCTCTATGCCCTGCTGCCGGTCGCCTGGCTGACCTCGCTCTCGCTCAAGCCCTCCGGCGACCTGACCGACCGCCGCTTCTTTCCGCGCTCGATCAGTCTGGAGCACTATGCCGCCGTGCTCAGGGATCCACAGTTTCCGGCCGCACTGGGCAACTCGCTGGGGATCGGGCTCATCGCCACCGGGATCTCGGTGGCGCTCGCCACCCTGGCGGCCTATGCCATCGTCCGGCTGCGCTTTCCCGGACGCCAGGCGGTGCTGGTCGGGGCGCTGGCGGTCGCCATGTTTCCGCCCATCGCCGTCATCGGTCCGCTGTTCGATCTCTGGCGTCTGCTCGGGCTCTTCGACACCTGGATCGGGCTCGTTCTGCCCTACATCAGCCTGACCCTGCCACTCGCCATCTGGACCATCGCCGCCTTCTTCCGCGAGATCCCCTGGGAGCTGGAGCAGGCCGCGCGCGTCGACGGCGCGACCCGGATGCAGGCCTTCCGGCTCGTCATTCTGCCCCTGGTCGCACCCGGCGTCTTCGCCTCCGCCATCCTGGTCTTCATCTTCGCCTGGAACGACTTTCTCTTCGCCGCAGCCCTGACCTCGACTACCGACTCGCGTACCGTCCCGGTCGCCATCGCCTTCTTCAC
Organism: Thiorhodococcus fuscus; assembly: GCF_042682685.1. NCBI lineage: Bacteria > Pseudomonadati > Pseudomonadota > Gammaproteobacteria > Chromatiales > Chromatiaceae > Thiorhodococcus > Thiorhodococcus fuscus. The sequence continues at coordinate 70,646 of NZ_JBHUHX010000021.1, forward strand.
CGGCAGCTCGCGCTTCGACCAGCCGACCGGCTCCATCGCCGCCGCCTCGGTGCTGGTGACCATTCCGGTGGTGGCGCTCGTCCTGGCATTCCAGCGCCGCATCGTCGCCGGACTGACGGCGGGGGCGGTCAAGGGGTAGTCGAGTTCGGGGCACAGACACCTGTCCGAAACGGAGACATCATGGCCGAGATCATCCTCGAAGGCGTCACCAAGCGGTTCGCCGACGGCACCGTCGCCGTGCGGGACGCGTCCTTCAGCATTCATGACGGTGAACTCTTCATCCTGGTCGGACCCTCGGGGTGCGGCAAGTCGACCCTGCTCAACATGATCGTGGGTCTGGAGGAGATGAGCGGCGGCGATCTGCGCGTCGACGGTCGCTCCATGCGTGGCGTGGACCCCAAGGACCGCGACATGGCGATGGTCTTCCAGAGCTATGCCATCTATCCGCACATGAGCGTGGGGGAGAACATCGCCTTTCCGCTCAAGCTGGCGAAGGTGTCGGCCGAGGAGACCGCGTCGCGGGTGAGCCAGGTCGCCGAGATGCTGGGACTCTCCGAACTCCTGGACCGCAAGCCGGAGACGCTCTCCGGCGGACAGCGCCAGCGTGTCGCCATGGGACGGGCCATGGTGCGGCGTCCCAAGGTCTTCCTGCTCGACGAGCCCCTCTCCAACCTGGACGCCCAGTTCCGCGGCCAGATGCGCGCCGAGCTGGCGCGGCTCCAGCGCCGGCTCGGCGTGACCACGGTCTACGTGACCCACGATCAGACCGAGGCCATGACCCTCGGCGACCGCGTGGCCATCCTGCGCGCCGGCGAGGTCCAACAGGTCGCGACGCCGCGCGCGCTCTATTCGGCTCCGGCCAACCTCTTCGTCGCCGGTTTCATCGGCACGCCGCCGATGAATCTGCTGCCGGCGAGGATCGGGGACGATCGACTGTTTGTGGCTACGGCCGAAATATCGCTGACGCTCGACGAGCGGGCCGCGATCGATCTGCCGAATGGTCCACTGATCGTGGGGATTCGTCCCGAGTCCCTGGTGCCGGTGGATGACGCGGAAGCGGCGTCCTCGTTGCGCGGTACGGTCGATCTGGTGGAGTGGCTGGGCTCGGAGCTTTTCGTCCACCTGGAGCTGGGAATGGCTGGGCTCGAGTCGCCAGCAGCCCTGGTTGCTGCCGGCGTGACTTCCTCGGCGGGTGTGCAACGATTGATCGTGCGCCTGGATCCAGATGCCTCGTTCGAGAGAGGCCAGGCTCTTAGGCTAGGCGTTCCTCTATTCAGTCTGCATCTCTTCCACCCCGAGACAGGTGACCAGGTACGCGCGACGGTCTGATCGATCGCGCTCGATACCCGGATAGACTCCTTGTGAGCGTCTTCTCCGAGTCGTCCGATCAGTGTCCGAATCGGCTCACCATGCCAGACATGGACGCGTGGGAGGATTCGAGTTCGCGGATCAGCGAACCTAGATCGACCATGGCGCCGGCGATCTCGGTCGATTCCTTCTTCACCTCATGGATGTCCTCGGAGATCGTCATGGAGGTTGCGTTCTGTTGCTCCGCCGAGCTCGATATCAGCGCCATCTGGCTGCGGATCGCCTGGATCTGCTCGTAGAGGCTCTCGATATTGCGTAGCGATCGCTCGCTGTTCGACGAGGTTTGCTGGCCCGTCTCCCGGATGCTTTCCATGACCCCTTGTAGCTGCTCCGCCTCGCTCTTGATGCCGGCGAGAACCTGTCCGATCTCTCCTGTCGCCTCTTTGCTGCGGATCGCCAGCTGTCTGACTTCGTCGGCCACGACCGCGAATCCGCGTCCACTCTCCCCGGCGCGGGCGGCCTCGATCGCGGCATTGAGCGCGAGCAGGTTCGTTTGCTCCGAGATGGCGTTGACGCTGTCCAGGATCTGAACGATGGATTGTGTCTTGACGTTGAGGCTTTCGGTCGTGGCGAAGGCGCGGTCGTTGATACTCACCAGATCATCGATCGATTGCTGGGCTCCCTGGTTCATTGCGCGCGCCTGCCCCGAAAGTTCTGTGAATTCCTGTGCGCTTTCAAGGGATTCGTTCGCGGCCTGACGGATCTGCTGCGCCTTGTCGGTCAGGTCTTGAATGGCTTCGGCGATCTCCTGCAGTGCGCTGTCGGACTGCTTGACCACCTCACCGACTTGATTGGAGACCTTTTCGAGCCGAAGGATACCGCCGCTCATGAACTGGACGCCCTGTACCAGCTGCTCGACGACGGATGCGAGATTCGAGGCCATGCGGTCGATCGCGCGCGAGATGGAACCCAGCTCGTCTCTCGATGTGTCGTCGATACTGACCGTGAAATCGCGGGTTTCGGTGATGCGGTCCAGGGTGGATTTGATGCGCTCGATCTTGCGCGTGAGCTTGAGCGTGACGGCCACTGAGATCCCGACGATGAGGGCCAGCAGGATCACGGCGACCAGGCCGGTCGTGATCACCGCCAGCTTCGCCCCGGAGCGGTGCTGTTCCATTTCGGCGACGATGATCGTCTTGACCTCGTCCATGATCGATTTGACCTTTCCGATCTGGCCGGTTGCGGTCTTGAACCAATCGGCCGGGGTTGGGTAGTCGGAGGGATTCAGGCGGCCGTTTTCATCGAGCAGACGTTTCAGCACCTGCTTCATCCTGGTCCCCGTATCCGATTCCAGGATGGTAGCGAAGGGCTCTGCGAATTCGGGCGTCGCCACCGTTTCGAACAGGCTCTCGGCGCGGTGCAGGTCGGAGACATAGATCCGTAACGCCTGCTTGGCGGCCGGGTCGATCTCCTGAGCCGCCAGGATTCCGTTCACCTTGCCGCGGATCTGCCCCAGCTTCTCCTTGACCTCGGACATGTGCAGCGACATCAGCAGTTGTCGACGCTCCAGCGGGTTGTCGACGTTGACAATGAAGCGCACGAAGAGATCGGCGGCATGGGCGTTGACGTCGGAATAATATTGGAAGGCACCTTTGCCATCGCGTGCATCGACCTGGGTGCGAACGGTTTCCCGCTCATCGACCAGAGCGAGGAACTGGTCCACTCCCTTGGCTAGATCCGGGTAGGGTAGCCGTTGATCGTCGATCAGAGCGCGGAGGCGATCGATGGCCGCATTCGCCTTCTGTCTCTGTGTGAGGATCCGTTGGTGCAGTGTCGTGGATCCCGATCCGATGTAGCCTGCCGAGAGACCCCGCTCGACCGCGAGATGATGCGCGATGTCATCGATCCCATAGGCGTAATCGACGAGTCGCTCATTGATTCCGGCCTTCGCATAGCGGTCGAACTCTTGACTGATCAGGGTTCCCGAAAGCGCCATCAGCGAAACGAAAGCGATCGAGAGGATGGTGATCAGCGTGGCCTTCAGGCTCAGATGATTGAACATGGACATCTCGAATTCCCGGGTCTGCTTCGTGGTCGAAATCAGGGCGGCGTATGCGTTTTGTCGAATGCCTCGGGCCGGACGATACGCGCGGAACCCGATGTCTCCAGTTGCCTGTCGGACCTGGTCGTGGATCCTTTATGGGGAGAAAAACGGATATTTATCTTATAGATCGTTGAAGAGAATTGTTTTTGCTTGGGCGCTACGAGGCTCGAGTTGCCACGGATCGGATCGGCCGGCGAGTTCCGCTCGCTCGATTCATGGGTCGGTGATGTGATTTATTGTGGTCTTTTTGTGTTCATTCAATGACCCGGGCGCACTCGCCGTGTCTGGTGGTCCGCCGACGGCATCACAGCCGTGCGGGACGCGACCTTTGCCGTTCGCGACGGCGAGCTTTTTATCCTGGTCGGGCCCTCGGTGTGCGGCAAATCGACCTTGGTCAACATGATCGTGGGGCTGGAGAAGATGAGCGGTGGCGATCTGCGGGTCGATGGCTGGCCCATGCGCGGCGTGGATCCCAGGGACCGCGACATGGCGATGGTTTTCCAGAGCTATGCCATCTACCCGCACATGAGCGTGCGTGAGAATATCGACTTTCCGCTCAAGCTGGCGAAGGTGCCGGCCGAGGAGACCGAGTCGCGCGTGAGTCAGGTCGCCGAGATGCTGAGACTCTCCGTACTCCTGGACCTGGGAGCGGTTCGGATCGAGTTGCCACCCGCTCTCGTCACGGCCGGGCTGAACGCCTCGGCGGGTGCCCCCGGCTGATCCTGCGCCTGGATCCGAATGACCCGATTCAGACAGGCCAATCTCTGGGGTTGGGTGTCGATCTATCCGGCCTGCATCTCTTCCGCGCCGAGACCGGCGTCAATCAGCGCACGGCCTGATCGAGTGAACTACGGAGCTCCATGTCTTTCGATGTCTTTTTCCTACTCGGCGCCGGCTTCCTCGGTGGTGTCCTCAACTCGGTCGCGGGCGGAGGAAGCTTCATCACCTTTCCCGCGCTCCTCTGGGCCGGCGTACCGCCCATCAGCGCCAATGCCACCAATACCTTCGCAGCCTGTGCCGGTTACCTGAGCGGTACGCTCGCCTTCCGCGAGGATCTCCGAACGGAAAAGGCGGCGCTCGCGGGGCTGCTGGTCATGAGCCTCGCCGGAGGAATCCTCGGCGCCTGGCTACTGATGCAGACGCCGGAAGCACGCTTCCGCGAGGCGATCCCCTGGCTCATGCTCATCGCAACCTTACTGTTCGCCTTCGGCGGCAGGCTCAACGGCGTCCTCAAGGCGGTCGCCGCTCGCTACCGCCATGCCTCAAGCCTTGGGCGTATCCTTCAGCAGCTCATGCTGCTCGCGGTCTGCATCTACGGCGGATTCTTCAACGCCGGCCTGGGCATCGTCATCCTCAGCTACCTTGTCCTGGTCGGACACACCAACATCAACGTCATGAACGGCCTCAAGCTCTTAGCCTCGTCCGCCGTCTCAATCATCGCCATCGCGCTTTTCATCTGGGAAGGCGCGATCGCGTGGCGGGAAGGGGGCCTTGTTTTGCTCGGCACGCTCGCGGGTGGCTACGCCGCAGCCCATCTATCGCGCACACTCCCGCAGGCACAGGTGAGGACCTTCGTCCTCGTGGCGAGCGTGGCGATCACCGGCTATTTCTTCCTCGAGACGTATGGAGCTTGATGCGACCTGCGCGCGCTTGCGGTCTCGCCGACGGTGACGACGACAGCGAGCGGCAGATCGACATCCCTGGCCATGGGGTCGGCAGGGCTGACCTCGGTCGGACGCTGTGCGCCCGACATGTCAGTTCGGGAATGAGAGGGGCGGCGTTAGATCACTTCCGCTGCGAAGCCCTCCTCCTTGATGGCGGCGATCAGCGCCTCGGGATCGGCGCTGCCGGTGACGACGGCCTGCTTGTCCTCGAGGCTGACCTCGGCCTGGTCCACGCCGGGCACCTGCTGAAGCGCCTTGGTCACGGCGCCGACGCAGTGCATGCAGCTCATTCCAGTAACTTGGAGCTTCGTTTTCATGGCATATCTCTCTATGGTTCGTGTGGAATATCAGATCCTTCACGCCGCCGGTCACGAGGCGGCCGGGGTCATCGGGTCTGCGGGCGTCTCGTCTGGCCCCGACTCGGCCTGCTCCGCCAGTGCGACCGGCTTCAACCGACGCAACCGCAAGCTGTTGGAGACGACGAAGAGGCTGGAGAACCCCATCGCCACCCCGGCGATCATGGGGTGGAGATGCAGCCCGAACGCCGGGTAGAAGACGCCGGCGGCGAGCGGGATGAGCAGGATGTTGTAGAAGAAAGCCCAGAAGAGGTTGCCGCGAATGGTGCGCAGCGTGCGGCGCGCCACGTCGAGCGCGGTGACCACGCCGCCGAGGTCGTTGCGGGTCAGGGTGACGTCCGCCGCCTCGATCGCGATATCGGTGCCGCTGCCGACGGCGATGCCGACCTCGGCTTGGGCGAGCGCGGGCGCATCGTTGATGCCGTCGCCGACGAAGGCCACGCGCCGCCCGGCGCGTTGCAGCTCCTGTACGGCCGCCGCCTTGCCGTCCGGCAGCACTTGGGCCTTGACCTCCTCGATGCCCGCCTGGCGCGCGATCGCCTCGGCCGTGCGCTGCGCGTCGCCGGTGATCATCGCCACCCGCAGGCCGCGCTTGCGCAGCGCCTGGATCAGGGCTGGCGCCTGCGGTTTCAGCGGGTCGGCGACGGCGAGCAGCGCCCGTGCCTCGCCGTCGACGGCGAGATAGATCGGGGTGCGCCCGGCGGCGGCCAGGCGCTCGGCCTGTCGCTCCAGCGCCTGGGTGGAGATCTGCTCGCGCCGCAGCAGACGCTCGGCGCCGAGCTGAACGTTCCGGCCATTCACGCGGCCCTGCACGCCGTAGCCGGGCAGGGCCTGGAAGTCCTCGACGTCCGCCAGATCCAGTCCCTGCTCCTTCGCGGCCGCGACGATGGCGGCGCCGAGCGGATGCTCGCTGTGCGTCTCCAGCGCGGCGGCGAGCGCCAGGGCGGAGGCGGTGTCGCCGTCGACGGCCACGAGGTCGGTCAGGCGCGGGCGGCCCTCGGTCAGGGTGCCGGTCTTGTCGAAGACGACCGTATCCACATGGGAGAGCGTCTCCAGTGCCTCGCCCTTGCGGTAGAGCACGCCCAGCTCGGCGGCGCGACCGGAGCCGACCATGATGGCGGCCGGCGTGGCGAGGCCCATGGCGCAGGGGCAGGCGACCACCAGCACGGAGACCGCGCTGACCAGCGCCAGCGTGACCGCCGGGGGCGGGCCGAGGGCCATCCAGGCGACGAAGGTGATCGTCGCGATCAGCAGGACCAGGGGCGTGAACACACGGATGACGCGGTCCGCCAGGCCCTGGATCGGCAGCTTGGAGCCCTGGGCGCGCTCGACCAGCCGGACGATCTGGGACAGCACGGTGTCGCGCCCGACCTGGGTCGCCCTGATGCGCAGTACCCCGTGCTGGTTGATGGTGGCGCCGACGACGCGGTCTCCGACCCCTTTGGAAACGGGCGCCGGTTCCCCGGTCAGCATGGATTCGTCGACGTAGCTGCTGCCCTCGTCGACCTCGCCGTCGACCGGGATGCGCTCGCCGGGGCGCACGACCAGTCGCTCGCCGGCATGCACCTGGTCGACCGGCGCCTCGGTCTCGGCGCCGTCGCGCAGCACGCGCGCGGTCTTGGCCTGCAGCCCGATGAGCTTCTTGATTGCGCTCGATGTGCGGCCCTTCGCCAGTTCCTCGAGGTATTTGCCGAAGAGGATGACCGTGATGATGACGGCCGCCGAGTCGAAATAGACATTGCGCGCCTCGGGCGGGAAGAGGGACGGCGCGAGCACCACGGCGAGGCTGTAGGCCCAGGCGGCGCTGGTGCCGGTCATCACCAGGCTGTTCATGTCCGGCGATAGGTGCCGGAAGGCGATCAGACCGGGGCGGAAGAAACGGCGGCCGGGGCCGAGCAGCACGGCCGTGGTGAGTAGCGCCTGCACCCCATTCCAGACCGTCATTGGAGCGATCGCGCCCAGTCGTTGGGCGAGGCTCGGGATCATGTCCGCACCCATCGAGAGCACCAGGACCGGCAGGGTCAGACCGACGGCCAGCCAGAGGTCGCGGCGCATCGCGCGGCGCTGGTCCTGATGGGCGTCCTCGGCTTCCGCGCCAACGCCTTCATCGTTCAGCGGACGGGGCTCGTAACCGGCCTCGGCGATCGTCTGCGCGATCCCGGCCGGGCTCAGCATCTCCGGCAGATAGCGCACCGTGGCGCGCTCGGTCGCGAGATTGACGCTGGCTTGCACGACGCCCGGCAGTTTCCCCAAGGCGCGCTCGACCCGCGCGGAGCATGCCGCGCAGGTCATGCCGCCGACGCCGATCTCGTGTTCCTCGATGATCGGCGTGTAGCCGGCCTCGGTGATGGTCTGGACGATAGTTTCGGGCTGGAGCGCGGCCGGATCGAAACGCAGACTCGCCCGTTCGGTCGCCAGATTGACGCTCGCCTCGGAGACCCCGGGCAGCTTACCCAGGGCGCGCTCGACACGCGACGAGCAGGACGCGCAGGTCATCCCCTGAACGCCGAGTTCGAGCTGCTTCAGCTGGGCCTGTTTGAAGGTCTCGGTGCCGGCTGCGGCCGGCGGGGCAGTATCGGTGGTCATTGATCCTCTCCGTTCAGGGCGCCGAGAATCGGGCAGTCGACCGTCGTCGCACGGTGGCCGGGGCAGTGCTCGGCGAGCCCGGCCAGGGCCTCGCGCATGCGCTCGAGGTCGCGGATGCGCTGCTCGATATCGGCGATCTTGGCCTGCGTCAGCGCCTTGACCTCGCCGGCGCTCGCGGCCGGATCGCCGCTGAGCGCCAACAGCTCCGCGATCTCGCCGAGCGAGAAGCCGAGCGCCTGGGCGCGGCGGATGAAGCGCAGCCGCCGCACGATGCCCGGCTCGTAGAGCCGATAGCCGGCCTCGCTGCGCTGCTGGGGCGCGATGAGTCCAAGCCGCTCGTAGTAGCGCAGCGTCTCCACGCTCAGGTCGGCCTGCTTGGCGAGCTTGCCGATGGTCAGTGGATGCATCGTCGATACCTCGTGATTGCGCCGGCTTCGCGCGGAGGGCCATGGGTGTGTCGCGAAAAGTCTAGACCCTGTAGTCGACTACAGGGTCAAGTGGTTCCTCGATACGGGTGTCAGGTTTGGTGAGCTGAAGAATGCCCCGATTCGGACAGGTCAGCCCCTTGGACTGGGTGTCGATCTATCCGGCGTGCATCTCTTTCAACCCGAGACCGGCGTCAATCTGCGGTGCTCTCGGGGGACGCTGTGAATGCTTTGGTCAGTCTGGCATAGCCAGTGGAAAAGCGGCTGAACCCGAATATTCATGCCGGCAACCAAGCATCACGGCTGGTCGCATCCGTCCCGTTAGGATCCGTTGCGCGTCCAACGGCACTGCACTACTCTGCGCGTTCTCAAATCAGGGCACCTCTGCCGAATCAGACTGTCCCTGTACTTCCTGTCTGGCAAGTGCGCTTCGCCACCGATGCCGCCTGTGCCGAGGAGACCGCCTGCAGATCCGCATCAGCAGGCATTCGCTGTTCCCACGGGATCACCATGGACATCTCGGCAATACTCTTAGGCATCGTCGTCATCCTTGCGGCGACGGCGGTCTGCGTCATCCTGTTCGAGCGCCTTGGCTTCGGGGCGATTCTGGGCTTTATCGTCGCCGGCATCCTCATCGGTCCCTATACGCCGGGTCCGGTGCCCTTTCGCGCGGTCGATGAGCTGCAGAGCATCGCCGAGCTCGGCGTGGTCCTGTTCATGTTCAGTGTCGGTCTGGAAATGCGGCCCGGGAAGGTCTGGCAGATGCGCCGCCTGATCTTTGGCCTAGGCTCCGCGCAGATGCTGCTGACGGCGGCCGTTCTTGCCGCCTACCTGATCTTCGTTCTGCATGCGCCTTGGGAAGCCGCCACCATCGTCGGCCTCGCGTTCGGCATGTCGTCTACTGCCATCGTGATGGGGACGCTGGGGGAGCGCGGCGAACTCGCGACTGAGCACGGAAGAGCCACCTTCGCGGTTCTGATGGCGCAGGACATATGGATCGTACCCGTGATGGCCTTGGTCCCGATTCTGGCCCACACGAAACACCACGACGCCCCGATTCCTCTTTGGCAAACGATCCTGCTGGTGATCGGCGCGATCGCAGGTATCTTCGTGATCGGGCGCTGGCTGTTGCCGGCCGTGCTCGGCTATTGCGCACGCCGACGTCAGATGGATGCCTTCGGTCTGTTTCTGTTTCTCGCCGTGATCCTGGCCGCCTGGTCCATGGATCAGGTGGGTATATCCATGACCTTGGGTACGTTCCTCCTCGGGATGCTGCTCTCGGCATCGGACCTTCGTTATCAGATCGAAGCGACCGTCGCGCCGTTCAAGCAGACCCTGATGGGACTGTTCTTCATTGCGGTGGGGATGTCCATCGATGTCGGGGCGCTGCTGCGGGACTGGCAACTGCTGCTCGTCCACGTCCCGATCGTGCTGGTGATCAAGGGGGGGCTGCTCAGCGGACTCGCCCTCGCGTTCGGCGTCGGCCGCTCGGCAGCCATTCGCACCGGGTTCTATCTGTCTCAGGTCGGCGAATTTGCCTTCGTCCTTTTGGGGGTGGCGGCCGTTGCCGGACTGTTGAGCAGCGACAGGCACACCCTGGCCATGCTGGTGGTGGCGATCAGCATGATCGCGACACCGCTGATGGTCAAAGCGGGCGCCCTGGTGGCCGATCTGCTCGGGACAGCCCCCGCGCGCACGGACCCGGAATTGTCCGCCGATCTGAGCCGGCATGTCGTCATCGTCGGCTACGACGAGGTGGGACAGCTCATGGACCTGATGCTGGAGCGGGCGAATCTACCCCACGTTGCCGTCGAGCGGGACATCGTTGTCGTACAGCGTGCCCTGCGTGCCGGGCGCAGGGTCTTTTTCGGCGACCTCTACAGCCGCTCGACCCAAGAGGCCGCCGGACTCGGCAAGGCCGCTGCGGTGTTCGTGACCTCGCGCGACTCGGAGTCCGCCATGGCGCTGGCTCTGACGCTGCATCATTTCTATCAGCATCTGAACGTTTATGTGCGCGTACGCACACTCGCCGAACAGGAAGCGCTGGTTGCCAAGGGCATCAAGCATGCGGGCACGGGCTACATCGAGAGCACCTTGGCCCGAGGCGGCATGTTGCTGAAGGATCTCGGGGTCTCGGACGACGCCGTCAGCGAGTTGGCAAGTGTGCTACGCCACGACGATTACGCCCTTATCCGCGCGGTCTATGCCAAAGTCGAGAGGGGGTAGGAGGCGACCTGAGGGGCTGAGGCGCGTTGCTGGCTTTTTATACACCTATCGTCATCGCACTTTCATCCAACCTTCATGTCTCCCTGATCCGGAGGGCATGGTTTTTCCTTAATCTCAGCGCTTCTTTGTCGACGTCTTGTTCATCCGGGCGTTCGCATGACGAGCCCGCGCGATTTTGGAGCCTGATTCCATGACACATGCCCTCAGTAAAGCCATGTGCAGTCTGCCGGTGATGATGCTGGCGCTTGGCTGTAGTCAATCGAACGCCGATTTCGGGACGCTCGAATTCTCCGAGGTTTCGGTTCCGGTCACGCAGGACGAGAAGCGAGCGATTCGTGCATCGGACAGCGTGACCATCGACGGCACGACCTATCCCATTGGCTATCACGATCTGGTGCGCACCAACCAGACCCTGAGCAAACTCGATGGTCGCGGCAGCGAGACCGCCGTCTTCGGGCTGCTCAAGGACAAGGACGGCCAGCCGATGCTTCAGGAGGACGCGAGCCCCTGGGTCTGTACCAATGGCTCGGGGCCGGATCACACCTCGCTCCTGCGCTACGGAACCAGTCTGTTCGCGGTGACCCAGCTCGAATGCAGTGTCGGCGGCGCCTATGTCACCAAGCTGGACCAGGATGCCGAGGGCAATCTCACGGCGCTCTCCACCCGCTCGGTGGATTTCTCCGATGTCTTCGGGACCTACGTCAACTGTGCCGGCGTGACCACCCCCTGGAACAGCCATTTGGGCTCGGAGGAATACGAGCCGCCGATGGCCATCTTCAATGCCGAGGCCGAGAACCAAGCCTGGTTCGACGATCCGACCTGGCACGATGCCCACATGCAGGCCATCGCCGACTACAACAAGATCGAGAATACCGCCGAGAACGCCGCCTATTTCGGCTACATGTTCGGCTGGATTCCCGAGATCAAGGTCACCTCGGCGGATGGTCGGAACCGGGTCGCCAAGCATTTCGCCATGGGTCGTTTCGCCCATGAACTGGCCTACGTGATGCCCGACGAGCGCACCGTCTATCTCTCCGACGACGGCACCAACGTGGGGCTCTTCCTCTTCGTCGCCGATCGCGCCAAGGTGCTGAGTTCCGGAACCCTCTATGCGGCGCACTGGGTTCAGACCTCGGGCGAGGGTTCCGGTCGTGCCGATATCGAATGGATCAACTTGGGGCATGCCACCAACGACGAGATCCGTGCCGCGATCGAGGCCAAGACCACCTTCGCCGACATGTTCGACCGAGTCGAGCCGCTCGACGCGGAGGCCGGTACCTGTCCCGACGGCTATACCAGCACCAACACCTATGACGAGGGCCTGCTCTGCACCCGCCTCAAATCCGGCATGGACAAGATCGCCTCGCGTCTCGAGACCCGTCTCTATGCCGCCCATCAGGGTGCGACGACCGAGTTCCGCAAGGAAGAGGGTCTTACCTATAACCCCGACGACAAGGTGCTCTACGTCGCTATGAGCGAGGTCGCCAAGGGTATGGAGGACAGGGCCTCTCAGGACGTGGGCGGTCCGAACCACATTCGTCTGACCAAGAACAAGTGCGGTGCGGTGTACGGCATGAACCTCAAGGGCGAGGTCTCGGATACCGAGGGGAATGCGATCGACAGCGACTATGTCGCCCACAACATGTGGGGCCTGATCGCCGGTCAGTCGAAGGACTACAGCGGCACCGAGCTGTCCGATAACAGCTGTGACGTCGATGGCATCGCCTCGCCCGATAACCTGACCTATCTGCCTAAGTATCGGACCCTGGTCATCGGCGAGGACACCAGCGCCCACCAGAACGATTATGTCTGGAGCTACAACATCGATGCCAAGACGCTGACTCGCATCGCCACCACGCCTTACGGTGCGGAGACGACCTCGCCCTTCTGGGATGCCAACATCCATGGTCACGGCTACCTGACCCTGGTCACCCAGCATCCCTATGGCGAGTCCGACGAGGATAAGGCCTTGAGCCCGGACGACAAGGAATCCCACGTCGGCTATATCGGTCCCTTCCCGCCGCTGGACTGATCGGCGGTCTCGGACTCGAAGGGGGCGCATCCAGAACGGGTGCGTCCCTGTGCGTTCGTGCGCTTGATGGAGCGATTCGCGATGAAGCATGTGATCTATGCCAGCGGTTTCTGCGGCCTGGTGTTGACCGGTGCCGTTCTGGCGGCCGACGATGGGGCGACCAGCGAGACGGTCGTCGACCTGAGCGACGACCGTCTTGGCAACCTGACCGCCTATATCAGCCCCCAGTGCTATACCAAGACCGAGGATGCCGCAGGGCAGGTCTTCAATCCCTGTTTCGTCTGTCATACGCGCGGTCGCATCCCGACCTATCTCGATGACAGCGATCTACAGCTTTCTTACAGCCTGCCGGGCGACGCGCTGGAGAATCCCTGGAGCAATCTGCGCGTCGACCGCAGTGCCCAGGTGGCGGCGATCAGCGACGCAGCGATACTCGACTATGTCCGCACCGACAACTATCGCGGCGACTCGGATCGTCCGACCCTGGCCGAGACCCTGACCCAGCGTCTCCCTGAGACTTGGGATCTCGATCAGAACGGACGCTGGGACGGCTATGTGCCGGACGCCTATTTCGCGTTCGACGATCGGGGTTTCGATCGTACTCCGGAGCAGGGATACAGCGGCTGGCGGGCGTTCGGCTATGCGCCCTTTCCCGGAACCTTCTGGCCCACCAACGGTTCGACGGACGATGTCCTCATCCGTTTGGCGGATTCCTTCCGGCAGGATGCCGAGGGGCGCTTCGATCTGAGCGTCTACGCGATCAATCTGGCGGTGGTCGAGTCGCTGGTCCGGCGTCGGGATGTGCCAATCGATCCGGTCGACGAAATCGGCCTCGGGGTGGATTTGGACAAGGACGGACATCTGGGCACGGCGAGCAGGATCGTCTTCGACTGGGCGCCGCTCGAAGGCCGCACCATGTCCTATGTCGGACGTGCGGGCGCGCTGCAAGCACGGGGCGAGGTCCATCTGGCGGCCGGTCTCTTTCCGGAGGGCACCGAGTTCCTGCATAGCGTCCGCTATATCGATCTGGATGAGGAGGGCGCGCCGCGTCTGGCCGCGCGGATGAAGGAGCTCAGATACGCACGCAAGAACGTCTGGTACAGTTATGCCGAGCTCAAGGGCATCAACGACCGCGAGGGCGCCGAGCGGGCGCTGGATCCCGATATCCTCAAGTCCGTGCCAGGCGACTTCGAGCGTGGAATGTTCACCCAGGGCTGGGTCTATCAGGGATTCATCGAGGACCGCGTCGGTCGCCTACGTCCGCAGTCTCAGGAGGAGACGCTGTTCTGCATGGGCTGTCACGGTGGGATCGGTGCCACCACGGACACCATCTTCTCCTTCCCGCGCCGTCTCGGGTACGAAACCGATCAGGGCGGCTGGTTCCATTGGAGCCAACGCGGGCTGGCCGGTCTCCCCGAGCCGCGTCTGGAGGACGGTGGCTATGAGTACAGTCGCTATCTGGAGATCAACGGCGCCGGTGACGAGTTCCGCGCCAATACCGAGGTGATGGCGCGCTTCTTCGACGACGAGGGGAAATTGCGTCCCGAGTCCATCGCTGAGTTGCACGAGGATATGGGAGCGCTGATCCTGCCGTCCGCCGAGCGCGCACTGATGCTGGACAAGGCCTATCGGGTCATCGTCCAGGAACAGTCGTTTCGGCAGGGGCGGGATGCGACGGTCAGTCCGCCGCAGAATGTGCATGAACTTCTGATCCAGAACCAGCCGACCGGGGTCGCCGAGCCGACACTCTGAGTCTACCGAGGCCGGGTCTCACGGGGTTTTTCCCAGTGAGATCGGCCTCGGTTTTGGCGTCTTCATGTCTTGTCGGAAGGTGTGCCGAAGAGGTCGGCCAGACCTTCCAGCTCTTCTCGCGCCTGCGCATCATCGAGGTCGGCATCGGTTGGCGGCTTATCGGCCTGTTCGTCGTCATCCGCCGGTTGTTCCTCGGGTTGTTCCTCGGCTGGTGCGCTCGGGAGCCCGAATATATCCTCTTCCTCCTCCTCGATCGCCGGCGCGTCCTGATCGGGAGGCGTCGTCTGCTTGTCGGTCGCCGGGGAATCGGGCTCGATTCCGAGCGCGCTCAATGCGACGTCGTCCAAATCCTCCACCTCTTCGAGCGCGTCCGGCTGTGGCTCGTCCTCCGCTTCCTTCTTGGGTGGCGCCTGCGTCTCGGGTTCCTCGGGGATATCTTCGAATGTCTCCTCGAATACCTCTTCCTCTTCTTCCGGCTCGGGGTCCGGTGCCTTTCCGTCGGGCGCTTCGTTCTTGTCGAAGGCGGCCATGTATTCGTCCATGAGGCGTTCGAGCGTCTGCTTGGTGTTGTCCAGCTCCAGTGCCAGTGCGGCTTTCTCCTCCACGAGACTTCCGACTTTGCCGGCATCCACCATGCCGCTCGGCGTGATGTGCGCCCAGGGGGTCAGAACCTTGGTCAGCTCGGCCGGAATATCCCTTAGCTTGGCACCGTCGCGTTCCAGGTAGAGGCTCAGCATGGCGCTGTAGAAGGCCTTTTCGCGCTCGACATATTCGTCGACCTTCGAGTTCAGTTCGCTTCCTTCCAGTTTGTAGGTGTTCGCGAACAGGTCCGACAAGGCGTCGCGGCGGTCGACCTCCTGCTCTTGCAGCTCTTCCAGGACCGCGCTGGCATGGTCATGATCGGTGTTTCTCTGGTCGCGATTGCGCCGCAGAAGCAGGAACAGGGTTCCCCAGGCGATGAACCCGAACTCCACCGCGAGGATGAGGCTGCCGAGCTCGATGGCCGTCATTGCTTCTTACCTTTGGTCTTGGCTGTCTTCTTCGATGTCTTCTTGGGTTGTTTCAGGAACCAGAGCGTCGGCCCGATGAAGAGCGCCAGGATGACATTGCCGCCGGCCAGCACGAGGGAAAGGTCCAGCCAGGAGAAATCCGAAGGCTCTGTCTTCTCGGCAGTGGGCGGCGCCTCGAATTCGAAATCGAAGTGCCCCGTGTCCGGTTTGAAAACGATCGGTTCGCCGCTCGGGGTGCGGGCGAAGACCTTCCCCGATAGTTCGTAACTTCCTGGCTGCAGTGCCGGGAAACGGAAACCGATGGGGAGTTTCTGGGTGCCCTTGAGTTCGAGCACCGACGTTGTGTCCTTAGGGTCCTTCAGCAGGAGATAGCCGCCGAGGCTTTTGGGGTCGACCAGATCCGCTTCGGCGCTGAGCGTGACCTCAATGTTGTGGGCGGGGAATTCCTCCGACGGCGGACGTTGCTTGTATTCGACCGCGATCGGCGGTCCGCTGACCTTGAAGTGCCGCACCGCCTGGCGTTTGAAGGTCCCGCCGTCGATGACGCATTCGAGCTGATAGTCGCCGGGCGCGAGGTTGCTGGTGCCCAGTGCGGCTTGGAAGCGACCCGTTTTCGAGTCCAGCGCCATCTCCACCTCATTCGACGGAGGTGGCGTCGCCTCTTCCAGCGTCTTGGGATCGTCCTCAACCTCGGGTGTCTCTACGGCCTCTTTGTTGGCGATCGTCTGAGCGGGGGCGGCATTCTCCTGAGCGCCGGTCGCGGTGCGCGTCACGGTGGCCGAGAGCAGCTTGAGCAGGTCCGGTCGGGTGACGGGCTGGCGGTGGTCGGTCAGCCAGGTCTCGACCCTGAGGGCCGTTCCGGCGCTCACCCGATTCGCGAGTTCGCCGACCTCGATTCCGAGATCCGTGATGACGACCACGCGGTTATCCGGGTCCGAGACGCCTTGAAGGTGCCACTCGCCAGGCTTCGGGCTGGCGATGGTGATGAGGTCGTATCCGGACTCGGCTCGCCAGACGACGCCTGGCGCCATCTGGCGAGCCGAGATCTTGGTCCCGTCGGGATCGATCAGGGTGGTGCCAGTTTGGCCATCGTGGAAGGCGAGTAGGGTGAACTCGGAGACCCCGTCGTCGATCCCGAACTTGTTGCCCTGAATCGGCACCGTCGTCGGCGCTGCGGTCTGCTCCAGCATGTGCAGGAAGACCCGTTGCAGGCTATCTGCGTCCTTGGCGGTTTCCTGCCAGCCGTCGGTCTGTTCGGCGAGTGTTTTCAGCAGATCCTTGTCGACATTGTCCGAGAGGGCGATGGTGTCGACCCGGATCCGTGCATTCTGTAGCTTGATGAGCTGATTCGAAATGATGCGTTCGCGCGAGGCCGCGCTTTTTTCCTGCTGCTTGGAGACGTCCACCAATCCGTCCGTCAGCAGCACCAGATGACGGTCGTAGGCGTCGTCGGGCGCCTCCCAGCCGAGGGTCGCTGTCGCGATCGCGCGCTCGATGTCGGTGAATAGACCGCGCGAATGGATGCGGTCCAGTCGCGAGCGGGTCCGTGATTTCCATGTGTCGTCGACGTTTCCGGGATCTGCCAGGACCTCGGTCTTTTCGGCGAACAGCCAGACGCCTGCCTTAGCGCCCGCTGGCAGCAGCTCGTTGACCAGTTGAAGCGCAGGGATCCGCAGGTTCTTGGGGTCGGTTTGGCGCATGCTCCCGGAGACGTCGATCAGGATACGGATATCCGGGGTTTTCGCCTCGGCCGCCGCGAACCAGGCCAGCAGGATCAGGATGAGCGCACGCTGCCCGGTGACCTGTCGCAGGCTGGATGCGATGAACCCATGAACCAGACGGAGGGAAGGTGCCAAGTTGAACGGATGCGACATACTGAGTGTCTCGGACCGAGGTCCCTTGTCTTGAGCGCTTTCGCTCGGCCGGGAGCTGCCGGGCGACTCGATGTGCAGGGTCGCGGGGATTTCTCCCGACGTCGTTAGGGAAGCCAGAGTTCGAGGCAGCCGCCCGGAAGTTCGTGTCCGTTTTTGAGCTGGATGTATCCCTGCCGGTCGGATGTCTTGTGCAGGCTGGCGATCTGTGCCGAGAAATAATGCCCCAACTTGGTTCGGTTGACGCCCTCGTATTCCTGTTTCAGTGGATGCGTTGGGTCCAATTGACCGATGAGCCGTGCCGGGAAGCCCGCTCCGTCGTCTTCGACGCGAATCACCAGTCCGTCGTTCTCGTGATCGGCGCTCAGCAGAATACGGCTCTTGGTGTAACGTCGGGCATTGCCGATCGCGTTGTCGAGCACGCTCCTGACGAGCTCGGAGTCGAAATAGCCGGTCAGGTCCGGGGCGCAAGATTGCTCGATCTGGATGTCGAGCGCGTTGCAGACCGCCTGGTTGTCGGCGATCATCTCGTCGAGGAAATCCTCGAGGTTGTACTCGGCGACGCGCACGACCAGTTCGGCGTGGCCCAGTTTGTAGAGGGTGAGAAGTTGGATCAGGTTGCTGTTGACGCGTCGCGCCTCATCTTGCAGCAATCGGGCCTGACGCGGATCCTTGATGTGGTTTTCCGGGTCGGCGATCAGGTCGTCGAGGTTGTTTAGGATCATCCCCAGCGAGTTTTTGATGTCATGAATGGATGAGGCGAGGATGTCGGAAAAATCCATCGTGTCTATTCTCCGCTAGCCCTGGGGGCGAGCTGTCTAAGGCGCAGGAGGATGTCCGCCAGACGCCAATCTCCGGGCGAAAGCCCTTGGACGCGCTCCACGTACTGGCGCACGGCCAGGATGTCCTCGCCGGTGGCACCTTCCTGCTCCATCTTCATGATGATCGCCTTGGCCACATTGAGGTTGATGGTCTTGTTGGCCGGCATCTCTTCGGCCGCTTCGCGTAGCAGTCTGATGGCGGCCTCGAAGTCGCCCTGCTTGATCAGTCGAACGCCCGCGTTGTTGGTCTTGACGACATGCTGCCGAATTTCGCGGATGGCCTTTTCGGCATCGTATTCTATGCCGGCTTTGCTACAGATCTGAACGATTTGCGTCAGGCGCTCGTTCTCGTCGTGATTGTTGGCGATGGTTTGATGAAGCAGGGCTGCAGCCTTGTCCTTTTCGTCCAGTTCGGAGTAGGTCGTAGCCATTTCGAGGGCGAATTCATGATCCTGGGCACGTGTCCCGAGCTCCTTCATGGCCGTCTCGGCGGCCTGCATGGCCTCCTGTGCTCCTTCGGTATCCCCCTGTGAGTGTTTCACCACCGCCGTCGTGCTGGCGACATAGAAGGTTGCCTCATCGCTGCCTTGGAACTTCTTGCCGATGTCGGCGATGACCTTGAGCGCCTCCGCGTGCTTGTTGTTCGCGGATTTGGATTTCGCCAGTCCGGCGAACAGTGCAGGGTGATTCAAGACCGAATTCTTGGCCAGCGCCACGGCGTGTTCATAGGCGATCTCGGCCTGCTCGCTGTTGCCGTTTCCAAGCGCCAGATCGCCGAGAAGCTGCTGGCGCTTGAGACCGCGCGGCGATAGCTTCACGGCGGTCTGAAGCGTCTTCTCCGCTACCGTGAACTCCTTCAGCGCAGATTGGGTCTTTGCCAGCCAGTCGTAGGCGAGGATGAGGTTCGGGTCCTGGGCGATCAGTTGCTCGAAGGTTTGCTGGGCCTGAAGGTAGTCGGTCTTGTAGAACTGGACCTTACCCAGACCCAGTCGCGCCCAGGGGATCTCGCGAGCGCCGAGGACCTGTTCGTAGATCTCCTTGGCGTCATCATATCGGCTGGTCGTGATACAGGTCTCGGCCTTGAGCTTCAGGAGTTCGGAGAGGTTCTTGGGGTTGGTGGAGATGAGGCGGTCGAGTTCGAGGATTGCGGCGTTATAGTTTTTGGCCACCAGGGCTTTGTTGACCGTTTGTAGATCGGCCTTGCGCGCGTAGAGATTCTCCAGCCGTTTCTGCAGCAACTCCTTGGTGAAGGGTTTGGATAGATAGCTGTCGGGAATGTGCTCCACAGCCCCCATCACCATATCGCGCGTATTTTCGGCCGTGATCATGACGAAGATGGTATCGACGCCGATCAGCTGGCGATAACGCGCCTCTTCGAGGACCTGCTGCCCGTCCTTGCCCGGGCCGAGGTTGTAATCGCAGAGGATGATGTCGTAGCGGTGTTTCTGCATCAGGTCGATGGCTTCCTTGCCGTCGCGAGCCTGGTCGACCTGAGTTGCGCCGATTGAGCGAAGAATGCTTCGGATCGCCGCGCGCATATCCGGAAAATCGTCGATGACGAGATAGCTCTTGGATAAAAGTCCTGCTGGCATGCTGTTGTTCTCCACGCCCTGAGAATGATCGAAGCCGCGCGCTCCTCGCGGAACATGGAGTCGACTCGGTGAACCGGCCGCACGGCGTGACCGGTTCCACGTGTCCAGCATGACACGTCGCTGGGGATAGGATTCTCAGCCTTCCCGTGCGATCGCTCGATACCCAATGTCCCGGCGACAGAAGCAGCCGTCCCAGCGAATCCGATCGACGGCTCTATAGGCTAGCTTATGCGCCTCGTAAACGCCTTGTCCAAGTGCTGTCACGCAAAGTACGCGTCCGCCGTTGGTGACGCACTCATCCTCGTCCAGCTTGGTGCCGGCGTGAAAGACCTTGGCCTCATCCGCTGGAACTTCGTCGAGCCCGGAGATCCTGTCGCCCGTCGCATAGTCTTCAGGATAGCCGCCAGCCGCCATCACGACGCCGAGCGCGGCGCGCGAATCCCAGTCGGCGGTCGCGGTGTCGAGCCGGCCCTCGACTGCAGCGAGGCAGAGCTCGACCAGATCCGATTTGAGCCGCATCAGAAGCGGTTGGGTCTCGGGGTCGCCCATTCTGCAATTGAATTCCAGTACCTTTGGGGTGCCATTGCTGTCAATCATGATGCCGGCGTACAGAAAACCCAAATAACGGATGCCTTCGCTGGCGAGTCCGGCAATGGTCGGCTCCATGACCTCGCGCATGATGCGTGCGTGGATCTCGGGCGTGACGATGGGGGCGGGCGAATAGGCCCCCATGCCGCCGGTATTGGGTCCCTGGTCTCCGTCATCGCGTGCCTTGTGGTCCTGAGAGGAGGCCAGCGGCAGGATGTTGCCGCCGTCGACCATGGCAATGAAGCTCGCCTCCTCGCCGGTGAGGAATTCCTCGATCACCACTCGGGCGCCGGCCGTGCCGAAACGGCCTGCATCCAGCATGTCGCGCACTGCGGCCTCGGCGGTCTCCAGGTCGTCGGCCAGGATGACGCCCTTGCCGGCGGCCAGGCCATCGGCCTTGACCACGACGGGTGCGCCGATCACTCGCAGGTAGTCGAGCGCGGGCTCGATCTCGGTGAAGACGCCGTAGCTTGCGGTCGGAATGCCGTGACGGGTGAGGAAATCCTTGGCGAATGCCTTCGAGCCTTCGAGCTGTGCGGCGCTTTGCGTGGGACCGAAGCAGGGCAGGCCGGCCGCCTCGAAGGCATCGACCAGGCCGGCGACCAGCGGGGCCTCGGGGCCGACGATGGTCAGTCCGATGGACTCCTCGCGGGCGAAGCGGAGGAGCGCCTGGATGTCCGTCGCCGAAATCGGCAGATTCTGGACCCCGGGCTCGCATGCCGTGCCGCCATTGCCCGGGGCGACGAAGATCTGCTCCGCCAGCGGGGACTGAGCGGCCTTCCAAGCAAGTGCGTGCTCGCGCCCACCGCTGCCAATGATCAAAATCTTCATCGAACGTCTCCAGATTGAATCTTCATGTACTTGAAAGAGGGTCGGCATTGCCGATGCCGAATATCGGGAGCCGGCCGCGTCTGGCGGCCAGCAAGGGTCGGTTGCGACACGGTGCTCCTAGTCGAAGGAGACGAGTCCTCGTCGGCTCGATCGGATGAAATTCAGGATGTGGTCGGTTTCGGGACCGGGATAATCCTGCTCGGCGCGGGCCAACGCCTCGGCCTGTTTCAGGCCCGAGCGCAGCAGCAGGCGGTAGACCGCCTTGATGCGGCTGCGCTGCTCTTGTGTGAAGCCGTTGCGTCTCAGTCCAACGACATTCAGGCCGAGCATGCGCGCGCGGTGTCCGTCCACCAACGCATAGGGCGGCACGTCCTGGGCGACGCCGGTGACCCCGGCCACCATGGCCAGTGAGCCGATGCGGCAGAACTGATGCACCGCGACCTGCCCCGAGATGAAGGTGCGGTCCTCGACTTCGACATGACCGGCTAGGGTGGCCGTGTTGGCGAAGATGTTGTGATCGCCGACGACACAGTCGTGACCCGCGTGCGAAAAGGCCATCCAGAAGTTGTCGCTGCCGATTCGAGTGCCTTCCTCGGACTTGACGCCGCAGCTGATATTCACCCCTTCCTTGAAGTGATTGCGGTCGCCGATGGTCAGCGGGCGCGCCTTCTCGGGCGTGAAGGTCAGATCCTGGGGCTCGGAGCCGAGCGTGACCCCGTGACAGACCCGGTTGTCGCGGCCCATGCGGGTGTTGGCGAAGATGCGCACGCAGCTCTCGATGCGGCAGCCCGGGCCGATGACGGCGCCGGACTCGATGATGGAGTAGGGGCCGATAGCGACGCTAGGGTCGATCTCGGCCCCGTCCTCGACGATGGCGGTGGGATGGATGGACATGGCTCGAATCCGCTGCTCTCAGGTATTTGGAACCGCAAAGGCGCAAAGAGCGCAAAGGATTCAAGCTTGGGTTCGGATTTTGCTTCTGGCCACCAGGCACTTGGAGCAATGCCCAAAATCCTCTTTGCGTCCTTCGCGCCTTTGCGGTTCAAATTGGCGTGATGTGCCGCTCTCAGTGCCGGAAGTGACGCATGCCGGTGAAGACCATGGCCATGCCGTGCTCGTTGGCGGCGGCGATGACCTCTTCGTCGCGCATGGATCCGCCGGGCTGGATGACCGCCGTGATGCCGGCCTCGGCGGCCTGGTCGATGCCGTCGCGGAAGGGGAAGAAGGCGTCGGAGGCCATCACCGAGCCGGCCACGACCAGGCCCGCTTGCTCGGCCTTGATGCGGGCGATGCGCGCCGAGTTGACCCGGCTCATCTGCCCCGCGCCGACCCCGACGGTCATGCGTTCGCGACCGTAGACGATGGCGTTGGACTTGACGAACTTGGCCACGCGCCAGGTGAAGAGCAGGTCGTCCATCTGCTCGGGGGTCGGCGCGCGCTCGGTCACGACCCGCACGTCCCCGGTGAGACGCAGGTCGGCGTCCTGGACCAGGAGACCGCCGTTGACCCGCTTGAAGTCGAAGCGATGGATGGACTCGCTGGCCCAGTCGCCGCAGGCGAGCAGACGCACGTTCTTCTTGGCCGCCACCACCTCGCGGGCCGCGTCCGAGATGCTGGGCGCGATGATCACCTCGACGAACTGGCGCTCGACGATGGCGCTCGCGGTCTTGCCATCGAGTTCGCGGTTGAAGGCGATGATGCCGCCGAAGGCCGACTCCGGATCCGTCGAGTAGGCGCGCTCGTAGGCCTCCAGCAGATCGGCGCCGAAGGCGACGCCGCAGGGATTGGCGTGCTTGACGATGACGCAGGCCGGGGCCTCGTCGAACTGCTTGACGCATTCGAGTGCGGCGTCGGTGTCGGCGATGTTGTTGTAGGAGAGTTCCTTGCCCTGGATCTGCTCGGCGGTCGCGATGCCGGCTTCCTCGATCGCGTGCTCGACGTAGAAGGCGGCGTTCTGGTGCGGATTCTCGCCGTAGCGCATCGACTGGTTGCGCTTGAACTGGAGGCTGAGGACGCGTGGGAAGCCGTTCTCGCTTTCACCCTCGGCGCGCGCGCCCAGATAGTTGGCGATGGCGCCGTCGTAGCGGGCGGTGTGCTCGAAGACCTTGGCCGCGAGATCGAAGCGGGTCGCGTCGCTCACGCCGCCGGTCTCGGCCATCTCGGCGAGCACGCGCGGATAGTCGGTCGCGTCCACCACCACGGTGACGCTGGCGTGGTTCTTGGCGGCTGCGCGCAGCAGGGTGGGGCCGCCGATGTCGATGTTCTCGATCGCGGTCGGCAGATCGCAGTCCGGGTTGGCGACCGTCTGCTCGAAGGGGTAGAGGTTGACCACCACCAGGTCGATCGGCTGGATCTGGTTGTCGGCCATCACCTGATCGTCGAGGCCGCGGCGCCCGAGGATGCCACCGTGGATGCGCGGATGCAGCGTCTTGACGCGTCCGTCCATCAGTTCCGGGAAGCCGGTGAAGTCTGAGACCTCGATCACTGGGATGCCCTGCTCGGCGAGCAGCCGGGCGGTTCCTCCGGTGGAGAGGATCTCGACGCCACGGGCGGTGAGGTCCTTGGCGAAGTCGATCAGGCCGGTCTTGTCGGAAACGCTGATCAGGGCGCGTTGAATGGCTTGCATCTATATGGTCCGGGTTCTGTGTGCTTGAGGGGTGGCGCGCTTGGCTCAGAGATCGCGCTCGATCCCGTAGTCGTTGAGTCGTTTGCGCAGGGTGCTGCGCGTCATGCCGAGCATCCGCGAGGCATGGCTCAAATTGCCGTTGGTGTGATTGAGGACGGTCTCGAAGAGAGGCCGCTCGACCTCCTCCATGACCAGACTGTAGAGCCCGGTCGCTTCGTGGTCCGCCATGTTTTCGAGATAGAATTTGAGTGCGTTGCGCACGCAGACCCCAAGCGGATCGGCGCGGTTCGCCTCCAGGAGTTGGAGCCCCGTTGATTCGTGTGCCGATGCGTCTTTCGCAGCCGCTGTCTTCATGCTGCTTTCGTCTCCGTGTCGGGGCATTGGTCGAGGAACGCGAGAACCCGAGACAGTTGCTCGGAAGGGGTCTCCGTTCGGTTGATGTCGTCTCTAAATTTCGCCGCACCAGGCAGGTGACGGCAGTACCAGGCGATGTGTTTGCGCGCGATGCGCACGCCGCCATGGTGGCCGTAGAACAGATAGAGCGCCTCTAGGTGCTCCCTCAGAACGTCTCTGATCCAGCTCGCGGGCGGAATCCGATCCGGGCGGTGGATTCCACGACCCGTCGTCCCCGGAGCGGGGTCGTCGGGGGCCAGTTCGGCGGCGATATCGCGGAAGATCCAGGGGCGTCCCTGGGCCGCGCGTCCGATCATGATAGCATCGGCGCCCGTGTAGTCTAGGACGTGTCGTGCCTGTTCGGGGCTCGCGATGTCGCCGTTGGCGATCAGCGGGATCGAGACCTGTTCGCGGATGGCTCTGATACTGTCGTATTCGGCCGCGATCCCATAGGAGCAGGCGCGGGTGCGCCCGTGTACCGTGAGCGCGGCGATGCCGCAGTCGCGCGCGATCTCGGCGATGCGCACCCCGTTGCGGCTCTCCGGCGACCAGCCGGTGCGGATCTTGAGGGTTACGGGCGCCGACACGGCGCTGACGATGGCCTCCAGGATCCGGCCGACCAACAGCTCGTCGCGCAGCAGCGCCGAGCCCGCCGCCACTTTGCAGACCTTCTTCGCCGGGCAGCCCATGTTGATGTCGATGATGTCGGCACCGAGGTCGAGGTTGATGCGCGCCGCCTCGGCCATCTCGGCAGGATCCGAGCCGACGATCTGGGCCGAGATCGGTCCTTCCTCTCCAGTGTAATCGAGCCGTTTGAGCGATTTGCGGCTGCCCCAGAGCGTGGTGTTGGCCGAGACCATCTCGGCGACCGCGAGCCCGGCGCCCATGCGCCGACAGAGCGAGCGGTAGGGGCGGTCGGTGATGCCGGCCATGGGGGCCAGGATCAGATTGTTCGCGAGCCGGTAGGGCCCGATGCTGAACGGACGGAGCAGGGGAGTTTGGGTTTCGAGCACGGGCAAACGACGGGCGGCTGGAATGTGTCTCTATGATGACGAATCGGTCGGTCGCGGTCGAGCCGACCGCGACCGATGGCGAGGGTGCGATGACCGGTGTCGTGCCTTGGTGCGGATCAGGTGTGGGGGCGTCGTCCGCAGACCAGCGCCCAATCCTCGCGCAGACGCGGGGATTCGAGCTGTATCCGCTCGGCATAGGCGGCGCTGACGGTCTCGACCTGATCGGCCAGGATGCCCGAGAGGACCAGGTCTCCGCCTGCGCTCAGGCGTGCGATCAGGATCGGCGCCAGGCTGACCAGCGGTCCGGCGAGGATGTTCGCCAGCACGCAGTCGACCGTCTGCTCGGGGGCCTGTTCCGGGAGATAGACCTCAAGGCGCTCTGAGACGCCGTTGGCGGCCGCGTTGTCGCGGGTGGCGTCCAGTGCCTGCTGGTCGTGGTCGACCGCGATGGCGCGCGCTGCGCCCAGCTTGAGCGCGGCGATGGCCAGGATGCCCGAGCCGCAGCCGAAATCGAGGACGGTCTTGCCTGCGAGATCGGCGCCGTCGAGCCATTCCAGACAGAGCGCCGTGGTGGCGTGGTGTCCGGTGCCGAAGGCCAGTCCGGGATCCAGGTTGACCACGACCGCGTCGTCGGCCTCCGGGGGCTGACCGTGCGGACAGATCCAAAGACGCCGGCCGAAGCGTGCCGGTTTGAAGGTGTCGAGCCAGACGCGCTCCCACACCTGATCCTCGATCCGCTCGATCCGCGGCAGCGCCGAAAGCTGTTCGGTAAGGTTGGCCGCCAGACGCTCGACCAGTGCCTGACTCTCCGGATCGCTCTCGAACAGGGCCGTGAGCGTCACCTGAGACCAGAGCGGTGTCTCGCCCGGACCGGGCTCCAGTTGGGGCTCGTCGCCTGCGTCCCCGAGCGTGACCGAGAGCGCGCCGGCCATCTCCAGATTCAGCGAATAGGTCTCCGCCTCGGCGCGCGGGATATCGAATGCAAGTTGTAACCAGGGCATCGGATCGCCGTTACATCCCGAGTTTCTTTTCGAGATAGTGGATGTTGGCTCCACCGGCCAGGAAGGCTCCGTCGCGCAGGATGGAGCGCTGGAGCTTGATGTTGGTATTGATGCCGTCGATCACGGTTTCGCGCAGCGCGTTGCACATGCGCGCGATGGCCGCCTCGCGATCCTCTCCGTGGGTGATCAGCTTGCCGATCATGGAGTCGTAGTGGCAGGGCACCGTGTAGCCCGAGTAGATGTGGGTTTCGACCCGAACGCCCGGTCCGCCCGGGGCATGGAAGTCGGTGATCTTGCCTGGGCTCGGCATGAAGGTCTCGGAGTCCTCGGCGTTGACGCGGCACTCGATGGCGTGACCGCGCAGCTGGATGTCCTGCTGCGTGTAGCGCAACGGCTCGCCGGCCGCGATCAGGATCTGCTCCTTCACGATGTCGACGCCCGTGACCATCTCGGTCACCGGATGCTCGACCTGGACGCGGGTGTTCATCTCGATGAAATAGAAGTGCCCGTTCTCGTAGAGGAACTCGAAGGTGCCTGCGCCGCGATAGCCGATGGCACGGCAGGCCGCCGCGCAGCGTTCGCCGATCTCGTTGCGCTGCGCTTCGGTGATGCCGGGCGCGGGGGCCTCTTCCAGTACCTTCTGGTGGCGCCGCTGCATGGAGCAGTCGCGCTCGCCGAGATGGATGGCGTTGCCCATTTGGTCGGCGAGGATCTGGAACTCGATGTGACGCGGGTTCTCCAGATACTTCTCCATGTAGACCATATCGTTGTTGAAGGCCGCAGCGGCCTCCGCCTTGGTCAGGGAGATGGCGTTGAGCAGGGTCGCCTCGGAGTGCACCACGCGCATGCCGCGACCACCGCCGCCGCCGGACGCCTTGATCATGATCGGATAGCCGATCTCGCGCGCCAGCTCCAGGGTGCGCTTCTTGTTGTCGTCGATCGGTCCGTCCGAGCCGGGGACGCAGGGCACGCCGGCCGCCTTCATGGCGGCGATGGCCGAGACCTTGTCGCCCATCATCCGAATGGTGTCGGGCTTGGGGCCGATGAAGATGAACCCGGAGCGCTCGACGCGTTCGGCGAAGTCGGCGTTCTCGGACAGGAAGCCGTAGCCGGGGTGGATGGCGACCGTATCCGTGACCTCGGCCGCGCTGATGATGGCCGGGACGTTCAGGTAACTCTGAAGGGCGGCCGCCGGTCCGATGCAGACGGATTCGTCCGCCAGCAGCACGTGTTTCAGGTCGCGGTCGGCTTCGGAGTGGACGGCGACGGTCTTGATCCCGAGTTCGCGGCAGGCGCGCAGGATACGCAACGCGATCTCGCCCCGATTGGCGATCAGAACCTTCTCGATCATTGCAGCCATGATGGGAATGTCTTCTGTTGGGAACGGCGGATTCGACCGCAGCCGTGCCAGGTGCGGCGCGGTTGCGGTCGGGCGCGGTAACGCGGATTCCGATCCGAATGGAATCGGAATCCGGTGGTCATTCGATGACGAACAGCGGCTGGTTGTATTCGACCGGCTGACCGTTATCGACCAGGATGCGTTTGACCGTGCCCGAGTGATCGCACTCGATCTGGTTGAGGATCTTCATGGCCTCGATGATACAGAGCGTATCGCCGGCCTTGACCGAGTGCCCTTCCTCGACGAACGGCTTGGAGCCGGGCGCCGGTGCGCGATAGAAGGTGCCGACCATGGGCGAGCGCACGATCTCGCCGCTGAGTTCTTCATCTTCTTCGTCGGCGGTAACGGCGGCCACCGCAGACGTCGGCGCAACGGGGGCTGCGGCCCCTGCCGCCATGGGCTGAGGCATGTAGACGGGCATGGAGGCGCTGCCGTGGCGGCTGATGCGCACGGACTCTTCGCCTTCGTGGATCTCGATCTCGGCGACGTCGGATTGCTCCAACAGCTCGATCAACTTCTTAACCTTGCGGATATCCATTGTCAGTTGTTCTCGTTCTTAGTGCCTTGCGCCAGTCGGCTGAGCGCGGCGCGCAACGCCAGTGCGTATCCCTCGGCCCCGAGTCCGCAGATCACGCCCACGGCGATATCGGAAAAATAGGAGTGGGCGCGAAATGGCTCGCGAGCGTGCACGTTCGACAGGTGCACCTCGATGAAGGGGATCGCCACGGCAAGCAGAGCGTCGCGCAAGGCGACGCTGGTGTGGGTGAAGGCCGCCGGATTGATGATGATGAAATCTACTCCGCGCTGCGGGGCGCGATGGACCGCCTCGATCAGGATGTGCTCGGCGTTGCTCTGTATGAATTCGAGTTCATGGCCCTCGGTCTGCGCGGTCGACTCCAGGAGATGCTGGATGTCCGCCAAGGTCGCGCGACCGTAGTGTCCCGGTTCCCGGGTGCCGAGCAGATTGAGGTTGGGTCCGTTGAGGACCAGGATCGAGGCCATGGCGCCAATTGCCTTCCAGACGATGTCGATTTCGGGGCTTGCCGGTCCGGTCGGAATCGGCGGCAAATCGCGTCGAATTGTGCTGATTTCCCCAGAAATTGTCCAGTCGTAGAGTGAGGGGCGATTCGGCGCCGATTGACTGGCTCAAGAGACCGGTCGACAGGGGCCGTTGATGCGTGAGCGCTGTCTACCCTGAACGTGCCTCAGTCGGCGCTGGCCGAGCGGCGGGCGGACGGGGCGACGAGGGTCGCGAGCTGTGTCTGCAGCTCGCTTTCGGTCATGGGACCGAGTTGGCTGAAGACCTTTCGGCCATGGCGGTCGAAGATGGCCGTGAAGGGTAGCCCTTCGAGCCGGTTGCCGAGCTTCTTGGAGAGTTCCACGGCCTGGAGGTCGGCGATGAGCACGGGGTAGTCGAGCGGATGTTCGGCGATGAATGCCCGGACGTCTTCGGCTCGGTCGACGGCGATGCCGACGAACTGAACCCCGGAGTCCTTGAGCGCCTTCTGGGCGCTGACAAAGAGCGGCAACTCTTCCAGGCAGGACGGGCACCAGGTGGCCCAGTAGTTCAGGACGATCACCTTTCCGGCCCAGGCATTGCTCGCGACCTCGCGCCCGTCGAGGTCGGTCAGACGAAAGTCCGGCAATGTATGGAGACGGCTCTGGGTGCGGTCCGAGAGCCCTTCGACCAGCGGGGTTTCACCCAGCCATTTCTGCCCGAAGATGGCGGTACCGATGCTGATGCTGCCGGCGAGAACGGTCACGAGAACGACCTTGAGCGGCTTCATGGCTGGATGCTCTTGAGATGCTTGGCGAAATCCTCGGCAGGCTTGAAGCCCACCACTCTCATCCCGGTTTGCTCGGCCCCGTTGGGATCGAAGAAGAGGATGGCCGGTGGTCCCGGGATGCCGAATCGTTCCTGTATCAATGCGCGATCGGCTGCGTCGTTGGCGGTGACGTCGGCCTGAAGCAGGTTGAAGCGGGACATCTCGGCCATCACGGCCGGATCGCTGAAGGTGTAGCGCTCCATTTCTTTGCAGGAGACGCACCAGTCGGCATAGAAATCCAGCATGGTCGGGCGGTCCGCTGCCCGTGCCTCGGCCAGCGCGCGCTCCAGGTCGTCCGTGGTCTTGATGCGCTGGAAGGCGGTGTGCTCGGCGATCTGTGCCGGTATCCCCGTCATGAGTCCGCGCAGCGGCTGCACGGTGTCCTTGCCCCCGGCGGCGGCCCCCACCAGCATGAGCACGCCATAGACGAGCAGGGCGACGCCGAACCCCTTCCAGAGTTTGCTCCAGCCGCTGCTGTCGTGCGGCAGTTGGCTGAGCGCGCCGAGATAGACTGCCGAGCAGATGGCCAACAGCCCCCAGAGCAGCATGGCGACGGCGGGCGGCAGGATGCGTTCGAGCAGCAGGATGGCGACGCCGAGCAGGGCGACGCCGAAGACGGCCTTGACCGCGTCCATCCAGACCCCGGCGCGCGGCAGCAGCTTGCCGGCCGAGGTGCCGATGACGATGAGTGGTGCGCCCATCCCTAAGCTGAGCGCGAACAAGGCGAGCCCGCCGAGCAGCGCGTCGCCTGTTTGGCTGATGTAGATGAGTGCGCCGAACAGCGGCGGCGCCACGCAGGGGCCGACGATGAGGGCCGAGAGCAGGCCCATGATGGCGACGCCGATGAGGGTGCCGCCCTGCTGGCGGTTGCTGAGCGTGGCCAGCCGGGTCTGTAGGCTCGACGGCAACTGCAGATCGTAGAAGCCGAACATGGAGAGTGCGAGCAGCACGAACACCAGCGCGAAGGCGGAGAGGATCCAGGGGTTCTGGAACAGCACCTGGAGGTTGGCGCCGAACAGTCCGGCCAGGACGCCCGCGAGCGTATAGGTCAAGGCCATTGCCAGGACATAGACCAGCGACAGGATGAAGGCCTTGCGGGTGGTGATGCGCGCCCCCTGGCCGGCGATGATGCCCGAGAGGATGGGGATCATGGGAAAGATGCAAGGCGTGAAGGCGAGCAGCAGCCCGAAGCCGAAGAAGGCGGCGATGATGACCCAGAGACTGCCTCCGGCGAGGACGGCGGCGATCCGGTCCTGTTCGGCGACCGGGAGGCTGTCGCTCGGCTCGGGCGCGCTGGGTGCGGCTGTGCGAGTGGTGGCGGTTGGCGCCGATGCCGTCGTGCTGGCCGCTGGCAGGTCGAGGCGGACCTGCTGGGTTTGGGGCGGATAGCAGACGCCGAGTTCGGCGCAGCCTTGATACTTGACGACCAGTGTGATCTCGGTTGGCTCGAGCGTGTCGCGCAACAGAGGCAGCGTCAGGTCGATACGGTCGTGATAGACCTGGATGTCGCCCAGGCTTCCGTCCGGAAGCACGGCGTCGCGTTTGGTCTCGCCCTGCGGCAGCTCGAAGCTCCCGAGCCGGACGCCGTCTTCGTCCTCCAGGGCGACCTGGACCAGATGTCGATAGAGATAGGTCTCGGGGGCGATGTCCCAGGTCAGTTGCAGCCGGTCGGGCGCGGCGACCTCGGCCTGGAAGCGGAAGGCCTCCTCGACGGTCGGCAGCGCGCCTTCGCGCGCGACGCCGAAGGCGTCGTTCAGCCCAAGCGTGCTGGCGGCCGAGGGCTTGCTCGTTTGAGTGGGGGGCGGCGTCGCGGTTTGCGTCGCGGCCATGGGCGGCATCTCGACCGAGAGCGTCTGGCGGTGCGGCGGATAGCAGAGTCCCGCCTCCGCGCAGCCCTGAGAGGTCAGCTTTAGGTCGAGCCGATTGCCTGCGCCCGGATCGCGTGTGACCGGGACTCGGGCGCTGATCGTTTCGTGGTAGATAGGGACGGCGCCGAAGAACTCGTCCTGCTTGATCTCGGCCTCCGGGAGCTGCGGTTGGCCCAGCGCGATGCCGACGGTGTCGGTGTCGACGCGGAATTTGCTCTGGTAGAGGTAATAGCCCTCGGCGATGTCCCAGCGGATCCGGACGGCATTAGGTCCGTCCGCCCGGGCCGAGACCTTGAACGCCTGGTCGGGCTGAAGGAACTCCGGGTCGGCGAGTGCGGTTCGCCCCAGCATCAATGCCATCAGCGCCACAGCCAGCAGCAGGAGCGGAATCCGGTTCCATATGAGTGCAGGGGCGGGCAGGGAAGGGGCTGCGTGAGCGTCGGAATGTCTGCGGCGTGCGTTCAGGATGTTGTGCATGAATCTACCCAGCTCAGATAGTCGGAGAGTCCTTCCGTGATCGGGACGGCGATGATCTCGGGTACCTCGTAGGGATGCAACTCGCGCAGCCGTGCGGTCAGCTCCTCGATCCGTCCGCAGGAGGTCTTGATGAGCATCTGCGTTTCGGTGTCCTGCTGAATCGCATCCTCCCAGCGGTAGACGGAGGTGGCGCCGGGAAGCAGGCTGACGCAGGCGGCGAGCCGTTCCTCGACCAGTCGCTCGGCCAGTGTCCGCGCCGTTTCCGGGTCGGGACAGGTGCAGAGCATCAGGCGATGTCGTGAGTGCATGGGCCGGGAGCCTCCTTCGGGTCGCTGTCGGTGGGCGCTGGACTGCCGCCTGTTCGGATGAGTCGAGAATCGACCTGGGCTTTGATGGCGATCACCGCGCGAGGTTTCGTTGCGAGACGACGGCCCTTGGACTTTATCAGGCCGGATGGGTATGGTTCGGCCTAAATCCTGTGTCGGGTCGACCCCGATCTCCGTCGCCGAGGGTTGGGAACGGTTTCGGACGGATCGACTCTGAAGGGACGGCGGCCTCCACGGCCGAATCCATCGTTTAGAGAGACATTCATGCCGCTCATCATCCTAGCCTTGTTCATCGGTTTGCCGCTGATCGAGCTCTACTTTCTGATTCAGGTCGGCGGCGAGATCGGGGCGCTGCCCACGATCGCGCTGTCCATTCTGACCGCCATCATCGGTACCTGGCTGGTACGTCTCCAGGGCTTCGGTCTGTTGCTTCGCGTGCGCGAAATGATGGACCGGGGCGAGGTGCCGGCGCTCGAGGTCATGGACGGCGCACTCATTCTGGCCGCTGGTCTCTTCCTCTTGCTGCCGGGCTTTATGACCGACGCCCTCGGTTTCCTTCTGCTCGTGCCGCCCTTGCGTCGCTGGGTGATCGCCCGTTTCGTTCGGGTAGCTCCAGCCCCCCGCTACCCAGGACCGGGCCCCGATCGGGGGCCGCGCGTCATCGAGGGCGATTATCGCCGCGAGGACTGATGCTTCGCGTCTGATGCCTGTTGAGCCGCCGAGTGCGGGCGGCTCCCTCGTCTTGGATTCACGGCGGTTTTCCGTCGACGTCGATGTCGGTGGGTCGTTTCTTGGTGCGTGCCGTGCCGTTGCTCCTTTCCGATTTTCCATGCCGGTTTCTGCAAGTCCCTCGACCTGCCTGTCGACTCAAGCCTTGACACCTGAAGATTTCGCTCTACCATTAGCACTCGTTTCAGGTGAGTGCTAACAAGGTCGGGCCACGAAGTCTTAATCCTGGGCACCCATACCAACCACTTCTCAACGCTACGAGGAGATCCAACATGAATATCCGTCCTTTGCATGATCGCGTCGTCGTCCGTCGCATGGAAGAGGAGCGCACGACCGCTGCTGGCATCGTGATCCCCGATTCGGCAACCGAGAAGCCGATTCAGGGCGAGATCATCGCCGTCGGCAAGGGCAAGATCCTTGAGAGCGGCGAGGCCCGTCCCCTCGACGTCAAGGTCGGCGATCGTGTCCTCTTCGGAAAATATTCCGGCACCGAGGTCAAGCTCGACGGCCAGGAATTCCTGGTCATGCGTGAAGAAGACATCATGGGCGTCGTCGAGGGCTGAAGCCCTCCGCCCGGTCTGACATTCACCGACCCACTAATAACGAATCCAATCGAGGAATTTAGAGAATGAGCGCAAAAGACGTGAAGTTCGGCGGCGATGCCCGTGCCCGTATGATGGAAGGCGTCAACGTCCTCGCCAACGCCGTCAAGGTCACCCTGGGTCCCAAGGGTCGCAACGTGGTGCTGGAGAAGTCCTTCGGCGCGCCGACCGTCACCAAGGACGGCGTTTCCGTCGCGAAGGAAATCGAACTCAAGGACAAGTTCGAGAACATGGGCGCCCAGATGGTCAAGGAAGTCGCCTCCAAGACCTCCGACATCGCCGGTGACGGTACCACCACCGCGACCGTGCTGGCCCAGGCCATGGTGCGCGAGGGTCTGAAGGCGGTCGCTGCCGGCATGAACCCGATGGATCTCAAGCGCGGCATGGACAAGGCCGTCGAGGCCGCCACCGCCGAGCTGCGCAAGCTCTCCAAGCCCTGCACCGAGAGCAAGGCGATCGCCCAGGTCGGTACCATCTCCGCCAACTCGGACGACTCGATCGGCAACATCATCGCCGAGGCGATGGAGAAGGTCGGCAAGGAAGGCGTCATCACCGTCGAGGACGGCACCTCTCTGCAGAACGAGCTGGACGTCGTCGAAGGCATGCAGTTCGATCGCGGCTACCTCTCGCCCTACTTCATCAACAACCAGCAGAGTCAGAGCGCCGAGCTCGAGGCCCCGTACATCCTGCTGCACGACAAAAAGATCTCGAACATCCGTGATCTGCTCCCCGTGCTCGAGGCCGTCGCCAAGGCCGGCAAGCCGCTGCTGATCATCGCCGAGGACGTCGAGGGCGAGGCCCTGGCGACCCTGGTCGTCAACACCATCCGCGGCATCGTCAAGGTTTGTGCCGTCAAGGCTCCTGGCTTCGGCGACCGTCGCAAGGCCATGCTGCAGGACATCGCCATCCTGACCGGCGCCACCGTCATCTCCGAGGAAGTCGGTCTGTCGCTGGAGAAGGCCACCCTCAACGATCTGGGTACCGCCAAGAAGGTTCAGGTCGGCAAGGACGAGACCACCATCATCGATGGTGCCGGCTCCGAGCAGGACATCCAGGCCCGTTGCGAGCAGATCCGTGCTCAGGTCGAGGAGACCAGCTCCGATTACGATCGTGAGAAGCTGCAAGAGCGTCTGGCCAAGCTGGCCGGCGGTGTGGCCGTGATCAAGGTCGGCGCCGCGACCGAGATCGAGATGAAGGAGAAGAAGGCACGCGTCGAAGACGCACTGCACGCGACCCGCGCCGCAGTCGAGGAAGGCATCGTCCCCGGTGGTGGTGTTGCCCTGGTGCGCGCCATCGCGGCCGTCAAGGACCTCAAGGGTGCCAACCACGATCAGGACGTCGGCATCGCGATCGCTCGTCGCGCGATGGAAGAGCCGCTGCGTCAGATCGTCTCCAACGCCGGTGAAGAGCCGTCCGTCATCATGCACAAGGTGTCCTCCGAGGGTACCGGCAACTACGGCTACAATGCCGCCAACGGCGAGTATGGCGACATGGTCGAGATGGGTATCCTGGATCCGACCAAGGTCACCCGCTCCGCGCTGCAGAACGCCGCTTCGGTCGCTGGTCTCATGATCACCACCGAGGCCATGATTGCCGATGAGCCCAAGGACGACGCCCCGGCAATGCCGGGCGGCGATATGGGCGGCATGGGCGGTATGGGCGGCATGGGCATGATGTAAGCCCAGGTCTCTCGGCCTGAAGTCGAAAAGCCCCGCCTCGGCGGGGCTTTTTTCGTTTGAATGTTGGCGGCGATCGAGCGCTCTGAGTCACTTTACCGAGACCTCTGCGGCTCGGGCGCTTTGTTCGAACCCTATAATGGCTCGATCGCGTTTCCTGGTTCGATATCCGCCGCGCAGTCGTGCCGCGAGGAGGTGTCTTGGATTGCTCTGCCTTGAATGCCGCGTTCGGCATCCCCGGTACGCTACGCTTCGCCGAGGGGCGGGGCGGTTTGACGATGATCGAGATCGCCAATCCGCTGGCGACGGCGACGCTCACGACCCAGGGCGGACAGCTGCTGGCCTACCGTCCGAGGACGGCGAGGGACGATCTGCTGTTCGTCGGCGAGCGCGCCCATCGCTCTCCAGGGCTGGAGATCAAGGGCGGCGTGCCCATCTGCTGGCCCTGGTTCGGTCGCGATCCGGCGGATCCCGGACGGGTCATCCATGGGTTCGCCCGTCTGTTCGAGTGGTCGCCGACGCTCTGCGAGACGTGCGCGGATGGATCGACCCGAGTCCGGATGCAGCTCGTCTCGGACGAGCGCACGCGCTCGGCTTGGCCGCATGAGGTCGCGTTGGAGGTGGAGATCCGGGTCGGGACGACGCTCTCGGTCGCTCTGACCACGCGCAATCTCGACGCCTCGGTGCTGCACATCACCCAGGGGCTGCATGCCTATTTCAGGATTGGCGATCTGGCGCGGCTGCGGGTCGAGGGTCTGGACGGCTGTTCCTATCTGGACTATGCGGCCGATGCGCGGGAGCGGGTTGTCGTCCAAGTCGGCGACCTGGGTGTGGCTGGCGAGGTCAATCGCATCTATGAGTCCGTGCCATCGCGTCTGAGTATCCTGGATCCTGGGCTCGGGCGGCGTATCTGGATCCAGGGGTACAACAGCCGTACCTGCGTGGTTTGGAATCCCTGGATCGAATCGGCGCGCGCCATGGAGGATCTGGACGATGACGACTACAGGCGTTTCATCTGTGTCGAGACGGTCAATGCCGCGTCCGAGGTGATCGAGATTCCACCCGGGGGCGAGTTCACACTGGCCGCCGACTACCGCATCGAGGAGCTCTGAAGATGTCCAGCAACGAGACCAATCCAGTCGATCCGGCAATGGAGTCCCATTGGCGCGATTGGCTGGCCTGGGCCGATGAAAATGGCGTCATGGTGCCCGCAGACGCCGACTTCGTTCGGATCCGTGCGCGGGTGTGGGATGCGAGCGAGTACGTTGCCGTCTCGGTGCTACGTCATCCCGAGGAATTCGCCGAACTGATCGCGAGCGGTGATCTGGCGCGTCCCTACGAGGCGGGCGATCTGGATGCGCGTCTGGCGGCGGCCCTGGTCGAAGTCGAGACTGAGCCGGCCCTGCACAAGGCGCTGCGGCTGTTCCGGCGTCGCGAGATGGTTCGTATCATCTGGCGCGACATCGGCCGGCTGGCGCCCCTCGCGGAGACGCTGGAGGACCTGTCCGAACTGGCCGATGTCTGCATCCGTCGCACACTGGATCTGCTCCACGACTGGACCTGCGCGGAGCTCGGGACTCCGCGCGATCCAGAGGGGCGGGCGCTGCGGATGGTCGTGCTGGGCATGGGCAAATTGGGCGCGCGCGAGCTCAATCTCAGCTCGGACATCGATCTCATCTTCGCCTTTGCCCACGGTGGCGAGGTCGAGGGCGGTCCGCGTGTCTTGAGCAACGAGCAGTTCTTCGTGCGATTGGGTCAGCGTCTGGTCCAGGCGCTGGCGACCAAGACCATCGACGGCTTCGTCTTCCGTGTCGATACGCGTCTGCGCCCGTTCGGAGAGGTCGGCCCGCTGGCCATGAGCTTCCAGGCGATGGAGGATTACTACCAGTCCCAGGCGCGCGAGTGGGAACGCTATGCCATGATCAAGGCGCGTGCGGTGGCGGGCGACCCGGACGATGTGGACGCTCTCATGGGGATGCTGCGGCCCTTCGTCTATCGGCGCTATCTGGATTTCGGGGCCTTCGAGTCCTTGCGCGATCTCAAGCAGATGATCGTCAAGGAACTCCATCGGCGTGGCATGGAGGGCAACATCAAGCTCGGGCCGGGCGGTATCCGCGAGATCGAATTCATCGGTCAGGCGTTCCAGCTGGTGCGCGGCGGTCGCGACGCGGATCTCCAGGTGCGACCTATTCTCCAGGTGCTCGCCCTGCTGGCCGAGCGTGAGCTGATGCCGACCGAGGCGGTCGCCCAGCTCGACGCGGCCTATGGTTTTCTGCGTCTGGTCGAGAACCGCCTCCAGGCCCATCGCGACAAGCAGACCCATACGCTGCCGGAGGACGATCTGGGTCAGGCGCGTCTTGCCCGCTCCATGGGCTTCTCCGACTGGGCCGCGTTCGCGGCGGTTCTGGAGGAGCACCGCCGTTTGGTGCAGGGGCATTTCGATCATGTCTTCGCCGCGCCCGTGAAGGAGCCGGACAGAGGCGGTTCCGCCTGGGTGGCGCTCTGGAACGGCGATCAGGACGAGACGCGGGAGCTGTCGATTCTGGAGGACGCCGGATTCGTCGATCCGGCGGCGGCGCGCACTCGGATCGAGCACTTTCGCGACGGCACGGCACGCAAGGGGTTGAGCAGTCGCGGCCGCGATCGTCTCGCCCAGCTGATGCCGCAGGTGCTGCGGATCGTCGCCGGATGCGATCAGCCCGATGCCGCGCTGGGTCGCGTGCTGCTGGTGCTGGAGGCGGTGGCGCGCCGGACCGCCTATCTGGCGATGATGATCGAGCATCCCAGCATCCTCTCGCAGCTTGCGCGTCTCGCCAGCATGAGCCCCTGGTTCACCGACAAGATTCAGCATCATCCGTTGCTGCTCGACGAACTGATCGACCCGCGCCGTCTCTACGCGCCGCTGCGCCGCGATGAGCTGGAATCCGAACTCGACGCCTTGCTCGCCCATGTCGACGCGGAGGACCTGGAACAGCAGATGGAACGTCTGCATCAGTTCGCCCAGGGCAAC
The DNA here is from genome assembly GCF_042682685.1 of Thiorhodococcus fuscus. Classification (NCBI taxonomy): domain Bacteria; kingdom Pseudomonadati; phylum Pseudomonadota; class Gammaproteobacteria; order Chromatiales; family Chromatiaceae; genus Thiorhodococcus; species Thiorhodococcus fuscus. Next base: position 108,758 of record NZ_JBHUHX010000021.1, read on the forward strand.
ATGCTGCGTGTGGCGGCGGCCGATCTGACCGAGGTCATTCCGCTGATGGTGGTGAGCGACTATCTCACCGAAATTGCGGAGGTGGCGGTCGGGCGCGTGCTGGAGCAGGCCTATACGCATCTGAGCGCTCGCCATGGCCATCCGACGTCCATTCTCGGCGAGACGACGGGGTTCCTGGTTCTGGGTTACGGCAAGCTCGGCGGGATCGAGCTCGGGTATGGGTCCGATCTGGATCTGGTGTTTCTGCATGGCACCGAGTCGATCAACGCCATGACCGACGGGCCAAAAGAGATCAGCAACGAGCAGTTCTATGCCCGGCTCGGTCAGCGCATGATTCACATGATGACCACCCAAACGGCCTCAGGGGCTCTCTACGAGGTCGACATGCGTCTGCGTCCCGACGGCGCCAAGGGCATGCTGGTGCGCTCGATCGGATCATTCGCCGCCTATCAGGCGTCGGAGGCCTGGACCTGGGAGCATCAGGCGCTGATCCGAGCGCGTCCGGTGGCGGGCGATCCGGCGCTGATGCTGCGCTTCGCCGAGGTGCGTCGCGCGATCCTCTGTCGCGAGCGCGACCCGGAGCGGCTGCGCATCGAGGTGCGCGACATGCGCGCCAAGATGCGTACCACTCTCGACAAGACCCGCGACGGCCGGTTCGATCTCAAACAGGGCGCTGGCGGTATTGCGGACATCGAGTTTATGGTTCAATACGCTGTCCTGCGTTGGGCGGCGGCGTACCCAGCGCTTGTGGACTGGACCGACAATATCCGTTTGTTGGAAACCCTGGCGCGGCTCGATCTGTTGCCGGGGCAGGCCGCCGAAGATCTCGCCGAGGCTTACAAGGCACTGCGCGCGACCTATCATCGGGGCGCGCTGCAGGAGCAGCCCAAGACCATCCCCGTCGACCAACTGCTGGCCGAACGCGAGCGGGTCCGAACCCTATGGCATGATCTGATGGAAGACGGATCGGTACTGGACGCGTGACTGCGCCGCAGAACCTCTCGAAATTATCGAGCCCGAGAGTGACTCGGGCAAAGTGGAGTTGAACAATGGCGACGATGGCTGACCGTGACGGCCTCATCTGGCTGGACGGCGAAATGGTGCCCTGGCGTGAAGCCAAGACCCACGTACTCACCCACACCTTGCACTATGGCATGGGCGTCTTCGAGGGAGTCCGGGCGTACCAGACGCCGAAGGGCGCGGCCATCTTCCGTTTGCAGGAGCACACCGACCGTCTCTTCAATTCGGCGCACATTCTGGGCATGCCCATGCCCTGGGACCGCGAGACCCTGAACCAGGCCCAGCGCGACGTGGTGCGCGAGAACGGTCTCGAGTCTGCCTACATTCGTCCCATGTGCTTCTACGGTGCCGAGGGCATGGGGCTGCGCGCGGACAACCTGAACGTCCACTGCATGGTGGCGGCCTGGTCCTGGGGCTCCTACCTGGGCGAGGACAACATGCGCAACGGTATCCGCATCAAGGTGTCCTCCTTCACCCGCCATCACGTGAACATCACCATGTGTCGGGCCAAGGCCAACGGCAATTACATGAACTCCATGCTGGCGCTCCAGGAGGCGCAGCGTGACGGGTATGACGAGGCGCTGTTGCTCGACGCCTCCGGATATGTGATGGAAGGCAGTGGCGAGAACGTCTTCATCGTGCGCGACGGCGTGCTCTACACACCGGATCTGACCTCGGCGCTGGACGGCATTACCCGTCGAACCGTGATGACGCTGTGCGAGGAGTTGGGTCTGAAGGTGGTCGAACGGCGTATCACGCGCGACGAGGTCTATATTGCGGACGAGGCCTTCTTTACCGGAACGGCCGCCGAGGTGACGCCGATCCGAGAGATCGACGGTCGGGCGATCGGTGCTGGTACCCGTGGTCCCATCACCGAGCGTTTGCAGACCCTCTATTTCGATCAGGTCCACGGTCGGCGCGATCAGCATCCGGAGTGGCTGGCGCTGGTCTGACGCCATGCCGGGTCGTGGGACGTACCCCGTTCCGCGACTGATTCATCCATCATGCCGAATCGACGCCGTTCGCCGCATGCGGCCGGCGTCGATTCCGCTCGGGGGTTCGGCCATCAGCACATACGAGGGAGATCCAAGATCATGACCAATCCAGCCATTGCCACGCAGTCCGAGCAGTCGCCGATCCAGGTCGTCCGCGAGGATCTGCCGTTGTCCTGTCCACGGCCCGAGGCGCCCGTGTGGAACATGCATCCACGCGTCTATCTGCCGATCGAGGACGAGGCCGACCGGACCTGCATGTGCCCCTATTGCGGGGCACGGTATCAGCTGGTCGACTGAGTCTTCGTCATTCGGCTCAGGCTGCGGCGCGTTTCTCGCGCCGTTTCAGCCAGACCTCCAATCCCTGTGAATTGAGCTCGGTGTCGAGCGTCAAGAGTTCGCGAATCCGTGCGTTCTCGTAGTCGACGCCGTGCGCGCGTGCGCCCTCGATCAGATACTGGGTGATCGCTGTCTTGAGCCGCTCTCTGCGCTCGGGGTCGTCCCGACCCTCCTCGACGAGCGCCAGGCTCGCCAGATCGCGGATGCTCTGACGCAGATCGTCCACCAGGGCGGCCGGGTTCTCGACCGGACCGTAGTGGGTCAGGTACATCGCCTGGGGCTCGAAGGCCATCAGCTTGTCGAGGCTCGCCATCCAGGCGTCTGGGTCGAAGGCGACTGGCGTCGCCGGTGCGAACATCCAGGGTCCTTTGCCGGTCTCGAACTCGCGATAGGCGATGCCGAAGGTGTCTCCGGTGAAGAAGCCCTGCGTGACCGAATCCAAGATGCAGCCGTGATGATTGGCGTGTCCCGGGGTGTCGACGAAGGTCAGGGTGCGGCTTCCGAGCGCGAAGGTCTGGCCGTCCTCGGCGGCGATCACCCGTTCTTCGGGCACCGGTATCAGCGTTCCATAGTCCTTTTCGAACCCTTCCTCGCCATAGACCGCAGTGGCTCCGGCGATCAGTTTGCTGGGATCCACCATGTGCCGTACCCCGTTGGGGTGCACCACCAAGCGGGCGTTCGGGCAGGCCGCCATCAGGCGTCCCGAGCCTCCGGCGTGATCCAGATGCACATGGGTTGGGATCACGTAGTCGACATGCTCGGGTGTCAGCCCGATCGCGGCGATGACGCCCAATAGGCCTGGGGCCGTGTGGTCCGTGCCGGTGTCGACGAAGGCCAGTCGATCCTCCGAACATATGAGATAGCAGGCCGCGAGACCGTGCCGGTAGAGACCGGTCTCGATGCAATAGATGCCGTCGGCGATCTGCTCGAAAGGTGCGTGCTGCATGACGATGGCTCCAAGGCGTGTGGGCGATGCGATGCGATCGCCCTGAGGTCATCCGAAATGGCCGGTCAGTCTAAACGAAAGAATGGGGGCGGCGGCATTTTCTGGCGGCGTTTGAGAGTTGGCTTCCGCCTGAAAGGTTCCTTGGTTGCGCAAACCCGACGTTTTCGTTTTGCTATTTTTTGGATTGCTTCTAGGCTTCTATCTTGAGGATTGAGAATGCGACCTAGATCGTTGCGCTCGCTCCCATCCCGCCGCAGTTCCAACAATAAGCAGATACGATTAGGAGGAAACCATCATGAGCAGCCTCGGGCTCGTCTATCGCCCCGTTTTTTCTGGTGTTTCGAGATCCGCTCGTATCGGTCTGGATCATCCCTGGCAATGGCTCGCCAAGGGATGGCGCGATCTCCAGGCCGCCCCCGTCTACAGCCTGACCTATGGGGCAGGGATCGTGCTGCTCAGCATCGCGCTGACCTCGGTCATGATCCTGGGGCATCTGACCTTTCTGGTGCCGTTCCTGGCCGCTGGCTTCTTCCTGGTCGCCCCGCTGCTGGCGATCGGTCTCTATCGTATGAGCGCGAACCTGGAGCGCGGGCAACCGCTGACGCGTTGTCAGGCGCTGGATGCCTTCAGGCGCAATCAGGGGCAGTTGGGGATGCTGATGGGGATCCAGTTCCTGATTCTTCAAACCTGGATGCTGGTGTCGGTCGTACTGGTGCTCATGCTCTATGACGACACCTTCCCGACCCTGGACGATCTTTTTCCCGCGCTCTTTCTGTCGGGTGAGCACACCCTTATCCTGTTGGCGGTGACCCTGCTCGGAGCCCTGTTCGCGGCGGGCGTCTTTTGCATCAGCGCCATCACCGTTCCCATGCTGATCGACCGTCGAGTCGATGTGCTGACCGCGATGCGCAAGAGCGTCGAGGTCGTGCGCGAGAACTGGGCGGCGATGCTGCTGTGGTCGAGCCTGATCGTGCTGATCGTCGGTGCCGGGCTCGTCACCTTCTATCTGGGTCTATTCGTCGCCGTCCCACTGGTCGGGCACGCGACCTGGCACGCCTATCGCGATCTGGTCCCGAGCGACTGATCGGGAGGAATTCGAACCGCAAAGGCGCGAAGGACGCAAAGGGAGTCATTGAGATTCTTCGCGTTCTTTGCGCCTTCGCGGTTCGAATGTTCTGCATTGTCGGATCCGGCATCAGTTCGGGTCGAAGCGGTAGCCGAGCAATTCGATGTCGCGGGCGAAGTGCTGGGCGACCAGCTCGGCGGTCGCGTCATTGTAATAGCCGCGATAGTCCTGTTTGCGGTCCTTGGCCTGACGCGCGTGGGGTAGGGCGATCGGCTGGATGCCGATGCGTGCGCAGGCGATCTCGAAATCCTGATGCAGACTCTCGTAGCGGCCGATGAAATCGACCAGGATGCGTCCGCGCAGATCGACCAGGTAGTCGGTCTGTAGGGTGATGGAGGTGTCGATGTGGTACTGGTAGGGACGTTTGGGATCCAGCTTCCAGCGCAGGAAATCCTCGAAGGTCTCTCGTCCGCCGAGATAGTGCGGTCGCTCGCGTCGGATATGGTGGAAGGAGCTGACCTGCAGGTCCCAGGGATTGCGCACGAAGGCGAACTTGAAGAGTCCGTCGAAGTATTCCTTGGGCAGCAGTTCCTGGGCGGCGATCACCTTGGCGTGACGCGGTAGCTTGCTTCCGATGCGATGCCCGCTCAGATGGCTGAACCGGCTGCAGAGAAACATGGGGTAGTACCAAGGGTCGCGCCAACGCATCCCTTCGAGCGCCTTGCGGACGCTGGTACCGCCGGTCTTGGCGATGTGGACGAACAGAAATCGGTATTTGGGTGACAGCAGCATGCGAGTGGGTTTCGTTCAGGTCTTTTTCTTGGCGCGCGGATGGGCCTGGTCATAGACCTGCGCCAGGTGTTGGAAATCCAGGTGGGTATAGATCTGGGTCGTACCGATGTCGGCATGGCCGAGCAGTTCCTGCACCGCGCGCAGATCCCCCGATGATTCGAGCAGATGGGTGGCGAAGCTATGTCGGAGCAGATGCGGGTGCAGATGGCGGGTCGCGTCTCGTTCCTGCGCCCACCGATCCAGGCGTTTCTGAACGGTGCGAGGGTTGATTCGTGTCCCTCGACTGCTGACGAAGAGCGCCGGTTCGTCCTGATTCGCGAGGTTGGCCCGCACGCGTAGCCAGGATTGGATCGCCTCGCGCGCCTTGGCACCGACCGGAAGGCGTCGTGTCTTGCTGCCTTTGCCGAGGACCGAGAGTTCGCCCTCGTTCATGTCGATCTCGCCGAGATTCACTGCGACCAGCTCGCCCAGGCGCAGTCCGGAGGAATAGAAGAGTTCGATCATGGCGGTATCGCGGATCGCCAGCAGTTCGTCCTCGGGACGATTCAGCAGGGCGCATAGCTGGTCCGCGTCGAGCGTGGCGGGCAGCTTGCGCGGCGTCTTGGGTGCGCGCACGCCAATCGCCGGGTTGATCTTGGCGAGCCCCTCGCGTAGCAGCCAGCGGTAGAGGCTGCGGAGGCTGGAGAGCTCGCGCTGCAGCGTCTTGCCCGAGGCTCCGTTGCGGTGACGCCAGGCGACGTACTGGCGCACGTCAGGTTCTTGAAGGTAGTCGATCGCTCGATCGAGATGGGTGGCGGACCAGCCCGCGATCTGCTCCAGGTCGCGTCGGTAGTTGGTCAGCGTATGGGGCGAGAGTCGGCGCTCGCTGCCGAGATGGCCGATGAAGGCGTCAATATGGGCGAGCGATTCCGCCCGAACGGGAGAGTCTGTCGAGTCGTCCGATTCGGAGGGGCTTGCGCTGGATACGTCGGGCGCTGTCATGCGCGGGCCGCTGGTTTCAGTGTCGATCGGTGTCGCTGGACGGAAGCGAGCGGAGCTTGTGGCTGACGACTTCGCCGAGCCGATCGAGGAAATCGGTGCCCATGTCCGGGTGGAAGCGCTCCGGGTCCGAGCTGCCGATCGCCAGCACGCCAGATTGGGTCTCGGTTTGAATCGGGATCAAGGCCGCCGCCTCGATGCCGGTGGCCTCTTCGCCGAACAGCAGGGTTGCCTTTTCACTGTCCACTGGACCGCAGAGCGCGTGCTCGCGGTCCAGAAATTCATGGAAGGCTGCGATCAGGGGATCGGGGCGTGGATCCTCAGCGCTCGGAACGATCGCGAACAGGCGGATCGACACCGCTTCGGCATGGAATTCGCGCAGCATGGCATCCTTGAGGATATCGCACAGATGGTCGGCATCCTTGGCCGAAATCAGTTGCAGTACGAGTGCGTGCAGGCGGCTGGCGAGCGTCTCGTATTCACGGGCGCGCGCGATGAGATGCGCCAGACGGTTGCGGTCGGTCTCCAACTGCTTGCGCAGGACGCGGACCTGATATTCGATGAGCGAGGTGGCTCCGTCGATGAGGTGCGGGACCTGAATCGCGGCAAGGATGTCCGTTCGTCGCTCGAAGAAGGATGGGTTGCGTAGCAGGTAGTCGCTGACTAGAGGTTCGAGGTCAGGATCTTCCGGTGCCGCATGCTCGGCTTGCTGACGATTCACGCTTGGCCTCTTATCGCTCGATCTCGCCGTGGAAGACGGATTCGGCTGGTCCGGTCATCCAGAGTGTCTCTCCGGGGCCAGGCCACTCTATCATAAGATCTCCGCCCGGTAATTTGACCTGGACCCGGTCTTCGAGCAATCCGCGCATCTGGCCGCTGACCATGGCCGCGCAGGCGCCGGTTCCGCAGGCGAGCGTCTCGCCCGCACCGCGCTCGAAGACGCGCAGACGGGCATGGCCTGGATCCAATATCTGCATGAAACCCACGTTGACGCGTTGCGGAAAACGCGGGTGGATCTCGATCAGTGGTCCTAGGCGCTCGACCGGAGCCCGGTCGACATCCTCCACCAGCAGAACCGCGTGCGGGTTCCCCATGGAGACGGCGCCGACGGTCAGCCGACGGTCATCGACCTCCAGCTCATAGGCGCTCGCCTGGGTGTCGGCGATGAAGGGGATTCTGACCGGCTCCAGGATCGGCACGCCCATGTCGACCCGGACCTGATCGTTGGGTCCGAGATAGAGACGGATGGCGCCCGCCGCCGTGCCGACAGGGATCTCGTCCTTGTCGGTCAGGCCCCGGTCGCGGACGAATCGGGCGAAGCAGCGCGCGCCGTTGCCGCACTGCTCGACCTCTGATCCGTCGGCGTTGAAGATCCGGTACTGGAAATCGGTGTCGGGCAGTCGTGGCGGCTCGACCAGCAGGACCTGATCGCAACCGACCCCGAAGCGGCGGTCGGCGAGGTGGCGAATCCAGGTCGGATCCGGATCGATCGACTGGGAGATGGCGTCGAAGACGACGAAGTCGTTGCCCAGCCCCTGCATCTTGGTGAAACGTAGTTTCATACCGGCAGTCGCCCCATCACGGCCAGGTGACGGTCGCTGACGACGGCGACCTCAAGGCAAGACAATCCCGCCTCTTCGAGTTGCTCGGTGACTTCCTTGGGCTCGAAGGCCGCGAATAGCGAATTGCGGAAATCGGCGCGCAGGATCTCGGGCTCGCCGTCGGCATAGGTTGCGACCAATGCCTCGATCCAGGCGGCCGAGCTCGGTCGCATCAGGTCCATGACCAGGACCGGCGCGCCAGGCTTGGCGGTTGCCCTGATGCTCTGCCAGAGCACCTTGGGGTCGGGCAGGTGGTGCAGCAGGCTGTTGGAGAGCACCAGATCGTAATGCCCGCTCGGCAGTTGTGCCGAGGGGATGGTGTCGTGGATCAGACGGCAGCGCGAGGCGATGCCCGGCAGCTTGTCGAGCGTCTCCTGGGCCAGGTCGAGCATGGGCTGCGAACCGTCGAGCGCGTCGCAGCTGGCGTGCGGGTAGGCACGCAGGAAGCGGGTGACGATGTCGGCCGGGCCGCAGCCGATATCGAGCGCGGTCGCGCCCTTGAGCGAGCCCAGATCGAGACGTTTCAGCAGCTCGATGAAGAGGCTGTTGGATGCGGCGAAATCGGCCTTCGCATAGGCGCGCGCCTGGTCGGCGGAGTCCATCAGCTCGGGTTCGGGGCGGCGCTTCACGGCAGTGTCCTTTCTCCGGCGAAGAGGCTGGCGATCGTCTCGCGCTCGCGCACCAGATGGGCTTCGGCGCCGTCGACCATGATCTCGGCCACCCGGGGGCGGCTGTTGTAGTTGGAGCTCATGGTGAAGCCGTAGGCGCCGCTGCCGCGCACCGCCAGCAGATCGCCCGCGCTCAGCGGGAGCAGGCGCTCCTTGCCGAGGAAATCGCCGGTCTCGCACACGGGACCGACCAGGTCGTAACGGGTCGGGTCGGCATCGCTTGCACCGACCACCCGGACGATGTCCTGATTGGCCTGATAGAGCGCCGGCCGCAGCAAGTCGTTCATGGCTGCGTCCAGGATGGCGAAATGGCGATGATCGGTGTGCTTGAGATACTCGACGCGGGTTAGGAGAACCCCCGCGTTGCCGGAGATGGCGCGTCCGGGCTCCAGGATGACCTCGTAGGGACGCTCGGCGAGCCGGTAGCTCATGGCTGCGGCATAGGCGGCGGGTTCGGGCGGCTGCTCCTCGCAATAGCGAATGCCGAGTCCGCCGCCGAGATCGAGATGCTCGATGGCGATGCCGGCGGCGCACAGCCGGTCGGCCAGGAGCAGCACGCGGTCCAGCGCGTCGACGAACGGCGCCAGGTCGGTCAGTTGGGAGCCGATGTGGCAGTCGATGCCGCAGATGTGGATGTTCGCCAGCGATGCGGCCTGGGCATAGACGGATTCGGCGACGCGGATGTCGATGCCGAATTTGTTTTCCTTCAGTCCCGTGGAGATGTAGGGATGGGTCTGGGCGTCGACGTCCGGATTGACGCGCAGCGAGATCGGCGCCTTGAGCCCGAGCTCGCCGGCGATGCGGTCGATGCGCAACAGCTCGGGTTCTGACTCGACGTTGAAGCAGCGGATGCCGACCTGCAGCGCACGCCGGATCTCGTCCTCGCGCTTGCCGACGCCGGAGAACACCACCTTAGCTGGGTCGCCACCGGCGGCCAGGACTCGTTCCAGTTCCCCGCCCGAGACGATGTCGAACCCCGAGCCGAGCCGGGCCAGGACGTTCAGAACGGCCAGGTTGGAGTTGGACTTGACGGAGAAACAGACCAGATGCGGATGGTCGCGGAAGGCGCGGTCGAAGGCGCGCCAATGGCGTTCGAGCGTGGCCTTGGAGTAGACGTAGCAGGGCGTGCCGAAGCGTTCGGCGATCTCTGTGAGTGGCACGTCCTCGGCGTGGAGGATGCCGTCGCGTTCGTTAAAATGATCCATTGGGCGTCGGGTCAGCGCTAAAGGTTGGGCTTAAAGTTGATCGGGCTGGGGTCCAGACGTACTCGGTGCCGCAGGTGCGGCCGGGACGTCCGATTCCTTCCCTCCGTTTTGTGCGGGGGCGTCCTCGGGCAGATAGAGCGGCCCCTTCTGACCGCAAGCGCCAAGCATGCTCAGAATCCCGAGCGTCGTGACGAGGGCGATGAAAAGGTAACGGACCCAGCAGAACATGGGGCACCTCGTGCTGAAGGGGTGTAACCGAAGGCGGCAGTATACATCCCGAGACGTGCTCAGGGGCTGGACTTGGTCGCGGAAGGATTCGCCTCCAGCGCACGGTAGCGTGCGAGCGGTGCACCTGCGGTCGAGAGCAGGGTGAGTCTGCGTCCATCGATATCGAAGCCGGCGACCTTGCCGAGCGCCGTCGCGTAGGCGCTCGCCTGCTCGGCCCGTCCATCGGTCGTGGGGCAGGCGACGCGGGTGGTGGCGATCGGTCCGATTTGGAGATGTGTCTCATCCGAGAGATAGCCGCTCATATAACGGTTGCATCCATTCGAGCCGCCGAGCACCCCGGTGCCGAGAAAGGTCAGGTCGATTCCGGCGCCCCTCAGTGGCGCGATCAGGGTCCCGGAGCCGTCGTCGTAACCCTCCAACTGCCACACATGCCCGACCAGCGGCGAATGGCTCGCGGCTCTGAGCTCCAGGACCTGGTTGCCTTCGGTGTCGAGCATCAGCAGTCGGTCGCCCTCGATGCGGTAGGCGGCGACCAGAGAGAGCGCGGCGAGGACGTGGCGCTCCTGGAGCATCAGCGGCTTGCTGCAGGCCTTGCGGGTCGTTGCCATTCCCATGTCGAACGCGAGATTCGCAGAGTCGTTGCGGTAGGCGCCCGAAATCTGGTTGCAGCCAGTGCTGCCGGACATCTGTCCCGACTGAAAGCGTAAATAGGCCGGCTTGGCGTCGGTCGAAATCTTGGCGAAACCATCGTCCGTGCCGTAACCGACCAGCTGCCAGGCGATGTTCTCGATTCCAGGGTTCGGCAGGGCGGGCGGTGTTGCTGTATCTGGCTCGGCCGCGAGTACGGCCTGTACGAACAGGCCGAGGGTGGCGCTGGTTAGTGTGCGTGCGATGGGTGAAAGCATGCGACTGGATTTCTCCATTGGCATTGGACCGGGCTGGTGAGGGTTGCAGAATTCGTGTGGTTCAAGTTGCTTTACCGACATGAACCTCTACAATTTGGCGCTTTTTGGGCCGAGCCGCGTCAATGCAACCCGATCAGATCGACGCCGATCAAAGACTAAGCGATCAGAAGGCCGCGCCACTGGTTTCCGTCATCGTTCGGACCAAGGATCGGCACGACACGCTGCAGTATGCCCTGGATTCCTGCGTGCGGCAGGACTACCGACCACTCGAAGTGGTGCTGGTGAACGATGGTGGGGCGGACGTCTCGGATCTGCTCTGTGTGCTTGCTCCTAGCGGTATCAAGACTCGGCTCATCTCGCATCCGTCCAGTCTTGGTCGTTGTGCGGCCGGAAACGCCGGTCTCGAAGCGGCCAGTGGCGACTGTCTCATCTTTCTCGATGACGACGACTGGTTCGAGCCGGATCATATCCGGCATCTCGTCGAGTCGCTGAGCGACGGCTCCAATCGCTTGGCCGCCTATGCAGGCGTCAGCTATCGTGAGTCGCCCGAGGCGTCCGAGATCCATCGCTTCAACTCCGAGTACGATCCGGTCGCCCAGCGTCTGGAAAACCGCATCCCCATCCATGCCGTCCTCTTCAGTCGCCGTCTTCTGGATCTGGGGTGTCGCCTCGATTCCAATCTCGATGTCTTCGAAGACTGGGATTTCTGGCTGCAGTGCGCCCGCTACACCGAGTTCGTTCATGTCGACCGTGTCAGTGCCGGCTATCGGGCCGGCGGTGGTTCCAATGCCGGCTGGGGGCAGAGCGCGGAGCGCGTGGCGCAGGCTCGGCAGCGCCTGTTGGCCAAGTGGAAGGACCTCTGGAGCGCCGAGGAGCTCGATCAGGCGTTGCGCTGGGCGCAGGACCGGCTCGCCGAGACGCAGGAGCAGCTCGGCAAGGCGATGGAGGACCATCGTGATCTGCATGAAACGCATCTAACGCTGCACGATGCACATTTGAAGCTTCATGAGGAGCATCAGGCCCAGGATGAGGCATGCCGTGGTTTGGTTGAAGCGCACGAGTCGCTGGCGAGCCAGCATCGCGATTTGATCGAGGCTCATCGGAATCTGGAAGGATTGCACGGCAGCTTGAGTCAGGCACACCGTTTACTGCGTACCGAGCACGGCGATTTGCTGGAGGCGCACAAACGGGTTCAGTTTCGCTACCAGGAGGTCGAGCAGGCCTATCGGGCCACCCTGGCCTCGACTAGCTGGCGCCTGACCTGGCCCTTGCGCGCGGTGAGTCTGGCTGCGCAGCGGACGCGGTCCGGTGTGCGCGCGGTGCTCGGGCCGCTACCTGTTCTGGTCGCGACCCTGCTCGAAGCCCGCCGAGTGGCCGGCGGCTGGAGACGGCTGACGGTTAAGGGGGTGGTGCGGCTGCGTCAGGATGGGCTGTCCGGTTTCGGGCGGCGCGCACGATTCCACATGCTGCGGCGCAGCCCAACCAAGCTGCCCCAGATCGCGTCCGAGGATGCGCCCGTCTTCTGCCCTTCCGGCGAGCAGATGGCCGTGTTACCCGCGTTTCGTTGTGGAATCATGGTCCATGTCTATTTCACGGACCTCTTTCCCGAACTCTGCCGCTATCTGGCGCGGATGCCGATTTCCTACAGACTCATGATCTCGGTGACCAGTCAGGAGGCGCGCGCCGCTGTGCTCGAACAGGGCCGGGTGCTCGGCTCGCATGCCGAGCTCAGCGTCAAGGTGGTTCCCAACCGAGGGCGCGATATCGCCCCTTTGCTGGTCGCCTTCGGCGACGAGATTGCCGAGCTCGACATCGTCGGCCATATCCATACCAAGAAGTCGAGCTATACGGGGTCGTCGCGTTTCGGCGAGGACTGGCGGCGCTATCTGCTCGACGCCATGCTGGGCGACGGCCGTCGGGTGTGTGCTGCACTGGCCCAATTCGCGGCGGATCCCGGAGTCGGGATCATCTATCCCGAGACCTTTCCGGGGCTGCCCTATTGGGCACACACCTGGTTGTCGAACCGTACTCATGGTGGCGAGCTGCTCGCGGCGATGGGTCATGGCGACGTCGATTTCGGCCAGTACATCGACTATCCGGCCGGATCCATGTTCTGGGCGCGCACCGAGGCACTACGTCCGCTCTTGGATCTGGGGCTGACCCTAGCCGATTTCCCACCGGAGCAGGGACAGACGGACAACACATTGCATCATGCCGTCGAGCGCTGTCTCGGGTTCGCAGCGGCGGCGGCCGGTTTGTCGCGACGTCTCCAGTTCCTAGAAGAGGGGCGTGTCTGTTTTCGCTCCTACAGTCCCTTCGTGCTGCAGCAGTATCACCCGGGGGCCCTGGCCGAACGCATGCGCTTGGTCTGTACCGGCGATCGGGTACTGTCGTTCGATCTGTTCGATACCCTGCTGGTGCGGCCTTTCGCCCGTCCAGAGGCGGTCTTCTGGATGCTGGAGGAGCGAATCGAGCGCGCCTTCGGATTGGTCGATTTCACCGCGAAGCGCCGTCAGGCTGAATCGGTTGCGCGCTCGCGGCTCGCGCCCGGAGAGGATGTCGGAATCGAACGGATCTATGAGGTCATGGGGGAGTTGGAGTCGCTCGATCCCGCCCTGACGCGACAGGTGCTCGACTTGGAGGTGGCCACAGAGCAGGCGTTGCTGATGGCGAATCCAGTGGCCGTCGATCTGCTGCGCGAGCTCCATGACCAGGGACGTCGTCTGCTTCTGGTCTCCGACATGTATCTGGGCGAGTCCTATCTGCGTCCGGTGCTGCGGCGTCTGAAATTGGATCTCTTCGATCGCCTCTATGTCTCGGCCGATACCGGGCGTCGTAAGGATCGCGGCGATGTCTGGGAGTATCTGCTCGATCAAGAGGGGATCGCCAAGGAGCAGCTCCAGCACGTCGGGGACAACGAGCACTCCGACGTTCAGGTCCTGGTCGATCGCGGTTTCCCCCATCCGCTTCACCTGATGCGCCCGGCAGCGTTGCTGGGCGTCGTGCCGGGCGGCCAGGCGTTGATCCAGGTCCTCAGGCGCCGCTTGTCCTGGCGCAACGAACTCGTTCTGGGTCTGATCGCCAACCGTGTCAGCCGCTCGCTGCATGCGGGCGGCGTTCCGCACCAACCGTTCGCCGATCCGCGTGTATTCGGTTATGGACTGATTGGGCCGATCGTCTTTGTTTTCATGGCCTGGCTGATGCGACGGCTCCAGCAGGACCAGGTGACCTCGGTGCGATTCCTGAGTCGTGAGGGCTGGCTTCTGGACCGTCTCTACCGGCGGATGTGCGAGCATCCAGCCGTGCGCCAGGCGCTGCCCGACTTGCCGCCCAGCCAGTATTTCTATTGCTCCAGAAGCGTGGTCGGGCTGGCCGCGATTCGTCAGGAGGCGGATTTCGCGATCCTGCTGGGCTCGCATTATGACGGGAGCTTGCGCCAATTGCTGGGCGCGAGGTTTGGACTGCGCGACCTGGGACCGTTCACTGCTAAGCTGGGCGAAACGGCGCTCGATCAGGTCTTCCGATTGCCGGAGGATCACCTTGAGATCCTCTCCATCTTGCGTCGCTGTTTGCCGGAGATCCAGGCCGAGTCGACCCAACTCAGTGAACTGATTCGAGACTACTGGGCCGAGTCGCGAGTTGCGGACGACCGGATTCCGGCGCTCGTCGATATTGGTTATTCGGGTACCATCCAGCTTGGTCTGATGCGGACGCTCGATGAGCCAATGAACGGTTACTACTTCGTCACCAACGCCTCGGCCGGGCGCGTGGTCGAGCGCGGTGGTCGCTGCGACGCCTGCTTTGGCAACCTGCTGCCGTTGGAGCAGATGAACGATGAAACCATTCATCGTTACGCGTTGGTGCTTGAGGCGCTCATGACTTCGCCGGACGGCCAGCTGGCTGGCTTTGATCGGGTCGAGGGGCGGCCGGAGCCCAGGTTCAAACCTGCTGGAGCCGCGCAGCGTCAGTTCGCTACGTTGGAGTGCATCCACGAGGGTGTGCTCGACTATTGTTGCGATGTCATGGATGTTCTGGGGGCCGATTTCATCCGGGATGGTTGGGACCTGGCCGCCATATCCGATCTGCTTTCGCTGGTTGTGACGCGCCGGCTCGACATCGGATCCCTCGAAGAGGCGCTCTCGGTTGAGGATCAATATTGCGGGAATCAGGAGCTCTCGGTGCTCGACTTCTACGATCAACAGAGAGCGGGCGCCGGTGGGGCCTGAGGATTCGTCGTCCAAGATCGAGGCGAACTCATGCGAGGCGCTGGAGTCGGTCGCCGTCATCGTGGTCGATTACCATGGCGGCGACCTCTTGAGGGACTGTCTCGCCGGTCTTGCACGCCAGACGCGGCGTCCGGACCGGATTATCCTCGTCGATAATGGCGCTGACGAGGCGGTTTCGCCGATACCGCATCCCGATTATCCCGAGATTTTGCTTTTGCGTCCTGGGTATAACAGTGGTTTTGCGCGCGCTAACAATTTGGCGCTGAACGAGACATCTGATTGTCGTTGGGTTGCCCTCTTGAATCCTGACGCGGTTCCAGACTCGGGCTGGCTGGAGCAATTGCTGGCGGCGGCCCGTCGGCATCCCGAGGCTGCCGCTTTCGGTAGCCGCATGTACTCCGACGATTCGCGCACCCGGCTGGACGGCACTGGCGACGTGATGCACGTTTCCGGTTTGGTTTGGCGCCGGGATCATGAGCGCCCTGCCCATGGGTGTCGGCTTGAAGGTGGCGAGGTCTTTTCGCCTTGTGCGGCTGCGGCGCTGTACCGCCGCGAACTCTTCGAGCAACTCGGTGGTTTCGACGAGGATTTCTTTTGCTATACCGAGGATGTGGATTTGGGGTTTCGCATCCGTCTTGCCGGCTATAGCTGTCGATACGTACCGCAGGCGCAGGTGCTGCATTCGGGGTCGGCTTTAGCGGGCGTCAAGAGCGATTTCGCGCTCTATCACGGTCATCGCAATCTATTGTGGCTCTTCGTCAAGAATATGCCTTGGCCGATGTTGTTGGTTTTTGCCCCGCTGCATCTGCTCATGCATCTTGCGGTAATCCTGCGATATCTGCCATGCGGAAGGGGTGGGCTGCTGTATCGGGCCAAGCGTGACGCACTGCTCGATCTCCGGCGCCATTGGCGCAAGCGGGCCTCTATCCATGCCGGGCGCAAAGTGGGGTTGCTGCGGCTCACTCGATCCATGTCGCTCTGGTGAGCGCGGCTGCTCGGATGATTCGCGGGTGTCGCCTTTTGCGGCGGCCTCTGGTATAGGAGATTTCTCCGCATCTGTTTGAGAGTGGGGCCGTTTCGCGCGTCGTGCGTCGCAAAAGCCTTTGATCCGAATCCTTTCGATTCCAGGAGACGAATTGATCCTATGGCGCTCCGCACCTACCGACTGACCATCCTCGGCGTGTGGGTTTTGCTGCTCTGGACGGCTGGTCGCGCTTGGGCTGGCTCTGGTCCGCTCACCTTGGAGGGGGTCTTGCAGGGGGTGACTGACCAACCTGGAGCATCGGTCTCAAGCGAGCTGTCGGCGCTTTTCCCGCGTCGCCAATCGCTGTATCTGGACTGCGATCGCTTGGCCTTCGCCGAAACCACCGCGACCGATCCCGCTCGAAGTCAGCCGCTATTCGCCGTGCTGGCGCCGCTCGCGGCACGCCAGTTGGACGTGATGGAGCGTTTCCTCGATGTTCTGCTCGCAGATGAGCGCTTTGCTGCGGAGAGCGAGGCGATGGCCGTCGCCTACGTGCAGTTCGATCGGGCGAAGGCGCGTGCCGAACTGGGGCAGTATTCCGAGTTGAGCGTCTTGGAACTGGAGAGCGTGTATCAAAAATTCCTGCATCGTCGTACGGCCAGCGAGATCGGGCAACAGCAGACCCGAGCCTTGCTTGCTGCGTCGCTTGGCGACGTCGGCGAACTGCCTCGTGATCTGGTCGTGCCGAACCTGCCGCCGATACCCGAAGCGGTGCCCGCATTCGATGAACTCCGTTCCAAGACCTCTGCCGCTACCGAATCCGGGTCCTTGATGAGCGGGCGAGACGAGGCCGAGCGTCTGCTCATTGAGCGCGAGCGTGATCAGCAGCTGTTCGATTTACTGCTGCGGTTGAAGTTGCTGGACGCTGCGATGCGGCGCGTCCGCGTCGAGTCGTCGTGGAACGACCTTCGGCTCGATCGAAGTCGCACCCTCTATGAGCAAGAGGTCACGGCGGATCTGGGGTATTCCATGAGTCAGCAGACCCAGAGCCGATTCGAGGAGCGGCGTGTCGCCTATTGTCGATTCCTGACCTGGGCTGAGGTCCGGGCGCTGATCGGCGAGCCGGTTTGGACAGCAACCACCGAGGGTCCGTAAGCTATGCGCCATTCGTCGATCGCCTGCCTGCTGTTGTTCGTGACCCTTGAGGCCGATGCGGGGCCTGCCTTGAAAGCCTGGCTCGAATGGGTTCACGAGGTCGAGATGCGCGTGGTCGAGAACGGCGTCGTCGAAGACGTTCAGGTTGCCGCCGGTCAGCACGTCAAGGCGGGTGATCTGCTGCTGCGCATGGATCAACGCGAGGCCAAGGCCCAGTTGCTGGAGGCCCGTGCCCGTGTGGCGCGCGCGCGGGTTGCCGGCGAGAAGGCCGAGCGCGAGCTGAAGCGCTCGCAGGAACTGTTCGATCGCGGGTTGATCGCCATCGAGGAACTGAAGGACACCGAGTTGGCCCAGGTGGCGGCCATTGCCGAGATGGAGGCCGCGAAGGCGGCCGAGGAATCCAGGTCTGTCGCGCTGGAGCGCACGGAGTTGCGGGCACCTTTCGATGGCATCATCGTGGCCCGTCAGGTCTGGAACGGTGCGGTGATCTACAAGACGCTCCAGCAAGAGCCGCTCATCGTCATCGCGCCGGACGGGCAGATGTTGGCTCGGGCGCTGGTGACGGCCAATGTTCTACGGACCTTCAAGCCGAAACAACGGGTTCAGGTGAAGGTCAATGGCTCGATTCGCAACGGGCGGGTCTACAGCCGTGGAGTTCAATCGGTTCGCGTCGAGCTGGAGGGGGCCGTCTATTACCTGGACATCCTCTTCGACGTGAATTCCAATGAGTTGTTGCGTCCGTCCGAAACGGTCCAGATCCTGACTCCCTGATTGGGGTGTTAGCTCTTCGTTGAAGGCCGGTTCCACGTCGTGATCGGAGCGCACATTGCAAGGCCTCGCTTGAGGCCATCAGCCGCTAGAAGGGCATCTGCATGCAATTTATCGATTTGAAGACTCAGTACGCCAGGATCGAGAAGGATGTGAGGGCTCGGATGGATGCCGTCCTGAGTCATGGCCAGTTCGTTATGGGGCCAGAGGTCCAAGAGCTGGAGGAGCGTCTCGCCGATTTCGTCGGGGTCAAGCATTGCGTCTCGCTGTCGAGCGGAACGGATGCTCTGCTGGTTGCCATGATGGCGCTCGAAATCGGGCGCGGGGACGAGGTTATCACCACGCCCTTCACCTTCATCGCAACCGGGGAGATGATCGCGCTGCTGGGTGCGCGTCCGGTTTTCGTCGACATCGATCCGGTGACCTACACGATCGACCCCGAGCGTCTCGAAGCTGCCATGACCGGGCGGACTCGCGCCATCATGCCGGTGTCGCTCTACGGTCAGTGCGCCAACATGGATGCGATCGATGAGATCGCTCGGCGTCACAATCTGCCGGTGATCGAGGATGCGGCCCAGAGTTTCGGCGCCCTCTACAAGGGACGGCGCTCGTGTGGGCTCTCGCAGATCGGCTGTACCTCCTTCTTCCCGGCCAAGCCGCTCGGAGCCTATGGCGATGGCGGTGCCTGCTTCACGGATGACGAGGGACTCGCCAAGGCGATGCGTGAGATCCGCAACCATGGCCAGGATCGTCGCTATCATCATCCGAGGCTTGGTATCAATGGGCGTCTGGATACGCTGCAGGCTGCGATACTGTTGTCCAAGATGGATATTTTTCCCGACGAGGTCGAGGCGCGGTCGCGGTTGGGAAGCCGTTACAGCGAGTTGTTTCAGGAGCGTGGCGCCGTTTCGAGCGCCGTTGGTGGGGCGGGGCTGCTCACGCCTTATGTTGGACCGGAAAACCTGTCCGTCTACGCCCAATATACGATCCAGGTTCCCAAGCGTGATGCGGTCGTGAAGCAGTTGCAGGACTCGGGCATTCCCACTGCGGTGCATTACCCCGTTCTGCTCAACGACCAGCCTGTTTTTCATGTCTCCACGCAAGCGGGCTCCACCCCGGTCAGTGCCAGCATCGCCGAGAGCGTGCTCAGTCTGCCTATGCATCCCTATCTGAGCGAAGCGGCTCAGGTCGAGGTTGTGGATGCCGTCGTGCAGGCGGTGGAGGCAGTCTCGGGCGACGCCTAAAAAAGAATGCCTCGAAGGGTCTTGACAGTCTGCCTGGAATCGCTAGAATACGCCGCTCTGCTGAGGGAGCGGCGGGAAAGCGGGAACGGAATCGGGCGGTACAGGAGGTGCTGCAGAC
>NZ_JBHUHX010000022.1:0-6600 GCF_042682685.1 Thiorhodococcus fuscus
CGCGAGTCTGGGGTAATCCGGCTATTCAGTCCAACAGTAATCGGTAATATTTTGATGCGATCGCCCTGATTTGAGCGCCACCCTTGGCCGGGCAACGTGCGTCAGTTGCATAACGTGATCCGGCTTGCAGTGGCGCTGCTCGACGAGGACGAGTCCGAGATTCGACTCGACCATCTCCCCGAGGACCTGTTCGGACCGCACCATCGGGAAGAATCGATCGGTGAGCGCCCTCAGGCGGATGGAACACGGAGCCACTCGACCAGCATGGAGGCGAGCGGTCGTAGTCTGGACGAGATCAAGCACGAGGCGATCGTCATGGCGATGAATGAGGTGGAGGGCAATGTCTCTGCTGCGGCGCGCCGCCTCGGGATCAGCCGCAACACCCTCTATCGCAGGATCGGCCGCATGAAATAGCCGCTCTCGGCAAGCGTTCCTGCGCAAACATGCGCCCGTCATGGGCGCATGTCCGCCAAACCTTGCCGAGACGCGGATCGAAACGAGGCCAAGGGCGCGAAGCCCCTTCAGTCCTCGAGATAATGGCCGACGCCGAGCATCGAGCGCCCCACCCGCTTGCCGTAGGAACGTTTGTGCTCGACGGCATTGGTGACCGGGTTGAGCCAGACATAGTCCACGATCGCGCTGTCGCCAGACGCGGTCTTATCGATCATCTCCTGGATGAACGCGTGGCCGGCGGCATCCTTCAGCCCGATCGCATCGGTGCCGACCAGGGCCGGCTTCATGCCCATGGCCTCGAACCTGCCGCTGTCGAGCCCGACGGCGAAGACATAGAGATCGTCGCGAACGAAGGGGCCATGCCGGTCGTCGAAGAGGGCCGCCGCCTGCTCCATACCGTGCTCACGCACGTATTGAACGGCCTCGTCGAGCATCGATTCGGCATCCCTGGCACTCGCCCTCGGGGCCGAATAGCCCACCCCCAGCACATAATCTCCGACCCTTCCGATGTAGGAAACCTTGGGTTCGACCTTATTGGTCGAGCGGTTGAGCCACATATAGCGCACCGTCAGCTCGGGGGTCTTCTTCGTGCCCTCGATCATCTCGCGGAACAGCGGATTGCCTGCGGCATCGGTCGTATTCAGGACATTGAGTCCGACCAACGCCTCGGGAGCGGCCCCGCTGGCATGGTAGACCCCCTTCTGATCGATCACGAAGACGTAGAGATCCTTATAGATGAACTTACCCTTTTGATTGTTGAAGGCCGCAAAGGATCGCTCGGGACCGTTGGTCTTCATGTATTCCAGCGCCTGATCGAACATCGCCTTGGCCTCGCGCGGGGTCGCGCGAACCCGCTCCGATGCCAGTGCGACGCTGGCCACGCCGGCGACGCACAGCACCGCTAGCAACGCCCATCTGCGGATGGAAATGCCTCTACTCATCAATGTGCTCCTGCATTGGGTCTTGGGTGAAATAGGTCGACCGATCGCGCCAACTGATTTTCAGCAGGCGTGCGCGTCCAACTTGCCGCAGCAAATCACGCGCCAGGGCATAACCGTCGCACCCCGGATCACGATGCCCTGCAGCCTGTCGCGCGCACCGTTCGGGAGAGCCGATCCAGGGCGCAAACGAACGTGGCAGGTGTTGCGAAAAGGATCGATTGATCCAGTTCGACACAGGTCGCGGTCACCGCCGCCGCTCATATCGATCGAGAAAACCGGCCTGACCGGGCTTCCGAACCGACTGGCCCAGGTCTTGCGTTTTGGGATATCGCGTTCCGGCCGGCCACAGCCCCCGCCGAACCGAACCAATACCGATAACAGGAGGCCTAGGACCCGATGATGAGCAAGCGAGAAACCCCCGTGTTCAAAGTGCGCACGGTCGCCGCAGCATTGGCGATGACCCTGTCGCTACCGACCGTGGCATCGACCGAAGTGACCTGGGACGACATCCTCAAGGACGATCAGACCACGACGGACGTCCTGAGCTACGGCCTCGGCCTCAAGGCGCAGCGCCACAGCCCGCTCGACCTGATCAACACCAAGAACGTATCCGCGCTGGTGCCGGCCTGGAGCCTCTCTTTCGGCGGCGAAAAGCAACGGGGCCAGGAAGGACAAGCCTTAGTGCACGACGGCGTCATCTACGCCACCGCATCCTACTCGCGCATGTTCGCCATCGATGCGCGGACCGGTAAGCGCCTGTGGGAATACAATCATCGGTTGCCCGACGATATCCGTCCCTGCTGCGACGTGGTCAACCGGGGACCGGCGATCTATGGGGATAAAGTGTTCTTCGGCACCCTGGACGCCGCCATCGTCGCGTTGAACAAAGACACGGGCAAGGTCGTCTGGAAGAAGAAGTTCGCCGACCACAAGGTCGGCTACACCATGACCGGCGCGCCCTTCATCGTGAAGGACCAGAAGAGCGGGCGCGTGTTGCTGATCCACGGCTCCTCGGGCGACGAGTTCGGCGTGGTCGGCTGGCTGTTCGCCCGCGACCCGGACACCGGCGAGGAGGTCTGGGCTCGCCCCATGGTCGAGGGTCACATGGGCCGGTTCAACGGCAAGGACAGCACCACGACCGGCGACGCCAAGGCGCCGAGCTGGCCGAACGATCCCAATTCGCCGACCGGAAAGGTCGAGGCCTGGAGCCACGGTGGCGGTGCGCCCTGGCAGACTGCGAGCTTCGACATCGACACCAACACGGTCGTCATCGGCGCGGGCAATCCGGCGCCGTGGAACACCTGGAAGCGCACCGCCCCTGGCGACGATCCGCGCAACTGGGACAGCCTCTTCACCTCGGGCCAAGCCTACGTCGACGCCTCGACCGGCGAACTCAAAGGCTTCTTCCAGCACACCCCGAACGATGCCTGGGACTTCTCGGGCAACAACTCGCTCGTCCTCTTCGAGTACACGGATCCCAAGACGGGGAAAGAGGTCAAGGCCACCGCGCACGCCGACCGCAACGGCTTCTTCTTCGTCACCGACCGCGACAAGCTCGAAAACGGCTCGGGATACCCGAACAAGCCGACCGCGCTCATCGGCGCCTGGCCCTTCGTCGAGGGCATCACCTGGGCCTCGGGCTTCGACCTCAAGACCGGCAGACCGATCGAGAAAGACAACCGCCCACCCGCGCCGAAGGAGGGCGAGGACAAGGGCGATACCATCTTCGTCTCGCCACCCTTCCTCGGCGGCACCAACTGGCATCCCATGTCCTACAGTCCGGAGACCGGACTCTTCTACATCCCGGCCAACCACTGGGCGATGGACTACTGGACGGAGCATCTGACCTACAAGGCCGGCTCGGCCTATCTTGGACAGGGATTCCGTATCAAGAAGCTGTTCGGCGATCACGTCGGGACCCTGCGCGCCATCGACCCCGTGACCGGAAAGATCGTCTGGGAGCACAAGGAAACCTTCCCCTTGTGGGCCGGCACCCTGACGACGGCCGGCGGACTCCTCTTCACCGGAACGTCCGACGGCTTCGTCAAGGCCTTCGACGCCAAAACCGGCGCGGAACTCTGGAAGTTCCAGACCGGCTCCGGCGTGGTGTCGGTGCCCATTACCTGGGAGATGGACGGCGAGCAGTACGTCGGCATCCAGTCCGGCTACGGTGGCGCGGTACCGCTCTGGGGCGGCGACATGGCCGACCTGACCAAGCAGGTCACGCAAGGCGGCTCCATGTGGGTCTTCAAATTGGCGAAGGCCGCGCAATAGCCGGCGAAGGTACGGCCGTCTCCCGCAAGCGCGGCGCAGACGGCCAAGACCGGGCGCAATCCTGACGCTTCAACCTCACTCGGTCGCTTCGAGCCAACGAGACGAAGGGCACGAAGAGGGTTCATTGGTCGACCCGAAACCTCGCGGTATCCGCTGCGCGAGGCCCGCGAGACCCATGCGCTTTGCCTCTCTTCGTGCCCGTCGTGTCCTTGCGACCTCGGGGCCTTTTCAGACAAGCAGGCCAGGGAACACAAATGCCTAACCTAAACCGCCCGGGCCACGGACTCTTCGCGGCCTTCCTGCCCATGCTGCTGGTCATGCCGGCACTCTCGCACGCCGAGGAACCACCAGCGGACGAGCCGCTCGTCATCAACGGCTGTCCGATCTGGCCCTATACCCGCTGCCCAGGCGCGGACCTGCGCCACGCCAATCTCGCGGGACACAACCTGGCCGGCGCCGATCTCTCCGGCGCCGACCTGCGGCGCGCCGATCTACGCGCCACCAATTTGGCCGGGGCCAATCTGGATGGGGCCGATCTCACCGGCGCTCGTCTCAACAAGGCGAGCGCACCCGCCGCGAGCTTCCGCAAGGCCAAACTGGTCGCCGCCGACTTCGAGGCCGCCCGACTGATGCGGTCGGATTTCTCCGGTGCCGACCTCACGGCCGCGAGCCTGGAATTCGCTCGGGCGAACTTCGCCTGGTTCGTCGGCGCGCGCTTCATCGCGACCAACCTTCAAGAAACCAAGTTCGTCACCGTCAATTTCACCGATGCGGTGATGGAAGGCTGCGTCATCCGCTTTGCGACCTTCCCCGACGCCACCTTCGACAACTGCCGCGGCTGTCCGACCGACTGGTGACGACAACCGCGAGGAGCCACAGCATGCCGACATCAACCCTTGCCGACACCGCACGCGGCGGACCAGGCCCCAGGCTACGCCTGCTCGCGACCATTGGACTGATGGGCGCCGCCGGCCTCTGCGCCGCCTTGCCCCCGGCCATCCCACCGCAGGTCGATACCTCCGCGCTCCCCGCCGCGCCCATGCCCTGGCCGGACGAGAACCCCTATCGAGGTATCGCCCTCGCGGCGGTCATCGGACGCGACGCCTTCAACCAGACCTGCGCCGTCTGCCACGGTCCGGATGCCGACGCCTCCAAGTCCCCCGCCCCCGATCTCCGCCGCCTCGGGCGCACCTGCAAACGGGTACGCGACACGACACTCAAGCAGCGCTGTCTCCAAGACGTCGACGTCTACTTTCGTAACTCGGTGCTCAAGGGCAAGGTGAAGGTCGGCGTGCGACACATGGTGGCCTGGGAAGGCATTCTGACACCCGAGGTCATTTGGGCCATACGCACCTTCATCGAGTCGCCCGACGCGGGCAAACATTGACCATTGGCGGGTCATGCCCGACCCGAGCCTCTGGCTGGACGCCCGCCCCCCTGCGTCCAGCGGCTCGGCGAGGACGCCCTGGCCGTCTCACGACTCGATACGAATAGGAGGAACGAGGTCCGCAATGCGCACCCGGCCACGAAGACCCCCATCCCCAATACGGCAACTCGCACTGATCGCCGGCCTCGCATGCGCACTGCTCCCAATGAGCGCCTTTGCGGCCGATCAGCCGTCCGCCGAACCGACCGACCCTTTCGGCTCGGACCGCTGGCCCGAGCTGAGACACGCCTTTTTCGAGGGCGCCCAATTCACCTTCGACGATCGCGTCAAGGTCTCGGCCCCCGAAGTCGCCGAGGATCCATTCGATGTAGTCGTCTCGGTCGACGCCACCGCCCTCCCAGAGGTCGAGGAGGTCCTGGTCATCGCCGACTTCAACCCCTTCCCCCAAGCGCTGCGCTTCACCCCCGGGCGGGCCAGCGCCGCCCTCGGGTTCAGACTCAAGCTCGATGGATCCACGCCGGTCCGCGCCGCCGCACGCACCAGCGACGGCCGCTGGCACCTGAACGGAACCCGGGTTCAGACCACCAGTGGCGGCTGCAGCTTGCCAGCGTCAGGCTCCAGTCATTCGGACTGGCAGGAGACCCTGAACCAGGTGAGCACGCGCATCCGCCCCACACCCGATGGCGGCCAACGATTGCGCATCGAGATCAGCCACCCGATGGACACCGGATTGGTCCAAGGCATTCCGATCTTCCACATCGACACCCTGGAGATCGCCAATGGCGCGGGCCAGCGGCTGATGCGAATCGAACCTGGCCCACCGGTCGCCAGAGATCCCATCTTCACGCTCGACATCCCCGCCGGCGCACTCGGCCCCGGCCCCATCCGCATTTCCGGCCGCGACAACAACGGCAACCTCATTCAAGCCGAAGCAGCACCCTGATCGCCCCTACCGCCGAAGGAAGGATCAATGACGGCGAAAGCCAAGACGAGGAAGGCAACCTGCTCGGCCGCAATCGCTGTCGCGGCGGCACGGTGGGGATCTATCAGGGTCTGAACACATACATCACCTTGGTGGCGGAATAGAGCCGGGAGCGCACGACCGGCGCGGACGCCATCCACTCCGCTGGCTACGGAGATCTCAAGACCAGCACGATCTCGGTAGGCGGCATCATCGTCTTCTGAAGACAAGGGTCACCGGATCCGCCCGCGCGTGCGGATCCGAAAAAACGTCCCCATCTAGTCGACCTGACCGGAACGTTGCCCATTAACGGCACAGCTGTCCCTAAACGGAGCAACAACTTGGCCTGCGCACCCTGCAGCCAGCCAGCGAACCGGTCCAAGTCGGAAACATAACAAATTGAAATAAAAGACTTTAGATTCGTCTCGAACAACCTTTCGCGATCGGCATAAGGCGTGCGTTTCAAGCGATCACGCACTCCTGCGTTTTTCGATAAAGAATGAAGAGAGGACACCCATGATCTACGCCAAGCCCGGCCAACCCGATTCAAAGTTCAGCTTCAAGCCCCGCTATGCCAACTTCAT
>NZ_JBHUHX010000023.1:0-17064 GCF_042682685.1 Thiorhodococcus fuscus
CGCGAGTCTGGGGTAATCCGGCTATTCAGTCCAACAGTAATCGGTAATATTTTGATGCGATCGCCCTGGCTACCCGAACGACACACGTGTGCCATGTGGGATCGCCGCACACCCGCTAACGGCCTTGCCTGAATCGGCCAGGCCGGGATGATCGTAGGCGAATCTCCGCCAGAACCGCTCGACCTCGTTCGTCGGCCGCTCGTGCATCTGCATGACCGCAATGAAATGCGCCTGCTCCGGCGAAAGCGTTGTTGAGAGCCGGTTCATGGCTCAAGTGCTTTAGCACCTCGCGGACAAGAACGAGAGTTAATGTCAAATCTGGTATATAGCCCCTCATCAGGCGGCGATCCGATCTAACTGATCGTTCACTGGCTCTCCATCGCGGAACGGGACGTTATTGACGACCAGTTCCAGTTTTCCAAATCCCTTGATGCGTCTCCAGTTCTTCTGCGCCAACTGGAGCAACTTGAAGACCATCGCCAGCGTGGTCTCGCGTGCCCCGCAGTTGCGGGTGCGGTTGGTGCGCAGGCGCACGGTGGCGAAGGTCGATTCGATCGGGTTGGTGGTGCGAATATGCACCCAATGCTCGGCCGGATAGTCGTAGAAGGCGAGCAAGGTCTCGCGATCCTTGGCCAGGCAAGCCATGGCCTTCGGATATTTGGCCTCGAAGCGCTTGAGGGCGCGGTCGAATGCCTGGTTGGCCGATGTGCGGGTCTCGGCCATCCAGATCTCCTGCAGGTCGGCCTTGACCTTCGGCTGCATGGACTTGGGCAGCTTGGCGAGCACATTGGCTGTCTTGTGTACCCAGCAGCGCTGGTGGACGGTGTCCGGATAGGCCTTGGTGAGCGCCTTCCAGAATCCCAGCGCACCGTCGCCTACAGCGAGTTTGGGGCCGGCCGTCAGCCCACGCTCGCGCAGGCTGGTGAGCACTTCGCCCCAACTGGCCTCGGACTCCCGATAGCCATCCTCAACGGCGACCAGTTCCTTGTGGCCATGCTCGGTGACGCCGACGATCACCAGCAGACACACGCGATCATCCTGGCGGACGTTGCTGTAGACGCCGTCGGCCCACCAATAGACGTAGCGCCGATCACTGAGGTCGCGCTGACTCCAGCGCCGATGCTCCTCGCTCCACTGCTGCTTGAGACGCACGACCGTGTTGGCCGACAGCCCCTTGGCCCGATCGCCGAGCAACGCCCCGAGCGCCTCCTGATAGTCACCGGTCGAGATCCCCTTGAGATAGAGCCAGGGGATCAATTCCTCGACGCTGCGCGAGCGTTTCAGATACGGCGGCAGCAGGCTCGAGTGGAAGACCGCCCCACCACCACGGCGGTCACGGACCTTCGGCACCTTCACCGTGACGTCTCCCAGGCCCGTCTGCACCGTCCGTTCGGGCAGGTAGCCGTTGCGCACCACCGCTCGGCGCCCGTCCTCAAGGCGCTGATCGGCATACCCGGCCAGAAAGCTCACCAACTCCGCTTCGACGGCCTGAGCGATGAGTTCCGCGCCCCCTTTCTGAGCAAGTCATGCAGCAGGTCGTGCTCCCCGATCTCTGGTTGTGAAAGAACTTCAAGCGTAGACTTGATCATGGTGTATCCACCTCTGTCGTCTGTGATCTTGGTCGTGACCAGTCGACAGGATACGCTATCCCTTCTCGGGCGCCCGTACACCAGAAATCACAATAACTCTGGGTAGAGGATCGAGGCATGAAATATGTCGAGGTGATCGCAAGCGCCGGCAGCGCGGACACGATCGCGGAGGCGGCGGCCAAGGTCAAGGCGCTGGACTTCAGACTCGGACTGGTCGGTACGGACGGCATGCAAACCATGCGCATGCTGGTCAGCGACGACAAGGTCCAACGCGTCCTGGATCTGCTGCAGACCGTCCTGGGCGCCCAGCCTTCCGCCCGCATCCTGGTCCTCGCGGTCGAGACGGTCGTGCCTCCGCCCAACGAGGAGCACCGTAAGCAAGAAGATTCCGCCACTGCGGCGCGCGAGGCGCTGTATGAGGGCATGGAGAAGAGCTCGCGCCTCGGGCCGAATTACCTGATTCTGGTCGCCCTCTCGACCGTCGTCGCAGCCATCGGTCTGATCGAGAACAACGTAGCGGTGGTCATCGGCGCCATGGTGATCGCCCCCCTGCTGGGTCCGAATCTCGCGCTCAGTCTGGGAACGGCCCTGGGCGACATCGGGCTCATGAAGAAGGCGGTGTGGACGCTTTTGGTTGGAATCCTCACCGCAGTCGCACTGTCGGCGATCCTCGCCTATGTCTGGCCGAACGCGCTGACGAGTCAGGAGGTACTGGCCAGGACGACCGCCGGACTGGACTCGGTCGCGCTGGCGCTCGCTTCGGGCGCAGCGGCGGCACTCTCGCTGACCACGGGATTGTCGAGCGTGCTGGTCGGGGTCATGGTCGCCGTGGCACTGCTCCCCCCTGCCGCGACGCTGGGACTCATGCTCGGCGACGGCCGTTTCGATTTGGCCGCCGGCGCCGGACTCCTCTTAGCGGTCAACATCGTCTGCGTGAATCTATCCAGCAAGCTCGTCTTCGTCGTCAAGGGCATCAGCCCGCGCAAATGGCTGGAGAAGAAGAAGGCGAAACGCGCCATGGTGACCTACACGCTGGTCTGGATACTCACCTTGCTGGTGCTCATCCTCATCATCATGGAGCGCGACAGACTCGTGCCCACGAATATCGAGAAGCAACTGCAGGACAGACTCGGTATCTCGATGATCGAATATCCGATCACGCCATCATTGAGGACAGTGATGCATGTGTCCACTCTCACCGACCGCGACTAGACGCGTCCGGCCGGCGCTGAAGCTAAGGTCGATCCTCCATGCAGCATTCGTTTTGGCCTTCGGAGTTGTAATCCTCAGCGTCTTCCTGTCCGGCAAAGAATCGATACCAACCGCCGATCGAGCGCTGACCAAGGCCGTCCGGGCATCCGATCTCAACGCAGCGCGCGCGGCACTCGATATCGGCGCCGATCCGAACCGCCGAGACGCGCTCGGATCCACGCCCCTGCATAGCGCGGCGCGGCGCGGCGATCTGCCCATGGCCAGACTCCTGGTCGAACGGGGTGCCGATGCGGGCGCATCCAATAGCCATTCGGGCGAAACGCCGCTGCACAGCGCCGCGCGAGGCCGGAATTCAGAGATGATCCAGCTCCTGATCGAGGCGGGCGCCAACCCGAGCGCACGGCTCGAAACCTCGCTGGAACAGTGCAACGGAACCGTCTATCCAACGGGCTCGACAGCCATGGATATTGCCCGCCAAAGCG
This sequence comes from Thiorhodococcus fuscus, assembly GCF_042682685.1. Taxonomy (NCBI): domain Bacteria; kingdom Pseudomonadati; phylum Pseudomonadota; class Gammaproteobacteria; order Chromatiales; family Chromatiaceae; genus Thiorhodococcus; species Thiorhodococcus fuscus. Next base: position 3,284 of record NZ_JBHUHX010000023.1, read on the forward strand.
GATTCGGGCGGGTCGAGCAGGCACTCAGCTCAAATGCTCCCCCAACCAGGCGTTGATCTGATGGCGCGAGCGCGCGCCGCTGAAGCGCCCCTGTTCCTCACCCAGATGAAAGAGGATGACGGTCGGGAAGCCGCGCACCCGGTAGTGTCCGGCCAGACGCATGTTCTCACCCTCGTCGACCTCCAGCTTCGCCAGCCGAATTCTGCCTTCGTGCGCCTCGATCACACGCTCGAGATGCGGCGACAGCGCATGGCAGGGACCGCACCAATCGGCCCAGAAATCGACCAGGATCGGCGTCTGCAGCGAGGCATCCATCACCTGCTCCTGAAACTGCTCGTAATGGGTCTCGAAAACGAAGGGGTTGGGATGCGACGACGTCGGCATGACAGCTATCCTGTGAGGGCCGGGGTCCCGAGTGTAGTCCAAAAACCCTGGCATACTGGAGCCCTGGAAGCGCCAGAGCTATGATGGGCGGGCTATAGCGCCGGGATGGTCCCGACGCGTCGGACCCGCCCCAGAGGCCGTAAAGATCCATGGCTGACCTTGATACTCCCCGCTCCTCCTTTCCCGTCACCCGCATGCGCCGGATGCGCCGAGACGATTTTTCGCGGCGCATGATGCGCGAGAACACGCTCACACCCGACGACCTCATCTACCCGGTGTTCGTCCTCGACGGCTCCGGCCAGCGCGAGCCGGTCGCCTCCATGCCCGGCGTCGAGCGTCTGAGCATCGACCTGCTGGTGGAAGAGGCGCGTGAGGTGCATCGACTGGGGATTCCGGTGATGGCGCTGTTCCCGGTCACGCCGCTGGAGGCCAAGTCGCTCGACGCCCGCGAGGCCTACAATCCGGACGGAATCGCACAGCGTGCCGTGCGTGCGCTCAAGGACGCGGTGCCCGAGCTGGGCATCATGACCGACGTCGCCCTCGACCCCTTCACCACCCACGGCCAGGACGGTCTGATCGACGACGAGGGCTACGTGATGAACGAGCCCACGGTCGAGGTCCTGGTGCGTCAGGCGGTCTCCCACGCCGAGGCCGGCGTCGACATCGTCGCACCGTCCGACATGATGGACGGGCGCATCGGCGCGGTGCGTGCGGCGCTCGAGGCCGGCGGTCACATCCACACCCGCATCATGGCCTACTCGGCCAAGTATGCCTCCAGCTACTACGGCCCCTTCCGCGACGCGCTCGGCACCGCCGGCAACCTGGGCAAGGGCAACAAGTACACCTATCAGATGGATCCAGCCAACTCCAACGAGGCGATCCACGAGGTCGCGCTGGACCTCGCCGAGGGTGCCGACATGGTGATGGTCAAGCCCGGCATGCCCTATCTGGACATCGTGCGCCGCGTCAAGGACCAGTTCGGCGCGCCGACCTTCGTCTATCAGGTCAGCGGCGAGTACGCCATGCTCAAGGCCGCGAGCATGAACGGCTGGCTCGACGAAAAGGCCGTGGTGCTGGAGGCGATGGTCTCCATGAAGCGCGCCGGAGCCGATGGCATCTTGACCTATTTCTCCAAGGACATCGCCCGCTGGCTGGCCGAATGACGCCGCCCAAGGACAGGCGTTAATCGCCGTCCTTCCAATCGAGAGGCTCGGATCCGGGCCTCTCGTTCCCCGCAGATTCACACACGAGGCATCTCGATGCCCGATCGTTACGCCGTCATCGGCAACCCCATCGCTCACAGCAAATCGCCCGCCATTCATGCCGCCTTCGCGGAGCAGACCGGGCAGGACATTCACTACGGCCGGCTGCTCGGCGCCCTCGACGACTTCGCTGGCGACGCGCGACGCTTCTTCGGCGAGGGCGGACGCGGCCTCAACGTCACGGTCCCCTTCAAGGAACAGGCGTGGGAACTGGCCGACGCGCGCAGCCCGCGCGCGGAACTCGCCGGCGCCGTCAACACCCTGATCCGAATCGGCGACTCGGGCATTCGCGGCGACAACACCGATGGCGTCGGACTCATCCGTGACCTCACCGCCAATCATGGCTTCGACTTCCGAGACACATCCGTGCTGCTGCTCGGCGCTGGCGGCGCATCGCGCGGCGTGCTGCTGCCCCTGCTCGAAAGCGGTCTCGGCCGACTGCTGATCGCCAACCGCACGGCCGCCAAGGCCCAGCAGCTGGCCGAACTCGGCGCCACACTCGGTCCAGTTGAGGGGCGCGGCCTCGACCAGCTTGCGGGCGAGCGTTTTGACCTCATCATCAATGCGACATCCGCCGGTCTGAGCGACGCGGTTCCTCCCATCCCGGACGACTGTCTTGCAACCGGAGGCTGGACCTACGACATGCTCTATGGAGACGCGCCAACGGCCTTCTGCCGCTGGGGCGCGGAGCACGGGGCCAAACGCGCCCTGGATGGTCTCGGCATGCTGGTCGAGCAGGCCGCCGAATCCTTCTTTCTCTGGCGTGGTGTCCGCCCGGAGACGACGAACGTCATTAAAGGGTTACGCCAGACGCGTTAGCATTCAACGCAAGGGCCCCAGAGCGTCTCCGACAGAATTCCACCGACCAGACGACGACCTCGGCTCGGCATCGGTCACTGGAGGCCGCAAACACACTGGAGTCCATGCGATGAGAACCGCCGTATTGGGAATGGGGCTATTGGGATCCGAGATCGCGCTGCGGCTGAAACGCCAAGGGCGGGAGGTCCTCTGCTGGAACCGTGGACAAAAAGGCGCCGAGGCGGCCCGTCGCCGTGGGCTGATGCTCGTCGATCGGCCGGAGCTGGCAATCACCGGAAGCGATGTGACCTTCCTCTTGCTGAGCGACGCCGAGGCCATCCGCGACACGCTCTTCGTCGGCACGGAGGCCGATCAGCTCCACGGGCGTCTGATCGTCCAGATGGGCACCATCTCACCGCGCGAGAGCCGCGACATCGGCGCGCACCTTGCCACCCTGGGCGCCGAATACCTGGAGGCCCCGGTGCTCGGTAGCCTACCGGAGGCGCGCGAGGGCAACCTGATCCTCATGGCCGGCGGCGATCCAGACCTCTTCGAGCAGTGTATGCCTGTCTTCAAGGACCTGAGTCGCGACCCGCAACGGATCGGCGACCTGGGGCAGGGCGCCGCCATGAAGCTGGCGATGAACCAATTGATTGCCGGCCTGACCGCAACCTTCTCACTCAGTCTCGCACTCGTGCGCCAGGAAAATATCGATGTCGAGCAGTTCATGGGGCTGCTGCGCACGAGCACGCTCTACGCCAAGACCTTCGACAAGAAGCTCGACAAATACCTGAGCCACGACTACCGCTCCGCCAACTTCACGCTCAAGCATCTGCACAAGGACGTCAGTCTCTTCCGCCGGGTCGCGCAAGAGAACGGGCTCGACACCCGCCTGACCTCCGCCATCGAATCCGCCTGCATTCAAGCCGAGGAGCTGGGATGCGAGGCCCTGGACTACTCGGCCCTCTACGAGGCGATCTGCAATCCGAGCACGGATTGACAGGCCGAGCCGACGACACACCCCCCGGATCTCCCGTTCGACCGGCCCGCACCTGCGGGCTCCTGTTTCCAACTACCTCTGACGTGCCGTCGCTCCCTGTAGCTCCATGCGAGCGTACCACCAATCCACACGAACTTATTGAGTGGTATTTGCATTTGCGTATAGCGCGCCATAGAATAAGAATCCTTCTTGTTTACGATCAGATCCCCGATGTGCCCTGTCCATGACTCAATCCATCGCTCTCTGCCCCAATGACCTCGACACATCCGTTTCGAGGGATCCCCTAACCACTCCGAGCAGCCCAGACCGAATCGACGCCGGCAAGCCGTTCCCGCTGATGATGGCGAACGACGGGGATCGCGTGCGGATTCAGTCACTGTTGGGCGGAAAGGGCTTGATCATGCGCCTGACCGAACTGGGTCTGAATCAGGGAACCGAACTGCGGATCATCCAGCGCCAAGGCGGCGGACTGGTGGTCGCTCGGGGCGAGATCCGGATCGCACTCGGGGGTGGAATGGCGACGAAAATCCTTGTGACAGCGAGCGGTGGATAACGATGACACTCAAAGAATTCACGGTTGGCGACAGTGGTCGCGTTCTCGGCTTTCAGGCCGGCGGGGGCGCCTATCGGCGCAAGCTTCTCTCCATGGGCATCACTCCGGGCGTGACGCTGGAGGTGGTGCGAGTCGCACCGCTGGGCGATCCGCTCGAGATCCGGGTGCGAGGAACATCGGTCAGCCTGCGGCGCACTGAGGCGGGCGTCTTGGACATGGAGCGAATCTGACGATGAAGAACAGCTATACGATCGGCGTCGTCGGCAACCCGAACTGCGGTAAGACGACCCTATTCAATGCCCTAACCGGCTCCAAGCAGCGCGTTGGCAACTGGCCGGGCGTGACGGTGGAACGCAAAATCGGCCGATATCGGTTCGGCGACGCAGACTTCGAGTTGGTCGATCTGCCCGGAACCTACTCGCTGGACGTGTCCGACCACGCGGTATCACTGGATGAGCGGATCGCTCGGGACTTCGTCCATGCCCGCGAGGCGGACCTGATCCTGAACATCCTGGATGCGGCGAATCTGGAGCGTAACCTCTATCTCACGACCCAGTTGATCGAGATGGGTCGCCCCATCGTCGTCGCGCTCAACATGATGGACGTCGCCGAGGAGCGCGGTCAGACGCTGGATCTCGAACGGCTCTCGACCCAACTCGGCTGCCCTGTCGTCCCGGTCGTCGCGGCGGACGGCAAGGGGGTCAAGGAATTGCGCCAGACCCTATTGGACGCGGCTCAGGCGGTGACGAAGGGCCATTGGACGCTCCCCACGCCCGTGACCTACGGCCAGAAGCTGGAGGATGCGATCGCCGCGCTCGAATCCAGGGTCAAGCCGATCGCCGAGGCGCAGGGCGATCCGACGCGCTGGCTCGTCTCGCGTCTGATCGAGGGCGACGATCTCGCAATCCGGCTGGTGGGGGACAAGGTCGAACGCGAGGAGATCCGCACACTGCTCGGCGACGACGCGGAGGATGCGGACATCCTCTTCGCCGACGGGCGCTACGGCTACGCCCATGAAGTGACTCAGTCCTGCGTGACTCAGCCGGGGCAGGCGTCCAGAACGCTGTCGGATCGGCTGGACCGGGTGATGCTCAACCGCATGGTTGGCATCCCCATCTTCCTGTTCGTCATGTATCTGATGTTCATGTTCACCATCAATATCGGTGGTGCCTTCATCGACTTCTTCGACATCGCGGCCGGAACCATTTTCGTGGAGGGCACGTCCGCCTTCCTGACCGCAGCCCGAGCGCCGGAGTGGTTCGTCATCGGCGTCGCCAATGGGATTGGCGGCGGCATTCAGGTGGTCGCAACCTTCATCCCCATCATCGCCTTCCTCTATCTCTTCATGTCGGTCCTGGAGGATTCCGGCTACATGGCGCGGGCGGCCTTCGTCGTCGATCGCTTCATGCGCACCATCGGTCTGCCGGGTAAGTCCTTCGTGCCGCTCCTGGTCGGATTCGGGTGCAACGTGCCGGCCATCATGGCCGCGCGCACGTTGGAGAATCAGCGTGATCGCATCCTGACGGTCTTGATGGCGCCCTTCATGTCTTGCGGCGCGCGGCTGCCCGTCTACGCGCTCTTCGCCGCCGCCTTCTTCGCGACCGGCGGTCAGAACATCGTCTTCGGACTCTATCTGATCGGCATCGCGGCGGCCGTGCTGACCGGATTCATCCTCAAGCGCACCCTGCTCGAAGGGCAGGCCGCACCCTTCGTGATGGAGCTTCCGCCCTACCATCTGCCGACCATCAAGGGTGTCGTTCTGCGCACCTGGGATCGCACCAAGGGCTTCGTCGTGCGCGCGGGCCGGGTCATCGTGCCGATGGTCCTGGTCATCAACGTGCTCAACAGCATGGGCACCGACGGAACCTTCGGTAACGAGGACACCGATCACTCCATGCTCGCGGAGATCGGACGCACGATCGCACCCGCCTTCGCGCCCATGGGCCTGAACGAGGAGAACTGGCCAGCGACGGTCGGTATCTTCACCGGCATCCTGGCCAAGGAGGCCGTGGTGGGCACGCTCGACGCGACCTACTCGGCCCTGGGCACCCAGGATGCAGGCACGGACGCGGGGGCCGAAGATGCAGAGGAGGGCGGCTACGACATGGCCGCCGGCCTGTCGGAAGCCGTCTCGACCATTCCGGCGAACCTGAGCGATGCCCTGGGCGGCTGGTCGGATCCGCTCGGACTCAACATCGGCGATGTCGATAACCCCGAGCTCGCGGCCGAGGAGCAGGCGGTAACCACCACGACTTTCGGTGCCATGGCGGCCCGATTCGACGGCGCGGCCGGAGCCTTCGCCTATCTGCTCTTCATTCTGCTGTACGCGCCCTGTGTAGCGGCCATCGCGGCCATCTATCGCGAGACCTCGCCGGGTTGGACACTGTTCGCAGCGGCCTGGACCACCGGACTGGGCTACGTCAGCGCGACCATCTTCTACCAGGCCGCAATCTTCTCGCGCGATCCAGCGAGTTCCGCAACCTGGATCGGGGTCATGCTGGCGGTCTTCATCGGTAGCGTGGTGACGATGCGCTGGTGGTCGCGGCGCGACCTCCAGAGCCGTGGCCTGGCGCATGAGACTGTCTGAGGTGTATGCATGATCGTGTCCGAACTCTCTCGCTACCTGCAAGACAACGGGCGGGCCGCCCTGCGCGATCTGTCGCATCGGTTCGACTCGGATCCGGAGGCCCTGCGCGGGATGCTCCAGACACTGGAGCGAAAAGGGCGCATCCGTAAGCTTCCCTCCAACACGCCCTGCAGCGGCTGTTGCAGTTGCGATCCCGCCTCGATCGAAATCTACGAGTGGGTCGGTTGACGCCCTCGACCAGCGAGCGGGTGTCGCCTTGCGCGACACCCAGGTCGAAGACGTCCTAATCATCGATCGAAATCCGATCGTCCCACGCACATCGACTCGGCCAAGGACGGCCATTCACTCCAGTTCATCCAGCAACAATCGGCGCTCCCTTCCATCGGGTTTGGCAAGCGGGCTCGGACCGGTTATCTTCCCGTGCCCATGGACACCCTCGTTCGCGTCACCGATCTCTCCAGACGATTCGGAAGCCAGCAGGCGCTTTCCGACGTGAACTTCTGCCTGGACACCGGAGAGGTGCTGGGCTTGCTCGGACCGAACGGTGCCGGCAAGACCACCTGCCTGCGGATGCTGTCCGGGATGCTCGCGCCCACCCACGGCCGAATCGAGATCAAGGGCATCGACCTCTCCCGGCATCCACTGAAGGCGAAACGCCTTCTGGGCTATCTGCCCGAGCGCCCTCCGCTCCATCCCGAACTACGCGTCGACGAATATCTGAACTTCTGCGCCCGGCTCCATCGCCTGCCGCGACGGCGCATCCCGGAGGCGGTCGCGGAGGCGAAGCGTCGTTGTGGACTGGACGATTGCGGTCACCGCCTGATCGCCAAACTGTCCAAGGGATTTCGGCAGCGACTGGGGATCGCCCAGGCCATCCTCCATCGCCCGAAGCTGCTGATCCTGGACGAACCGACCGAGGGACTCGATCCCTTTCAGATGCGGGAGTTGCGCACCCTCATCCGCAATCTGGCCCAGGAATGCGGAGTGATCCTCTCCAGTCATCTGCTCGGCGAGGTGCAGGCCGTTTGCGACCGGGCGATCATCATGCACCAGGGCCGCATCCAGTTCGACGCCAACCTGTACTCGCCGCCTGGAAGCAACCAGTGGCGCGTCCGGCTCACGCCGACCTCGGACGCGAGCGCGCTGCTGATCCTTCCGCACGTCCTGAGCGCCGAGGCGATCGGAGGCGACCGCTACCGGATCGCACTCGACGCGCTGGGCAGTCCGGCCGACCTGTCGCGCTCCATCGTCATGGCCGGCCTCGGGCTGCTTGAATTCGTGCCCGAACATAGTGATCTGGAGCGGGTCTTCTTCGACCTGATCGGCGTGGAGGAGCGGGTATGATCGGAGCAATCGCCGGTCGCGAGGTACGTAGCGGACTGGTCACGCCACTCATATGGGTGCTTTTGGCGGCGGGACAGATCGTGCTCGCCTGGATCTATCTGAAGGTCATCGAGGATTTCACCGGCCTCTCGGCCGACGAGCGAGTGGCCAGCCTGACGCAGGAACTCGCGCTCAATCTGTTCGGCTTTGCGGCCATCGTCGCCATGCTCGCCGCGCCCTTGCTCGCGATGCGGATGCTGAGCGCCGAATTCCGCGAGGGCAGCTTCGACCTGATCGGCGCGTCGCCGGTTCGGCTGAGCGAGGCCGTCATCGGCAAATTCCTGGGGCTGCTGTTGCTGATCACGCCGCTCTGTCTGCTGCCGGCGGCGAATCTGGTCATGCTGAGCGGCATCGCGGATCTGGATGCGGGCCATCTGGCCGCCGCGACGCTGGGGCTCTGGCTGGCCGCCGCCATGTTCTGCGCCATCGGGCTCTATGGATCCAGTCTCACCACCCAGCCGGGGGCATCGGTCCTGATCGGGTTCGGTCTGCTGCTGCTGCTCTCGGTGATCGGACGCGCCGAGTCCATCGGCAACCAGACCCTGTCGCTGTTCGGCTGGCTGTCCTGGAATGAGCATCTCTTCTGGTTCCTGCTCGGTGCCATACGGGCGAGCGACCTGGCCTATTTCGGGCTCTTCACGCTCTTCTTCCTCGCCCTGACGCACCGTCGGCTCGCCAATCTTCGTCTGCAATGAAGCAACTCACCCAACAGATCTGGCATCGGCTGCAACGGCTGGAATGGGCACTGGCCGATCTGACCTTCGCCCTGCTGCTTCTGACGTTGACGATCGGATCCGGCTGGCTGATCGCGCGCCACGACCATTACTGGGACTGGACCCGGTCGGCCGCCAACAGCCTGACCACGCAGAGCTTGGCGATTCTGAAGCGTCTGGACGGCCCGCTGCGCGTGACCGTCTTCTCGCCCGAGGAGACGCCGCTCGGCAAGGCCATCGAGCGTCTGCTGTCGCGCTACCGCCAGGCCCTGCCGGACATGCGGGTCTCCTATCTGGATCCGCAGCTCTTCCCCGAGCGGGCGCGCGATGCCGAGGTCACACTGGTCGGTCAGGTCCTTCTCGAATATCAGGGACGGCGCGAGACGCTGAAGGAACTGAACGAACGTTCCATCTCGGCCGCGATCGCGCGCCTCACCGAGACCCGCTCGCCCTGGGTGGCGGTGATCGAGGGACATGGCGAACGCTCCATCCAGGGCGGTAGCGGCACGGACCTGGGGCGCCTGGGTCAGGAACTGCGCGAACAGGGCTTTCTCGCCCGCCCGCTGGATCTGGCGACCATCCCCGAGATCCCGCACAACACCCGTCTCCTGGTGCTCTCGACCCCGACCATCGCTCTCTTTCCAGGCGAGATCGAGAGCCTGATGCGCTACCTGGATCGCGGAGGAAAACTCCTGTGGCTGATGGATCCAGGCCCACTGAACGGACTCCAGCCATTGGCGTCTCAACTGGGGCTGTCCATCCTGCCCGGCGTGATCGTCGATGCGGACTCCTCGATGATGGGCGTGGAGACGCCGGCCGTGGCCGTGGTCGCGGACTACCCCTCGGATTCGCTCGCCGAGGGACTCAGCACGCCGGCACTCCTGCCGGGATGCCTGGCCTTCGAGGCCAAGGCCGCCCCAGGCTGGACGCTTTCGACCTTTCTCTCCACCGGCAGCCAAAGCTGGAACGAAACGGGCAAGCTGGAAGGCAAGATCGTTCGCGACGAGGTGGTCGGCGAGCAGGCCGGTCCGCTCGCCGTGGTTCTGGGGCTGACGCGCAATCTACCCGGATCGGATCAGGAGCAGCGGGTCCTGGTCGTCGGCGACGGCGACTTCCTGAGCAATGCCCAGATCGGCAGTCACGGCAATCGCGCGCTGGGGATGCGACTCTTCCAGTGGCTGAGCGGTGACGAACCCTTGCTCGAACTGCCGCCACCGCCTCAGGCGGCCGAGGCGCTGGAGCTGACTGCGGCCGAGCGCATGCTGATCGGAGTCGGGGCGCTGATCCTGCTGCCAGGGCTCTTCGTGGCCACTGGATTCTCGATACGTTGGTATCGCTGGAGGGGACGGTGAAGGGACGCTGGCTGGTGAATCTCATCCTGGCCCTGGCGGTGATCGCGTTGGGGATTCGCGTCCATGACGAACTGACTCGGACCGAATCCGGTTCCAGACTCACGGACCTGGATGCATCCAACCTTCAACTGATCGAGATCGCGCGCGACGGGGATCCATTGATCCGGCTCGGACGCAGCGGGCATGGCTGGCGGATGGAAGCGCCGCTACAGGTCGATGCCGAACCGGCCCAGGTCGAGCGCCTGCTCGGACTCCTGTCGACCCCCGTCTATCGGAGCTTCCCGGAGGACGCCGCCGCGCTCGGAGAGCTGGGCCTGGACACGACACGGCTGCGTCTGAGACTGGACACCCTGGAACTGGCCTTCGGCGGGATCGATCCGCTCGGACAACACCGATATGTCTCGGCCGATGGGATCGTGAGTCTCATCAACGATCAATTCTATCCCGCGCTGATCGCACCGGTGACCGCCTATGTGTCTCGCCGCTTGCTGCCGCGCGGCTTCGCGCCCGTCTTCGGACGGATCGCCGGCGTTCCGCTCGCGGCGAAGGCGCTTAGCGACGTGGACTCCTTGACCGCAGAGCGAGTGGAGCCGCTGCCCGCCAGCTTCAACGGCATGCCGGTGGAATTGGAGGCTGCGGATGGCGACGCACTGAACTTTCAGGTCTCCCCGGACCGCAGACTCTGGGCAAGACCAGATCAGCATCTGCTCTATATTCTCGGCTCGGCGCCGGACCTGCCCGAGAACCCGACAGCGGTCGATCCAACCCCGGCGTCGCCCGAGACATCACTGGATGACTTCGGGCCAGAGGACGAGATGCCGATCGATCCGGAGGAGGTCTTCGCCCCGCTTCAGGAGGACGACGATCCGGTGATGCCCATACCCAAATCCGAGGGACTCTACGCCCCGACCGCCGACCCGGACGCGATCGTTCCGGGCGACATCGAGCTCGGGGCCCCACCGGAGGTCCGGCTGACACCGCACGGAGAGGCCCCGCCCGTGGTGCGGCCTCGTCCGAGAGCGCGCGGCCTCTCCTCGCCCGGCTCGGCGGCGGATTACGGTATCGGGCAGGATCCCTTCGCGCCCGACCCGCAGGTCGAACAGTAACCAACCCGATGCCGGAGCTCCCCGAGGTCGAAACCACCTTGCGTGGCATTCGCCCGCACCTGGAAGGGCGGCGTATCGAACGCCTGCTAGTCCGCGAGACCCGGCTGCGTCTCCCGATTCCGTCCGAGATGGCGGACCGGGTCGGCGGTCAGTCGATTCTCGGGCTCTCGCGGCGCAGCAAGTATCTGCTGATCCAGCTCGAACGCGGCACCCTGCTCGTCCATCTCGGGATGTCAGGAAGCCTCCGAGTCGTTCCAGCCGAGAGCCCGCCGAAACGCCACGATCATCTGGACCTGATCCTGACCGATGGGCGCTGTCTGCGCTTCCATGATCCGCGCAGGTTCGGGATCTTTCTCTGGACGCCAGACACGCCGGACACGCTGAAGGTCGAGCATCGGCTGCTGCGCGACCTGGGACCGGAACCACTGGACCCCGAATTCGATGGCGATCATCTCTACCGATCGAGTCGAAAGCGGCGGGTCGCCGTCAAATCCTTCATCATGGACGCGACCGTGGTCGTCGGCGTAGGGAACATCTATGCCAACGAATCGCTGTTCCTGGCCGGTATCCTTCCCGCCAGTCCCTGCAACGCGATCGGACTGGAGCGCTATCGACGCCTCGTCGAGGCGATTCGCGCGCTGCTCCTGGCGTCGATCGAAGAGGGCGGAACGACGCTGCGAGATTTCGTCCGGGAGGACGGACGTCCCGGCTATTTCGCCCAGTCGCTTCGGGTCTACGGTCGGACGGGCGAGCCGTGCAAGGTCTGTGGCGCACCGATCCACCAGGTCCGAATCGGACAGCGATCGAGCTTTTTCTGCGACCGATGTCAGCACTGAGACCGTTTTCTGGAGATCACCCAAACCTGGAACCGGAACGCATTCAGACCCAGATCGAGTGATTCAGGCATCGCCGTCCACACCGGACGGCCCGATCGGAAATCGACGACATGAACGTATGGTGGAACGAATACGGCGGCGACATTCTGTGGGTCGGCACCGGCCTGGCCATCGTGGCCGGATACCACATCGCACTCACCTGGTGCGTTCGGCGCAATCCGCGCTGCACCATCCAGAGCGTCAATCGACAGGCCCGCACCGCCTGGGTCCATCACATCATGGGCGAGCCCGGCCTGCAGATTCTCGGGGTTCAAACGCTGCGCAATTCGACGATGGCGGCGACCTTCTTCGCCTCGACCGCCATCATCCTGGCGATGGGCGTGCTGAGTCTCAGCGAGGAGGCCGACAAGATCGCGGAGAATTGGCACGCGCTGAACGCCTTCGGATCCAATCATCCCGGACTGCGCGCGACCAAGCTCATGGCCCTGCTGATCGACTTCATCGTGGCCTTCTTCAGCTTCGGCATGTCCGTGCGGCTCTACAACCACGTCGGCTTCCAGATCTCGGTCCCGCCGGAACTGCGACCGCCAGGCATCAACCCGGAGCAGGTCGCCAATCATCTCAATCGCGCGGGCGGCTTCTACAGCATCGGCATGCGGACCTATTATCTCGCCATCCCCTTGGTCTTCTGGCTGTTCGGTCCGCACCTCATGACCATCTCCAGCATCATTCTGATCGCCGCGCTCTATTACATCGACCGCATCGCGCCGGACTCGGAGGAATGACGGGCCAACTCGACGAACCTTCGGCAGCTCGCGACCAGATCTCCGCCATGGGCCTGTAGATCGCCCCCGATGAGCAGGATGACGTCCGGGCCGTAGAACGCGCACATCTCGGACACGCGATCCAACCGCATCCCGCCCGCCGGCACAGGAAAGATCGACCTCGCCGTCCCCATCGGACGGACCGTGCCAGCGATCAGGTCCAGACACGCGTCTCGGGTGAAGGAGAAACGCCCGCCCCAGGTCGGAAAGATGGTGGCATCGGCTCCCGCCAATCGATTGAGCTGGCCGAACAGCACGCCATGCGACAGCCCAGTGTCCGGATGCAGACAGAAGCTGCCCTGAAAGGCCGGATGACTGAGGATAGGTAGACGCAGCCCCTCATGCGGCCGCCAGTGAGCGCATGGCATCGAAACCGGCGATTCCAGGGCAGAACAGCAATCCGCCGACCTCCGCATCCTTGGCGAAGCGGGCGCGACACACGATCTCGTCCATCGGCGCGGTTGTTACGGTTGGCGGAGTGCCAGATTCCAACGCCGTTCTGCGCGGTTTTCGGTCACGTTATTCTGAGCGTTGAGGCTAAAAAGCCATGTCCCCCACAAAACGGATCGCCGCTGTCACCGTTCTGTGCGCGTCGGGCGCTGGTGCGTTTCTGGGCTTCTACGAGTGTGGCGCCTATCTTTGGATTCGCCAGGCCGTATCTGGCACGGCGCTCTTGTCGATCACTCTTCTTTTTATCGTCTTCGTTGTTGCCCAACGCCGAGCAGCGCCATCGCCGTCCTCCCGGATGCTGCAGCTTTACAGCATCTCATTTGCTAGCGGGTCGGCTATTATCTTCTTGGCATTTCAGGCGCTCGGAGAAATCATCTACCTTCCACCACGATCCTTTGGCGAGTTCTGGCATAAGCTCACCACTTTTTCATTGGGGTGCGCTTAGCCCCAATCGGGTAAGGGTAAGTGCATCTCATTACACACAACTTCATAATTCATGAGATTCCCTGGCGAATTTAATCCCGGCAGCCACG